>DKKP01000148.1 GCA_002455335.1 Anaerolineales bacterium UBA6663 | reverse complement strand
CGGCGCTTTGCATTTCGCCTTCGCTCATTTGTTGTTGGCGTCGGCCTTTTTCTTCAGCCCAAGCCGGGCGAGGATCGCGTCGCCGTTTTCCTGCCAGAGATGCCAGGCGGTGGGCGCCACCGAAATCACGATCACGGCAGCCACGATGATCACGAAGTAGCGGTCGAGGAGTTCGGGCGGGAACACCGAACCGAGCCAGTAGCCGGCCAGCGTCACGCCGCCCGCCCATAATGCGCCACCGACGAGGTTGAAGGTCATGAAGGAGCGGTAGTTCATCTCGACGGCCCCGGCCACGATCGGCGCGAACGTGCGGATGAAGGGCATGAACCGCGCCAGGATGATCGTCTTGCCGCCGTGCTTCTCGTAGAAGTCGTGGGCGGCCTTGAGGTTACGCGGCTTGAAGAGGAACGACTCCTCCCGGGTGAACAGCGGCGGGCCTGTCTTGCGCCCGAACCAGTAGCCCACGTTGTCGCCAAACACAGCCGCGACAAAGAGGAGCGGGATCAGCCACCAGATGTTGAGCGTGCCTTCGAAGGCAAACAGCCCGGCTGTCAACAGCAGGCTGTCGCCGGGGAGGAAGAAGCCGAAAAACAAACCCGATTCGGCGAAGATGATCAGAAACAGACCGATGTAGACCCACGGCCCAAGGGCCGTGATGATGAAACGCGGGTCAAGCCACTCCATGCAAACCTCCAGACTGAGTGCTCGTCAAGCCAGCAAGAAAAGTTCCAGGAGCCGAGCCGCCCCTGGAACGAACATTGCACATTATACCGATGCCGGCTAAGGTCGGGCTTAGGACCAAGGTTTGCGCGCATTTTACGCCGCAACACTTGACATCACATAACGCGCATGCTACAACCGCGGTGGCCGTCGCCGACCCGGCGAGTGCCGTAGGAGAATCGACCGTGACCAAATCCCGCACCGAATTGATGGAAGACCGTCTCAGGGACATGCAGATCACGAGCCCCGACATCGAGGCCTCGGCGGTCGTCAGCGTCGACGGCCTGCCCATCGCAACGGCCCTCCCACGCAATGTCGAGGAGGATCGGGTGTCGGCGATGTCGGCCGCGATGCTCTCGCTGGGCGAGCGCATCGCCAGCGAACTCGGGCGTGGCAGCCTGAATGAGGTCTACATCAAGGGAGAAAAGGGCTACGTCATTCTGCAGTCGGTCGGCCAGGAGGCCGTGTTGACTGTGCTCGCGCGCGAGGGCGCCAAGCTCGGCCTTGTCTTCCTGGATATGCGCCGGGCGACCGAGGATCTGGCCAAGCTGGTCTAGCCCGACACGGGGCGCTGTCGTTCAGTCACTCTGGCCGGAAGCACAGCCCTTGATTTATTCCGGGAGCGGCCCCACAATACCGGGGTTTGCTCCCGGTTCCTATTCATGCGTGTCACAGTCGTCCTCCCCACTTACAACGAATCGCGCAACCTGCGCCAGATGGCGGAAGCCCTGTGGGCCCTGCCGCTTGGCCTCGACATCCTTGTCGTCGACGATGGATCGCCGGACGGCACAGGCGCCATCGCCGAGACGCTGGCCGCTGAACGCCCAGGCCGGCTAAAGCTGCTGCAACGCGGCGCAAAACTCGGCCTCGGAACTGCCTACATCGCCGGCTTTCAACACGCGCTCGACTCAGGCGCCGAAGCCGTTGTTCAGATGGACGCTGACTTCTCGCACAGCCCTGAGTATCTTCCCGAGATGATCGAGGCCCTGACGAAGTACGACGTCGTGGTCGGCTCGCGCTACGTGCCCGGTGGACGGCTCGATCCCCGCTGGGGCCAGGGACGGGTCTGGCTGTCGGCCTGGGCGAACGTATACGCACGCACCCTGCTCGGGATCCGCGTCCATGACGCCACGGCCGGCTACAAGGTCTGGCGCGCCGACGCCCTCCGCGACCTCGGGCTCGAACGAATCCGGTCCAACGGCTATGTCTTTCAGGTCGAGATGGCCTATGTCGCCGAGCGGTTGGGATACCGAATCCTCGAATACCCGATCTATTTCGAGGATCGACGCATTGGCCAATCCAAGATGAGCCTGGGCGTCAAGTTCGAGTCGGCCTGGCGCGTCTGGCAGGTCGGGTTACGCCATCGCGGCCTGAAGCCACGCGATCAGGTCTGAACGCCCGACAATCGCGCGGACCTCACGCGCCTTGCCCTGGCCCAAGACCGCACTGTAGTGACCGCCGGTCACAGACACGTCACAGTCGCAGGCGGTGCGGCGATATCGCTTCATCCACTATCCCCGGTGTGGTTTAATCATCTGAGATGCAACGCGTGAGACGCTCTCGCAGTGATCTGCTGGCGGCGGTTTTGCTGTTCGCCCTGCCTCTGACCCTATACTGGCAGGTGACCCTTGGGGGGCGGACCCTGATCCCGACCGACAATCTGGGCCGGTACGAGCCGTATGCCAGCGCGCGCGCCGACCTTGGCCTACCCGAGATCCCGCACAACATGCTGGTGTCGGATCTGGTCCTTGAGAACCTGCTGTGGAAGGAGTTCATCCGGGATTCGCTCGCCGAGGGCCAGCTCCCGTTGTGGAACCCGTATCTCTTTGCCGGCGTGCCCTTCCTGGCAGCCGGGCAACACTCCGGGCTCTATCCCCTGACCTGGTTGCACTACGTTTTGCCAAACGCCGTCGCCTTTGGTTGGTTCGCCGTCGGCCAGCTCTGGCTGGCCGGGCTGGGTTTCTACATCTGGCTTCGGGTGCTGCGACTGCGCCGTCTGGCCGCCGTGATCGGCGGCGTCGGTTTTCAGCTCAGCGGCTTCATGACGTTGAGCGTGGTCTTCCCCATGATCGTCGCGGCCGCGACCTGGCTGCCGTTTCTGTTGGCGACGCTCGAACTTGTCGCAAGCGCGCACCCGTGGCGCGGCCGCGCCGCAGTCGTGCCGTGGTTGGCGTTGGGCGCGGTCGTCATCGGGCTGCAGGTGCTGGCCGGCCACGTCGAGATCCTGTACTACAGCCTGCTTGTGTCGGCAGGCTATGCGGCGTGGCGCCTGGCCGGCCTGCGTCTCGGTCGGGCCGCACTCTCTTGGCGCGAATGGTTTGCGCGCGCGACGGCGCTCCTGGCGGTGCCCGTCCTGGGTCTGGCGCTCGGCGCCGTCCAGTTCCTGCCGCTGTATGAGTTGGCCAGCAGCAGCTTTCGTGATGGGCGGGCCTCGCTCGATCAGGTGCTGGATTGGGCGTTACCCCTCCGCCATGTGCT
Organism: Anaerolineales bacterium UBA6663; assembly: GCA_002455335.1. Lineage (GTDB taxonomy): Bacteria > Chloroflexota > Anaerolineae > Anaerolineales > UBA6663 > UBA6663. Next base: position 24,392 of record DKKP01000148.1, on the reverse strand, counting down.
GGTCTTCCTCATGCCAAACGCATACGGCAATGCCAGCCATCACGTCTACTTCGACTGGTTCACCCGAGCCTGGGTCCCGGCGCTCAACGGCACCATCGATTGGGGCGCAAAGAACACGGTCGAGGGTGGCGCTTATCTCGGTTTGTTGCCCCTGCTCTTGCTGCCGGTCGCGTTCCGTCGGCTGTGGCGCCAACGCCGTCTTGACCGGCTGTGGGACTGGATCTTCTCGCCGTGGATGTTCTTCTTCGTCCTGGCAGCCTTCAGCCTGGCCTTCGCCTTCGGCACGCCGCTCTATGCCGCGATCTTCTGGTTGCCGGGCATCAGCCAGCTACATTCGCCCTTTCGCTGGGTGTTTCCGCTGACCGTAGCCGTCGTCGGCCTGGCGGCCTTTGGGCTCGACGGGCTCCTGCCCGGCGAACGCGACGCCACAGGCCGCGTGCCGCGCTCGCAATTCGCGCGCCGAATCTGGGGCTCGGCCGATCTCATGGCCGCGTTGGCGATCTTTGCAGGGGTGGTAACCCTGCTCTGGCTGGCCTATTTCTACTGGCGGTTCGACCTTTATGGCGCCGCGATCACCAGCCAGATCCAGGAGCTGGCCTACGCCCCGCGGGCGTTTTGCACGGGTTCTGAGCCGGCGCTGACCTGCGACCCCCGCATGTTCCTGTCGTACGAAGGGACCTGGGCCGCCGTCTTCGCAGTGCTAGCGATCATCTCGGGCATGGCCCTGCTCAGCCGCCACTGGCAGTACACGTGGCGCGGGCGACCGCTGTGGGCCGGCGCCGTCGGCGCTGTGCTGGCCGCCGATCTGTTGATCGCGGCCTGGGGATTCGCCCCGGCCGCCGACCCGGCCGTGCTCGTCTACGAGCCGCCATCCGCAGCCTTCCTGCGACAGGATGCCACGCTGTGGCGCCTCACCAGTTATGCGCCGACGGGCGCAGAGCCGTATCACGCCAACATCCCGTGGCTGTTTCGGTTCCAGGATATCCGCGGCTATGACTCGCTGTTCTCGAAGCAGTACGCCGACTACATGGGGCTGATCCAGCCGCAATATCAACTCGACTTCAATCGGATCGCGCCGCTCAATGACCCACTTGCGCTCGACTCGCCCTTGCTCGACCTTTTGAACGTCAAGTACGTTGTCAGCGACGTGCCGATTGACAACCCGAAGTACGAACTCGTTTACGACGACGAAGTGCGGATCTACCGCAACGCCACGGTCATGCCGCGCGCATTCACCTTACCCGTCACAGCCACGATCGAGACGGACGAATTGGCGCGCACCATACTCACTTACGATCCCCGACGCTATGTCCTCGTGGCGCCCGGAGACGCGCCCGATGCAGGCGAATCGCAGACGGCGCCCAGAGGCTCTGAAGCCGGCGTAGCCACGGTCACGAGTTACGCTGGAAATGAGATCTGGGTCGACGCTGCTCCGACCGAGCGCAGCTGGCTGATCCTTGGCGACACCTATGCCGACGGTTGGCGCGCATACGCCCGACCGATCGGCGGCGACGAGAGCAGCGAGCACGAGTTGGCCATCACGCGCGTCAACGGCAACTTCCGCGGCGTGGTGCTCGAACCGGGCTCGCACACCGTGCGTTTTCGCTACTCGCCGTTGAGCCTGCGGCTCGGCGGGCTCGGCAGTCTGCTGGCGGGAATGGTGCTCGTATTCATGCTCGGGGTCTGGGTCTGGCGCGGCATCTACAACGAGTCGCGGCTCGACAGCGGTGCGCGGCGCGTGGCCAAGAACGCGCTCGCTCCCATGGCTCTGTCGCTGTTCAATCGGCTGCTTGACTTTGCCTTCGCCACGTTCTCCAATCGCGTCCTGGGTCCGGCCGAGGTCGGCAACTACGCCTACGCCGTCGTGATCTTCGGGTGGTTCGACACCATCACGAACTACGGCCTCAATCTACTGTTGACCCGCGAGGTCGCCGCCGACAAAGCCCGGGCCAATCGCTGGCTGCTCAACACAACGGCCCTGCGGCTCTGGCTCGGCCTGTCAATCATTCCGTTCTTCGCCGGCGGTCTGCTCGCGATCAACGCGTTGGCCGGAGCCGAGCTCCCCTTCGCGCTGGCGCTCCAGCCGCTCGACGACAACACCCTGCTGGCCATCGCGCTTCTCGTGCTTGCGCAAGCGCCAGGGACGGTGAGCACAGGGCTGACCGCGCTCTTCTACGCCTACGAGAAGGCCGAGGTGCCGGCCGCGATCGCCACCGTCACGACGATGCTCAAAATCCTTTTCGGAGTCGCCGCACTCACGCTCGGCTACGGCATCGTCGGTCTGGCTGGCGCAAGCCTGATCGTGAACGTGCTCACGCTCGGCATGCTGTTGGGTTTGGCGATCCGCATGTTCTTCAGGCCGCAATGGGAGTGGGATTTTGGGCTGCAGCAGCGCGGGTTACGCGAGGGCTTCCCGCTGATGCTGAACAACCTGCTCGCGGGCTGGTTCAACAAGATCGACTTTACGCTGCTGCGCCCGGTGCGCGGCGCCACAGAGGTCGGTTGGTACTCCGCCGGCTACCGTTACCTCGATGCGTTCAACATCGTTCCGTCGATGTTCACGCTCTCGCTGTTCCCTGTGCTCTCGCGGCAGGCTGAAGCGCAGGACCGCTCGCGAGTCGCCGCGACGTATCACTTCGCGCTCAAGCTTCTGGCGGCCTCGGCGCTCCCGTTAACGGTGGCCGTGACTTTCCTGGCCGAGCCCATGGTCGCCATCCTGGGCGGTTCGCGCTTCCTGCCCTACGGCGCGATCGCATTGCGGATCCTGGCCTGGTCGATGCCGATCGGCTGGATGAACAGCCTGACCAACTACATGCTCATCTCGCTGCGCCAGGAGCGCGGCCTGACGATCTCGTTCATGGCCGCCGTTGCGTTCAACGTGCTGCTCAATCTCATCTTCCTGGCGCCCTTCGGCTATATCGGTGCGGCCGGCGTGACGATCGCGTCCGAAACGTTTGTCTGTATCTTGTTCTACCGCTGGATCAAGCGTGCGATCGGGCCTGTGCCCTGGCTTGAGTTGCTCTGGCGGCCCTGGCTCGGTGCCGGCCTGATGCTGGCCGCCACCGCGGCGCTCTGGCCCGTCTCTCCGGCCCTGGCGCTGCCGGTGGGCCTTCTGCTCTATCTGGGCCTATTGGTCACCACGCGGACGTTCAACCCGGCCGAACAGGAGAAGCTGCTCAGCATCCTGCCGGCGGCCGTACGCCGTCGGCTGGTCGCCCTGCTCCCGGCCGCCGCAAAGACACCGGACGATTCGTGACATCCATCAGTAGACTCACCCATCCGGATATGCCACCATTGGGTTAGCCTTCAGAGAGGCGTGTGCAATGGTTCGGGGATGGCCGTTGCGACGCCTACTGAAACGGTCGTGCGTGCCAACATAGGCGGCCCCTTAGTGCGTTGTATTCGGCCCGACTAACAAGGGCACGACTATACGCCGGGGCATTGTCTTGCAGCGTCAAAACGCATCAACTGGCCACTCACGACCGCGCTTCGCGGGCCCGGAGCGCAGTTCGGGCCCGCCTTTTTTTGTATAGCCAATAACCGGGTTCAACCCGGCCGCTGATCGCCCGGGCCGGGCCCGGCCGGGGCCATTGCGCGGATGCCTTTAAGCCCTATAAGTGGCCGTTGGTGGGGGCGTCTGGAGCAGCCGCCGAAAGCGGCAATCGCACGTGGAAGGAACTGCCCGGACAGGCGGCTTCATCTTGCCCTGGGCTTTCGACCCAGATCTCACCGCCATGCGCCTCGACGAGCCCACGGGCGATCGCCAGGCCCAGCCCCGGCCCGCCGCCCTTGAACTTCGTCTTGCCCGACGAGTGCAGCGAGACCTCGCCGGTCTGGTAGAACTTGTCGAAGATCAGCTCCTGGTGTTCCGGATCGATACCGATGCCGGTATCGGCGACCACGATTTCCACAGCGCCGGTGGAGTACCGCTCGTCTTGGGGCGCGCGGCGTCCCTCGACATGGATCCGGCCGCCGTCCGGGGTGAATTTGATCGCGTTGATCAGCAGATGCGCAAACACCTTGCGCAAAGCCTCAGGGTCGGCGATGACCGGCGGCAGCGAGGCGACAGCCTCCGTCAGCGTGAGGGTCAATCGACGATCGGTCAGGGTCGACTCCATCTCGGCCAGCAACCGCTGCCAGACATCGACGAGGCGAGTGGTCCGCCGCGTCAGGCCCAGCGCGCGGTTGTCGACCATGGCCATATCCAGCATCGACTCGACCAACTCCTGCATCCGCTCGGCGCCCGCCTGTAGCCCACGCACCATGACATGGTGATCGGGGCTCGTCAGGAATTCAGTGTCCTGCGCCAGGATCTGGCTGTATCCAAGCAAAATGCCCATCGGCGTTCGCAGTTCGTGCGAGACGACGGCGATGAAATCCGACTTCGCCTGGTCGAGGCGTTCGAGGCGATTGCGGGTGCGCTCGAGCTCCACGTTCGTGCTCCGCAGATCCCGGTTGAGGGCGACAAGGTTATCGACAAGCCGAACGTTTTCGAGCGCCACAGTGGTTTGATCCGCCAGTGTGCTCAACAGGGTCAGATCGTCGTCGAAGTAGCGGTCATGCGTGGCCTTCGGCCCAAGCGCGAACAGACCGATCCAACGTCCCTTGGAATACACGGGCACGAAGACGTCGATGTCGAGCGTCTTGAGCCAGGCCCGCTCGAGGGGATCCATCTCGCTGAACCGGGGCAGGAGGTCGATGTCGAACTGCGTCAGCGGCCGATACTCGCTATCGAGGTAGCGCGCCACAGGGTTGGTGGCCGAGAGCGCGACCGGCTCGGGCAGCTCGCCCAGCGAGCCGATCACGCGTAACTTGAAGGCATGCTCCGACGGCGCATCGGCGCCATTGGCCTGCGCCGAGACCTCGTCGACCAGGAACATCGCAGCCCGCTCGACGCCGAGCGTGTCACGAAACATCCCAAGCGAGATTCGCGCCAGCTGTTGCGCGTCGAGGATGTTGCTGATCGCCATGCTGTAGTCACGCACCAGGCGGGCAGAATCGTAACCGCGCCGCGAGATCAACCAATCGGCGATACGCCAGGCGAGGCGCAGCACCCGCGTCGAGACCAACGCCAGCCCGGCGACCAGGACGACCGACAGCGGAAGGATCAGCGACGAGCCCGGAGGATAAACGAACGCGATCCAGGTCGAGCCCACCGCAAAGGCGGCCCCGATAACGCCCAGGGCCAGGCCGTACGCCAGCAAGCCCCGTGCGATCTGGCGCACGTCGGGCAAGGTGTGACGCAACATCGCGAACGAAGCCACGCCGATACCGAGGAAATGCACGGCCGCGCCGGGCCCCCACTGACCCAGAAAGAGCAGGGCATCGCCGAGCACAACGCCATACAGCGCGGGCAACCAGTACGTGATCCGGTTGCGATGCAGCGGCTGAGTGGCCCCGCGGAAGGCCTGGAAGGTGCTCCAGGCCGAGGCGAACAGCGCGACAGCCCAACCCAGAATGCTCAGCCATAGCAGGGCTCGTTCGCGCGAGATCACCAGGTCGCCGACCAGAAGGTAGATGTCGGGCTCGAGCGCATAGCCGAAATCTAGCGCTAGCGTGATGAGGCCATAACCGACGTAGGCGCCGAACAACCACCGCGGCGGCGCCGATTGCCGCATGAAGCTACGCGTCAGCCAGAAGAACAACCCCGCCAGCCAGAAAGACGAGTGAAAGGGCCCACGGGCGATGATCGACCAGGGAAGCGCCGTCAGCCAGAGAGATTGCGCAGCCAGGTTCCCCATGACGGCGACCGCTGCGCCCACGAGATACAGCGCCAGCACGAGCGAAGGCGTGCCGTAGCGCCAACGGTTCCAGAGCGCAACGATGGACGCGATGGCATAGGCCAACGCCGTCAGCGCCAGCCCGAAACGAACGACCTCTGCAGGCAGAAACATCCCCATAACCGCCTTACTTGTACCACGGCTCGCCCCGACGCGACATGACGCCGGAGTTCTAGGCCAACACCCCGCCTTCAGCGGATCACGAAGGCCAGCGGGCGCTGATTGGTCCGATTCATCAGGCCAGCGCCATCCAAGACGAACACCTTCCAGAAGTACGTCCCGGGCGCCAGGTCGGGCGTTGTGTAGCAGGTGTCGGCGATCCAGCCACTGTCAGCCGTGGTTGGAAGGGCACTTGTCGCGGCCGATAGCAGATCGCGCACGACCAGGACCCTGTAACGCAGCGGAGCCGGGCCCGCCTCGGCGGAGCCCGCCCTNNTCCCGCCCAACACAGGCTGGCCTTCCCGGTTCGCACAGCGTAATTCGCCGGACTGACGAAGACCGGGTTGATCAATACTGTGCCCGCAAGGCCCGCAACCGGCTGGCGCGTTGTCGTGGCGACAACCAGGCGCACGCTGATCGCCTGGCCCGACCCATACAAGACAAGCCCGATCGTCCTCAAACCGACGCTCGCCGACGCTTGCAGCGGGACCAGGAAGGTCGCGGAATCGGTTGTCTGCGCGACGGGCGTGACCCTGAGGTCGCCGACGCGCAGCGTCAGGGCCGCGCCCGTGGCGCGCACGGCCACTGGCACAGTCGCCGTGCCGCCGGCCGGCACCGTGACGCGCGCCGGCAAACGCCAGACCGCGGAGCCCGACCCGTCGGCGCCAAGGATCGGCAACCAGTTNNGGACCGCAGTCGGAGGATCGATCAGATCGAGTTGCGACCAGGCCAGGTTGGTCGAGCGCGCCAGGCCCTTCGCCAGGTCCTGCTCCTCGAGTGTCGTGATATCCAGACAGGAACGCTGGACGGCGTTCGCCTGGACCCAGAAGTGGAGATGCGCCTCGGTCGTCCCGGAGCGACCGGCATAGCCGATCACGGCGCCCTGCTTCACCTGGGTCTCCCGGCCGACGACGACTTTTTCGAGGTGCATATAGCCGCTGATGCGACCATTGGGGTGCTTGAGGAGCACCATGTGGCCCGTGTTCTCGCGTGTCCCGACGAAGAAGACCTCGCCCGGCGCGGGAGCCAACACGGGAACGCCATCCATCCGCCCGGCCATGGGCACATAATCAAACGCACAGCTGTTCTCGTAGTAGTCGCAGACGTGGTCGTACTGGCTGTCCGAGTCGCACGGCCCGCGGGTGATTCGCCACTCGCCTGCCGGAAGCGGCAGGCGCCAGCCCGACCAGTCGGGTTGCAGCGCCGGGGCGAGCGGTCGCGAATCGGCTGTAGCCGGGGCGTTCACAGCCAGCGCTAAGGTCAGGGCGAGAGCAGCCCGTTGGTATAATGAAATGATCATCTATGAAAATACCGCGCCTCACCCGCAGAGGATTCCTCAAGTCGACCGGCCTCGCCGCTGGAGGCCTGTTGCTGCCGCCCCCGCCACCCGATGGCCTGACCCGACTGCCTGTTGGCCTTGGGCGAGCCGTGCGCGGCCTGTACGTCTACAGTGAACCGTCCTTCGAGAGCGATCGGCTGAACTTCCTGGCGACAGACTCGGTCTTCGAAGTCTATGGCGAGGTCGTGAGCCCCGACGCGCTCCTTAACAAGCGCTGGCACCGCGTGCGACGCGGCTTCGTGCACGCCGGACCCGTGCAACCCGTGAACTGGCACCTGCAAACGGCGACGTCCGATCTCCCGTCAACGGGCGCCCTGGTCGAAGTGACTGTACCCTTTGCCCCGGCCCGCGCCGGAGCCGGGCCGGGTTTCCGCGAGACGGCAAGGTTTTATTATGGCACCACGCACTGGGTGCAGCAAATCGCAGTCGACGACGCCGGGACGATCTGGTACGGCGTGCTTGGCGATCTGACGCGGACCTATGCCTGGGTCGACGGGCGGCAGCTGCGCCGGATCACGGCCGACGAGGTGGCCCCGATCTCACCTGAGGTCACCGACAAACACATCGAGATCACGCTGAGCGACCAGATGGTTCGAGCCTACGAGGGCAGCACCCTCGTGCTCGAGCAGCGCGCTTCGTGCGGCACGGCGCTCCGTCAGGAAGGCGGACGGACCATTTACAGCACGCCGACCGGCGATCACCAGGTCATCAGCAAGCGCCCGTCGCGGCACATGGCCGGAGGAGACCTTGCCTCGGCCGACGGCTACGACCTCCCGGGCGTGCCCTGGGTAACCTACATCCACTGGTGGGGTGTAGCGATCCACGGCACTTTCTGGCACGACGATTACGGCATCCCTCGCAGCCACGGCTGCATCAACCTGCCGAACGCCATCGCGAAATGGGTGTATCGTTGGACCACGCCGACCGTGCCCCTGGCCGACCGCTGGCTGGACGCAAAGGGGACGACGGTCACTGTTCGCGATTGATTCGGTAGGAGCCGGTCCGGATGAGCCACACCGCGCTATTTGAGGGCTTGATCGCCGACCCAGACGGCCGCCCGGTGACGGTCGTGCACGTCGGCGGCAGCGCGCAGTACGTCGTCGACGACGGCGGTTTCAAATTCCATCACGATGCTGAGACGATCGACCGTCTTGTGCTCGCACAGATCGGCCAGGTGGCGAGCGAGAACCGCGATGCGTTGACGCGCGGCGTGCTTCAAATGATCGGCCAGGACGACCTCTTCACCAAAGCCGCTGTCGACGCCCAACTCAACAACATGCAATCAGGCTTCGATCAGCTGATCCGCCAGGGGCTCCCTGAAAACGCCCGAACGTATCTCGGCATGCTTGGCTTCCGCATCGTGCTCAACTTTCACGGCGAGATCGAGCGCATCGATCAACCCACTGCGCCCGACCCCGGCGATGGTTCGGAATGAGGCGCCGGCCCATCACCCCGCTCATGCCGCTGCTGGCGGCCGGGCTACTCGCGGCCTGTAGCCGCGGACCCGGGATCGATACCCAGGCCACGGTCAACGCCGTCGCGACGGGCGTCCAGGCGACACTTGAAGCGCTTGGCACCCGACCGCCTCAAGCCAGCTCAACGCCTCAAGCCACGCTCGGCCCGGCGCCCTCCGCCACAGCGGCCTCCGACATTGCGACAGCGCCGGCACCGGCCGCCACCGCCACCACCGGCCTGCCGACAGCCCTGCCGGTCACCTTCACGCCGCAGGTCGCAACCGTCAGCGGCCTCCAACGTCCCGGTGTCGCGGTGCTCCCGGCCACCCGTCCCGCAAGCGCACCGACGATCGATGGCGATCTAGGCGAATGGGCGCTTTCCTTGCGGCTCGACCAAAACGCGTTCGGCGGCGATCAGTGGACCGGGTCCGGCGATGCCGCTGCCGATTACGCGTTCGCCTGGGATGACGACCGGCTGTATCTGGCGGTCCGCGTCTCCGACGACGTGTTTGTGCAGACCGAGCGCGGCGCCACGCTGTTCCGGGGCGACAGCCTCGAGTTGTTGTTCGATGGCGACCTTGGCGGGGATTTCGACTCGACCGAGTTGAGCCCCGATGACAGCCAGCTCGGGCTCTCGCCCGGTGACTTCTCCAGCGTCGGCGCAGACACCTATCTCTGGTTTCCACGCACCTTACAGGGAGCTTCGACTGGCGTCTCTTTGGCGGCGCGCAAAACGACCGCCGGTTACGATCTCGAGGCCGCCATCCCGTGGTCACTCTTCGGGGTTCGACCTGCGGTTGGCGCGCGCTATGGTCTGCTGCTCTCGCTCAACGACAACGATCAGCCCGGGGTCGCGGTGCAGCAGAGCATGATCTCGAGCACTTCGGGGCGACGGTTGACCAACCCCACGACCTGGGCGACACTCGACCTCCTGGGGCCATGACCCGAGCCACATCGCGAACCGTGCAGCCCGCCGACACAGTCAAGAGCGACTTGTTGGCCCGCAGCCTCGAACGGCGCGCCACCCTCGCTCAGAACCCCGAGCACACGGCGTATCGATTGATCAATCGCGAGGCCGATGGGTTTCCGGGTCTGGCGCTCGATCGCTTCGGCCCCGTTCTGGTCGCCAATCTTTACGACGGCCGGCCTGCGCCCCTCGATGTGCTGGCGGCGGCCCAGTCTTGGACGGGCGCCGAGGCCGTCTATGTCAAAGAGCGCCCGGCACAGGCGAGCCGATTGTCAGCAGCCCAACGCGAGAAACTCGCGCCCCCGACACCGGCGCTTGGCCTGGCACGTACCGAAATCGACGTGCACGAGAACGGGGCGACCTACGAAATACGACCGGGCGCAGGCCTGAGCGTCGGCCTGTTCCTCGACATGCGCGAGGTTCGAGCGGCCGTGCGTGCACGCACGCAGGGCGCGCGGGTGCTCAACTGCTTCGCCTACACCTGTGCTTTTGGCGTGGCAGCGACGTTGGGCGGTGCAGCGGAGGCCGTCAACGTCGATGTCTCTCAATCGGTGTTGGGCTGGGGCCAGCGGAATTACGCGCGCAACGGCCTGGAAACACGACGTGAGGATTTCGTCTTCGGCGACGTTTTCGATTGGCTGGTGCGGTTTGCTCGCCGTGGGCGGCAATTCGACTTTGTCATCGTCGATCCGCCTCCCTACGCCACGACCCGCCACTCTCGCTTCTCGATCACGCGCGATCTGGCTGGTCTGATCGCAAAGGCCGCCGCGTGTGTGGCCCCGGGCGGACGGCTTCTGGTGTGTGCCAACGCCGCCGAACTCTCGAGTGCCGCTTTCACGCAAGCGCTTCGCGAAGGCCTGCCGGAGCGCCGCCATGTTGTGAGCCAGCGGTGGAACGAGCCGGAGCTCGACTTCCCACGACGGCCCGGAACCCAGCCCTATCTCAAGGTCGCTCTGTTGTCGCTATGAGCCAACCCGCCAACACGCCTCGCAAACCGCGCCGCCGCTGGCTGCTCTGGGTGATCGGCGTTCTCGCGGCGTGCGTGCTGATCACGACGGGCGTCGGCCTCGGCGGCTGGCTCGCCCTGCGGCAACGCTATGCCGATCTCGAAGACACCCGCGACCTCGATGTTCGCCTGGCCGCCGAAGCCCGGTCTTACCTCGCCACACGACCTGCCGGTGCGCTGGTGATCGGCGTAGTCAAGGCGGAGCGGGTTGCGATCTTCGGCTTTGGCGCACTGCCCGATGGCACGGTGCCCGACGGCGACACGATCTACGAGATCGGCTCGCTGAGCAAAGTGTTGACGGGCGCGACTCTGGCCGCTCTGGTCAGCACCGGCGACGTGTCGCTCGCTGACACGCTGGGCGGCGTGATCGTCCCCGGCGCGTCTGACTACACCCGAGAGAGCGTCGCGCCGGCTGTCGCCATTATCACCCTCCAACAACTCGTCACGCACACCTCGGGCCTTCCGCGGTTGCCGCAAGGCATGACCGAAGACGAGCTGATAAGCGCCGACCCGTATGCAGCTTACGACGAGGGTCGACTCTGGCAGGATCTCGCACACGCGCAGCTCGACACGGTGCCCGGAACCAGTTACACATACTCAAACTACGGTTTCGGCGCGTTGGGTCAGGCCCTGGCGCGGCGCATGGACCAGACGTATGTCGCTTTGGTCGCCGAGCGTATCCTCACCCCGCTCGCTATGGCCGACACGGCCCTGGAGCTGAGCGCCGACCAGCAGGCGCGCCTCGCCCCCGGGATGGTGCTTGGCACAAACGCCGCTGCCCCAAACTGGAACCTGAACGCCCTTGCCCCTGCCGGCGGCTACAAGTCGACGGCCCGAGACATGACGGCTTTCATCGCCGCCAACCTGGTTGCGGCCACCGGCGAACGCGGGATCGACCGCGCCCTGACCGAATCGCACACCACGTTGCGTACAGGCTGGGACGCCACGCTCGCCTACGGCTGGAACATCCAGGAGCAGCTCTGGGGCCAACGCGTGTTCTGGCACAACGGCGGCACGGGGGGCTACACCAGCTATATGGCCATCGACTTCGACAATCAGGCCGGCATTGTGATCCTCTCCAACTACGGCGATGCGATGGCCGGTTCGAATGACCTCGATGCGCTTGGTCTGGTCAGTCTGCCCTTGATCGCGCGGATCTCGTTACCCTGAGGCCCACATGTTGCGCGTCAATGACAACGACCTGCTCCTGCCGCTCGACGGGGACTGGCGTTTCAGGCTCGGGAACGGCCCCGAAGTAGCGCTCACTGTGCCCAGCGCCTGGGAAGCGGCGACCGGGGATCTGCTGACCGACGGCCCCGGGCTCTACAGCCGCGAGGTCGTGTTGGGCCCGGAGTGGGCCGGGCGAAGGATCTGGCTCGAAGTCGACGCCGCAAGCTTTGCGTCCGAGATCTACGTCAACGATATCCAGGTCGGGTCACATCGCGGAATGTGGTCGCCCTTTCAGGTCGAGTTGACCGGGCCTTGGCGGCTCGGGCACAACACGCTGCGTATCGACATCTGGAAGCCCGGGCGCAAGTACCCCGTGCGCGAGGCGCTCGCAGGCTTCCTTCCCGATGTTTGCACGACCTTTGGCGGGCTCTGGCAATCGGTGCGGCTCCGCGGAGCCCTGCCGGAGATGCCGGGCTTCACCGACTTACGATGGCTGGTCGGGGAAGATGGATCGGTCACAGTCGATGGCCGGCTGGCGGGGCAAACATCCACACCCACGCCTGTCGTTCTCGAAGTCGGCGGGCATCGCGTCGAGCGTCCGCTACGGTCTTCGGATGGGACGTTCGAGCTCACCGCGCGGGGCGCAATCCGCAATCGATACAACGTACGGGCGCCACGTCTCACGTCGGCCCGGCTTACGGCTACTCTGGCCGATGGATCGATCGTGGCCCGGGCCGAGCGCCGGCTGGGCCGTCGGTGGTTTGCTGCGCAGGGCGCGACGCTCACCTTGAACGGGAGGCCGGCGCATTTGCGTGGCGTTCTCGATTGGGGCTGGGAGCCCGAGGCGATCTGCCCGCGAATCCACGATCCGGCCGGGCAGTTCGCAAAAGCCAGGGATCTGGGCTTCAATCTGTTCAAGTGCTGTCTCTACGTCCCAACCGAGGACTTCCTCGATCAGGCCGATGCGGCCGGGATGTGGATCTGGCTCGAGATGCCGCTCTGGCTTCCCTCGACAACGCCGCGCCTCGAGGCGCTTGCGTTGGCCGAATACGAGGCCGTCTTTGAGCGGCTGCACCATCATCCTTCGATCGCCGTTGTCACGCTGGGCTGCGAGCTCAACCACGCGACAGGCGTCGACTTCTTGCATCGGCTCGACGGCCTGGCTCGCCGATACCTGCCTGGCGTTCTGGTCGGCGATAACTCGGGCTCGGCCGAGGCCTACGGCGGCGTACGCACCGGGCTCGGGGATTTTGTCGATTACCACTTCTACACTGAACCGCACTTCTTCGGCCAGCTCGTCGCCCACTTCGACCGGCCGCACCGCCCACCGCAGCCCTGGCTGTATGGCGAGTTCTGCGATGCCGACACGCTGCGCGACTTCGCGCCGGTGCGTGAGGCCTGGTGGCTGACGGCGCCGGGTTCGCTACAACGCGACGACCATATCGCCCAGCGCGAACATGCGACGCGTTTCGCGCGCGCCGGCGTGACCGACTCTGGGCAGGCGCTGACCGCGATCGCCCGACGACAGGCAACGGCCATCCGCAAGCACATCCTCGAGCGCGTGCGACGGCGCGACGCGACAGGCGGCTATGTGGTCACAGGTTGGCGCGACACGCCCATCACGACCTCGGGCCTCGTCGATGATTCGCTGAAGCTCAAGTTCGAGCCCGCCGCCTGGCGGGCGTTCAACGCCGACCGGATCTTGGTGCTCGATCGTGAGCGCCGTCGACTGTGGGAGGGCGGCGATCGTCCGAGCCCGCGCGAGCCGTACACCTTCTGGGCGCGTGAGGCTGTCGAACTCACGGTGGCGCTTGCCAACGGCGGCCGCGGCGCGCCAACCGGGCGTCTTGCATGGCATTTGCGCACGCCTGAGGGCGTCTCGATCGCGCGCGGCGTCGAGCACACGGTCCCGATCCCGGGTGGATCGACACGCAATCTGGCCACCTTCGACCTCACGGTGCCCGACGTGTCAGACCCGACGGCGCTGTGGCTCGAGGCCGAGTGGGCCGGAGATGCCGCGCCTGTCGCGAACACCTGGCGCTTGCTCGCGCTGCCTCGCCCGAAGCTTCCGGGCGTCGTGGCCGTGGAGGGGTTGGAAGCCCACCGGGCCGACTTGCGGGCGCTCTGGCCGGCGACGCGGTTCGTGGCCCTCGTTGGCGCGCCGACGGCGGCGCCGTTGCTGACCGATCAACTGAACGCATCGGTCGTGGAGGCTGCGCGGGGCGGCCGCCCCGTTTTGATCTGGCTGACCGATGCGCACCCCGAACTCACCGTCTCGCGACCCTTTTGGCGCGAGGCGATCCACGCGCACCAACCAGGGCGGTTCTCTCTACCGGCGATCGATCATCTTGACCTCACGGCGCACGGTATCGCGACAGACTGGGCGCTGAGCGATCTCGCCGCCCTGGCGACGACGCTTGGCGACTTCACGGTCAACGCTCGCCCGTGGCGCAGATTCGATGCGCGCCGGCTGGATTGGTGCGATTACTGGGTTGATGCTGTGCTCGGCCTGGGTGCCATCTCGCTGACGACGTTGCGACTGGCAGGCGGGCTTGGCGAACAACCGGCGCGTCTTGCCACGAACCCGCTCGGAGCGTGGCTGTTGGCCCATGGGTTGCGCAGACCGATTCCGGTTCAGGTAGAATGATCGATACGATGTTCTCCCGAAATCAACCCCCCGCCATATCGCTGAAGAGCCCCATGGCAATCGCCGCGATGCGCGAGTCGGGGCGCCTGGTGGCTGAGGCTTTTGAGCTGATGCGCGGCATCATCCAGCCGGGCATTCGACTCGCCGACATCGACGAGGCCGTGACCGCCTTTCTCAAGGACCGTGATGCGCAGCCGTTGTACAAGGGCTATCGCGGCAATCCGCCGAGCCATCCGCCCTTCCCGGGCGTGATCTGCGCCTCGGTCAACCACGAAGTGTGCCATGGCCTGCCTGACAAGCGGCGGCTCAACGCCGGCGATCTTGTCGGGATCGATATTGGGCTCAAGTACAACGACTACTGCGGCGATGCCTGCGTCACGTTCCCGGTGGGCGAGGTTTCACCAGAGGCGCAACACCTGCTGACCGTCACGCAGGACTGTCTGGCGAAGGGGATCCAGGCCGCTCAGCCCGGGCGGCATCTCACCGACATCGGAGCCATGATCCAGCTCCACGCCGAAGCCAACGGCTGCAGCGTGGTTCGCGAATGGGGCGGCCACGGCATCGGCCGCAACCTGCACGAGCCGCCGCATGTGTCGCACATCGGTCCGGGCGGCCGCGGGCCGAAGCTCAGGCCGGGCATGGTTTTCACGATCGAGCCGATGATCAACCTCGGACAGCCAGAATGGGATCTGCTCGCCGACGGCTGGACAGTCGTCACCCGCGACGGCAAGCTCTCTGCTCAGTTCGAGCACACGGTCGTGGTGACCGAGAACGGGCCCGAGATCCTGACGACGCTCTAGCGCTGAATCCAAGCGAAGCAAAAGAGGGACTGCGACGGGCGAACCGCGTCGCAGTCCCTCTCGTTTTTTCTGGCCTCGATGAGTCCGGCTCAGGGCACGAAGGCGCGCAGGGCCTCGCCTGTGCCGGCGACCGTGAAGCCGCCGACAGCCGCCGGCACAAGAGCCGACTCGAGGCCGACCAGATCGAGCGACCAACCCGAGCCGGCCACGGTGACCTTCCCGGCGATACAGGTCAGCGCCTGAAACGACTCGCCGCGCGTGTCAAGCGGGAGGGCGCGGCCTGCGGGGTTCAACCGTTGCAGCTCGAAATAGTCGCAGCGGGTCAAGACGCGCACACCCGGCTCGACCTCGGGCGCAATCGGGGCCGCAGCGCCCGTCAACGTGTGGTCGATCACGGCGAGCGACTTCTCGACATGCAACGCGCGCCCGGCCTGCGTCGGACGATCCCAATCCCAGACGCGGTAAGTGATATCCGAGGTCTGCTGTACTTCATACAAAAGCAGGCCAGGACCAAGCGCATGGAGCGTGCCGGCCCCGATAAAAAACGTGTCCCCGGCCGCTGCGGGAACCGACTGCATCAAAGGCAACAATCCCTGGCGGCCCGGTCGGGCGCCATCCGCAGCGCCACGCACCGCCTGCGCCAACGCATCTGCCGAGACGCCGTGGCGCAGTCCGACGATGATCTCGGAGCCCGGGTCGGCCTCGAGGATATGCCAGGCTTCGGTTTTGCCGAACTGCCCCGGGCCTTCGAGTTCGATCGCTTGTGCGTCATTGGGATGGACCTGCACCGAAAGCCAATCGCGACAATCGAGCAGCTTGATCAGCAAAGGCATGCGGAGACCCGTGCGCCGGAGCGGGCGCGTGCCAAGCAATGCCGCGCCCTCGGCGGCAGCCAGCGCGCCAAGGCTCCGGCCCGCGTTGGGGCCATCGGCGATGAGATCATCCTCGAAGATCACCCAGGCCTCGCCGATCGGCTGCGCCGCCTGCTGCAGGCGCGCCCCGCCCCATACGCGCGTGTGATACTGCGGCGCGAGCCGCAAACCCTCCAGACTCATCGGGGTCCTCCTGGCGATCCGGCGTCGACGGCCGACGTCTTTGCCCAGCGGGCCTGGATCATTGGCGCAACAGCGAGCGCAGGTCGTTGAAGATATCTTCGCGCGCGCTATCGTAGGGCCAGATCGTGCGCAGCAAACCCTGACGGTCGACCACCAGAACCGTCGCAGAATGATCCATCAGGTAGCCGGCGCTCGAGTTCGGCGCCTCCTGGCGTTGATAGTACACGCCATAGGCGCCTGCGACACGCGCGATGTCATCGGGCGATCCGGTCAACCCGACGAAGTTCGGATCGAAGCTCTGGGCGTATAGGTTCGTGCGGGTGGGCGTATCGCGCTCCGGGTCGACCGAGATGAACAGCACCTGCACACCGGCGGCCTCGTCGGGGTTGAGCGCCTTGAGGGCGGCCGTCAAGTCTGAGAGCGTCTTTGGGCAGACATCCGGGCAGAACGTATACCCGAAGTAGATGGCCACGACTTTGCCGCGGTAGTCGCTCAACCGCACAGGTTTGTCGTCGCCGCTCTTCAACTCGAAGTCATAGGCCGGTTTCGGCGATTCGAGCGCGATCCCGCTGAGCGGCGGAGGCTCGAAGTACGTCCGATAGATCCAGAGCCCTCCGACCAGCAGACCAACCCCCAGCAAAGTGCCGATGACAAAGATCGCGATTCGATTGCGCATGGGGTCAATGATACTCGTAGCTCAGGGATAGCAACCAAACAACTGGGCGGCGTCATAGGCCAATCGGGCCGGGCCATCCGCCGCCATCGCCTCCTGAGCGACAAGCCGCAGATCGAACCACAACCGCTCGGTCGAGGGCAAATAGTCATGCGTGCCATACTCGGCCCGAAGCACGCCCCACCCGTCGACCAGCGCCAGACGCGTGTCGAGGTTCCAGGCACCATCCGGTTGCCGGGTGTAGAAGGCGCCGTAGCCGCTCGAGACAAGGCGTCGAATGCTCTGCGGCTCGCCGGTCAGAAACGACCAGACCTCCGGGTCGGCGCCCGACTCGGTAGCCCAGGCGCGCAACTGCTCGGGGGTATCGTGCTCGGCATCGATCGAGACAGTGATCAAGCGCACCGGCAGGCCGATCTCCTCGGCGCTCAGTCGATCCTGCACCTGCCGTTGCCGGTCGACGGCCTCCGCGCAGATCCCGGTACACCGACTGTGAGCAAACGTGATCAGGGTCAGGTTGCCGCGCAGACTTTCACTGCTGAGTGGGTTGCCGTCCTGGTCAGTCAACAGAAAACCCGGCGCCGGTTCGAGCCGGGGCAACACCTGCACGGGTTCGAAGAACACGAAGGCATAGATTGCGAGCAACGGGCCGGCGATGATGCCGCTCGCGAGGAGTGCTAATTTGCGCCACATATCAGTGAGAGATGATATCGCGATCGGCAAATCACCGATCAAGGCGCCGGCGTGCGTCGAGCCGGCTGCAACTCACGGACAGCGACCCGATCGACCCGGTAGGATGTCATATCGAACTCGGGCGTGAGCCCCAAAGCCAGGTCGGCGAGCGCTTCACCCAGGGCCGGCGCGAATTCGAACCCGTAGGCGCCGTCCACGGCCAACCAGGCGTTGGCCTGGCCGGGCACGCGATCGACGATGGGCAAAAGGTCGGGCGTCAGTGTGGTGAGACAGGGCCGGCAGAACAACTGAGGGCCAAGCTGCGGTAGGAGACGCTGCACGAAGCGACTGACTCGATGTTGCACGCCAAGGTCGGGCTCAAAAAGCCGCAATCCGTGCGTCAGTTCGGGGCCGACGCCCTCCTGACCGACCCTGACCCCTGGGGCGCCATGCACGGGAACGCCGGCAAAGGTCGGGTTGTCGCGCCAACGCCAGACCGGAAAGCGGCCCGGCATGAACTGCGACAGGTGCTCGGCCGCGAAGTACACACCTTGCTGCTGGATCACACGGAGCGGCAGAAAAAGACCGAACGATCGCAACAACGCGTTCGTCAGCGCACCCGGCGCGAGGATCAAACAGCCGGTCGTGAAGTGGCCGGCTGATGTGACCACGTCATACGCGCCTTCGCGCACATGCAGGTCGTGGATCACTGCATGCTCGATCAACCGCGCACCGTGTTGACGCGCGGATCGTTGCAGCGTGCTCAACGCGGCCGATGTGGAAATCAAACCGCCATCCGGCTGATGCAGCACGGTCACAGACTCATCGAGACGGAATTGCGTCCAACGACGCATCGCGGCGGAGCCATCCATTTGCTCGAACGAGACGCCGACCTGGGTCAGGCTTTCGCGCTGCGCTTCCAACGAAGCCGGGCTGCCCTCCGGAAAGAAGCTCAGCTCGCCTACACGATGCACGAGTCGCAAATCGCGCTCGGTTTCCAGACGAGCCCAGGCCCGATAGGCGGCCCGAACAAGCGTGATCGAGTTGATGTCATCGTGGGCCAGGCTGATGGGGCGACTATGATCGTGCGCCCCAGCGTGAACGTGGCTCAATTCGGATTGCTCGAGCCCAAGGACGTCGCCGCCCGTGCGCCGCGCGAGCGCCCAGGCCGTTGCGCTTCCGAGCGCACCCAGGCCAAGCACGATGGTCTGATACTGTCGACGCTCCACGTTTGCCCCCAACGGCCGCGTCTTGCGTTGTTTTGGCGTCCTGCGATAATGCCGGCAGAAGTATAGACGGCTTGAGGTTCACGTCAAGTCAGCGATCGCGCGACGCCCGGGGCAACCTCCAGAGGTCACAGCATGCCGATCACCGTCTGCGACACAGTCACCATCCCGGCACGGGGCGACGTCCGGCTCGCCGCAACGCTCTGGCTCCCGGAAGGCGCCGGGCCAGACCATCGGGTGCCGGTCATCCTCGAGATGATCCCCTATCGCAAAGACGACTGGCGCTGGGCCAGCGATCAGGCGCGAATGGGTTTCTTCGCCGAGCGCGGGTTCGCGGCCTGTCGATTGGATGTGCGCGGAACGGGCAGCAGCGGCGGGATCGCCCTCGACGAGTACACGGCCGAAGAAACCCAGGACGGCGTTGACGCTGTGGCCTGGCTTGCCGCGCAGCCGTGGTGCAACGGCAACGTCGGCATGTGGGGCATCAGCTACGGCGGCTTCACGGCAATCCAGGTCGCGGCGCAACGACCGCCCGCGCTCAAGGCGATCGCGCCGATGTATGCGACCGACGATCGCTACACCGACGACGTCCACTACTTCGGCGGCTGCTTCACGGGGAGCGATGCGGCGCAATACGCCGTCAGCCAGATCGGCATGAACGCCCTCCCCCCNNGGCCAGCCTACGCTGGCCCCGACTGGCAGCAAATGTGGCGAGCGCGTTTGGAGGCTACTCCACCCTGGTTGTTGGCCTGGCTCCGACACCCGCTCGATGGCGCGTATTACCGGCAGGGATCGCTGTCCCCGCACTACGACTCCATTACATGCCCGATCTACAACCTCGCCGGCTGGATGGACGGCTACACCAACGCCGCCTGGCGGATGAGCCTGCGCTGCCCGGCTCCGACCCGCACCCTGATCGGCAACTGGGGGCATCTTCTCCCCGACACCGCCTTCCCGGGACCAACCGTCGACTACCTCGATGAGTTGGTCCGCTTCTTCGGCCATTGGCTGGGCGGCGATGACAACGGCCTGCTTGCCGAGCCCGAGGTGATCGCCTTCGTTCGCGAGCACGCACCGCCGGCGCCCTTTCCGGTTTATTGGCCAGGCCGCTGGCGTGGCTTTACGCGGTCGGAACTGGGCTCTGCTGCCCAACAGACGCTCTGGCTCGATGGCGAGGCACTCGGCAGTTCGCCGGTTCAGCCCGGGTCACGAGCGATAAGCCATCAACCGGCCTGGGGCGCCCAAGGCCCATTGGCCTCAGGGGCCGGGGCTGCGCCGAACGGCCTATGGCGCGACCTGCGCCCTGAGGACGCGACAGCCCTGATCTACACGAGCCTACCGCTGAGCGAGCCGCTCGAGATCCTCGGGATGCCAGCGCTAGAGGTCGTCGTGAGCAGCGACATGCCGACCGCGAATCTCGTCGCGCGGCTATCCGCCCTCGATCCGGAGGGCGTGCCGTGTCTGATCAGCTGGGGCGCGCTGAACCTGACACATCGCGAGACGCACGAGCGCGCCGTGCCGCTGAGCGCGGGCGTCCGCTATACCGTTCGGATCGAGCTTAAGGCGGCAGGCTACCAGGTTGCCGCTGGCCATCGACTGCGGCTGACGCTCTCCGCCGGGCACTGGCCCCTGATCTGGCCCTCGCCCGACGCGGGCCGTCTGACGATCCACACTGGCGAAGCGGCAACGCGGCTGACGCTCCCGCTCGCGCCTACCGGCCAGGCGTTGGCGCGCCAGCTCAAGTCGACGCCGCCAGAGACGATCGAGTGGGGTCGTTATCACGAGCAAGCCCCGGTCTGGAGGCTGGAAGAGGATGTGCTTGCCGGGACGCACCGGGTCACCGTCGCCGACGGAGACGAACAGGTTTTGCCGGATGGCACCCGGCTCGCCGCCTCCGAACACATCGTCTTGACCACCCGCTTCGAGCGACCGGCCCAGACCGAACTGGCCAGTGAGGTCTGCTACGACCTCGAACAAGACGGACAACGAATCGCCGTGCGCTCGAGGGTCAATCTGACGAGCGATCGCGATGTCCTGGACGCCGAGATCACGCTCGACGTTACCCTGAACTCCCAGCCGTTTTTCGCTCGCGTCTGGCGCGAGAGCCTGCCCCGAGTCGGTTGGTGACGATCTCCGGCCATGCGCCCACTAACAAGAAGGGGCCATGCACTGCGGGTGAACCCGCGGCGCATGACCCCTTTCAATTGTTCGAAGCCGGCGCGACGCTATTCCACGACCTCGGCCAGAGGCGCTTCGGCGTTGGCATTCAAGCGTTGCCAGATGATCACCCCCGCGGCCACGCCCACTGCCCCAATCAAAAGCCAGGGCACGACCGAGCCGCGGCGCTGCGGCGCCTCGACCAGGGCTTCCGTAGTGGCCTCGACGGGCGCGATCTCCTCAGAAGCTGCGGCCCTGCGCGGCCGGACCAGCCGCCGCGCGATCCCGCGTCGACCCTTGCGTTTGGGCTCGTCGCGGCCGATATATCGGTAGATCAAGACCCGCAACAGATCCAGGCCTTCGTCGATCAGAAGATCAAAGAGCATATCGCACCTCCCTTGTGCCGTGGTCTCTCTGTCAGCCTCTCTATTGTACCTTGAGGGGGTTGAAGCCCCGACCCAGGACCTCGTTGACCGGCACGATCACGACAAAGGCGTTGGGGTCTTCGACCTGCACCAGGGTCTTGAGCATCGCGGTCTCGGTCACCGTCAACGCAACAAACAACACGTCGCGATCGATCTTTGTGTACATGCCTTCTCCGTGCAGGGCTGTCACCCCGCGACGCATGTCGGTCATGATCCGGGCCGCGACAGCCTGCGGCCTTCCGGTCACGAGAAAGGCCAACACCTGCTGGCGGCGTCTGGCCTGGAACGCGCGCGCCCTACCACCGACCTGATGCTCGACCGGGGCGCCGAACTTGGGCAGCACCTCGCCAGAGGCCTGTGTCAGTCGCGCCGTGGCCAACCCGATTGCGAACAACACACCGTTGTAAGCGAGCCCAAGCGCTAACACGACTTCGCCACGGATATCGCCGATCGCGGCGCGCTCGATGAACTCATTCCACGTGCCGACTGGCGTCGGCTGGAGGTAGATCTGAGCCACCCAGGCGGCCGCCAGGATGACAAACAGCCACTGGTAATTCCGCCGAAAGCGCCGGCCGAAGGCCTCCCACATGCTGATCGGGAATTGAGGCTGAAGAAGCGACTCGGCCAGGCTTTCAGCCCACTCCGGGTGTGGGCTGAAGGGCGGCACAAGCATGGCCGCGAAGAAATCGGTCTCCATCAATCGGGCGCGATAGCTCCACAGCTCGTAATAGCGATAGCGGCGCGCTTCGATCCAGGTGAAGAAGGTCACCAAACAGGTCGCCAGGATGATCAGGCTGTGATGGTTTGTGGCGCTGGCAAAGGCGAAGGCCAGCGCTGCGCCGACCGTCAATACGGCCCAGTTCGTGGTGGCGTCGAGGCGCTGGCGCCAGACATTGCTCCGATCGATCTCGGCCTGATAATAGGTCGTCAGCGCACTGGTGAACTCGGAAGGTTTGAGGCTGTAGCCGCGGTACGACCACACCTGTTCCTTCGTTGGCGCTCCGTCCTCGGGCTTCGCCGGGCCCGTCTCGTCTGTCGGTTCACCGGTCATGGTCCGTCTCTTTCTCGAATCCGATTACGCAAACAACACTCGACCAGATCGTCCGCGCGAACACCGCCAGGCTCACGCCTGTGTCGAGCGGCAAACCTGTGTGCTAGAATCATTATTCCGCATTTGTTCGCCAGGTTCGATCGGCTTTTCATTATACGTCGCCCAAGGAGGACCCGGCTGTGAGCCCACTGACGCCGCCGCTAGCACCCACCCGCCCGCACGACATCACCCAACACGGCCAGACCCGAAGCGACCCCTATTTCTGGCTGCGCGACCGTGCCGACCCGGCTGTGCTCGACTACCTCAAAGCAGAGAACGCCTACACCGAGGCGCTGATGGCTCCGACGGCGGCGCTTCAGGAGCGCCTGGTCGCCGAGATGCGCGCACGGATCCGCGAGGAGGACGAGAGCGTCCCGGAACGCTATGGCGATCACCTGTATTACACGCGAACCGAGCAGGGCCAACAGTACGCGGCGATCTATCGGCGCCCGGCGGCGAACCCGGAGGCGGCGCCGCAGTGTCTGCTCGACTTGAACGCGCTGGCTGTGGGCCGAACCTTCTGCAAGCTCGGCGGCTGGCGTGTCAGCGATGACGGTCGCTGGCTGGCTTACCTGATCGATTTCGCTGGTGACGAAGCCTTCACGCTCGTCATCGTCGATCTCGAGACCGGCGTCGCCCTCCCCGAGTTGATCGAAAACGCTTACTACGGCCTGGCCTGGGGCGCCGACAACGCCACGCTGTTCTACACGGTCATCGACGCCGCCCATCGGCCCTACCGAATCTTCCGTCATCGACGCGGCACCAACCCGGCCCAGGACGTACTGATCCACGACGAAGCCGACCCGATGTTCTTCGTGACGGTTCGCCGGACAAGAAGCGAAGCCTTCCTGGTCATCACCTGCTTTAGCGGCACCACAGGGGAGGCGTATGTCATCGCTGCCGATCGCCCCGACGAAGCACCGCGGCTTGTGGTCCCCAGGCGCCACGGCGTGGAGATCACGCTCGAGCATCAGGGCGATCGCTTCTTGCTCGTGACAAACGACTCAGCCCAGAACTTTCGGCTGCTGTCGGCTCCGGTCGACTCGATCGCTGATCCGCGCTGGGTCGAACTGATCGCGCACCGCGAAGACGTCATGCTCGAAAGCGTTGAGGGCTTTGCCGGCGGCTATGTGGTGCTGCAGCGCCGCCGCGGGCTTCGCGAGATCGTGATCCACGCCGCAGACGGGTCGACGCGCCCAGTAGCTTTCCCAGACGCCGCCTACAACACGGCAATCGATGAGAGCCCCGAGTATGCGTCGGGCATGTTTCGGATCACCTACAGTTCGCCGGCGCGCCCTGAGACCGTGGCCGACATCGACCTCGCGACTGGCGCCTGGACGATCCGCAAGACCGATCAACTCCCCTGCGGGCACAACCCGGCCGATTACGTCGTCGAACGGATCGAGGCCCCGGCCGCCGACGGCGCGCGCGTGCCAATCTCGCTGATCTATCGACGCGGCGCGCTCGGCCAGGGCGGTCTGCCGACGCTGCTCATCGGTTATGGCGCCTACGGCTCCAACATCGAACCCGGTTTCTACAAGAACTGGCTCAGCCTGGTCGACCGCGGCATGATCTGCGCCATCGCGCACATCCGTGGCGGATCTGACCTCGGCCGTGCGTGGTACGAGCACGGCAAGCTGCGTCACAAACGCAACACGTTCTCCGATTTCATCGCCTGCGGCGAGCACCTGATCCGCGCCGGCTACACGCGAGCCGACAGTCTGGCCGCGCTCGGCGTCAGCGCCGGCGGGCTGCTGATGGGCGCGGTCGCCAAC
>DKKP01000431.1 GCA_002455335.1 Anaerolineales bacterium UBA6663 | reverse complement strand
CGTAGAGCATGGTGCGTGGAGCGTAGAGCGCTCCACGCACCATGCTCTACGCTACAATCGAGGAATGTCCACCGATACCCTCCTCGACCGGTTCCTTCGTTACGTTCAGATCTACACCACAAGCGATCACGCCGCCGACGGCACGCCGAGCACCCAGCAGCAGTGGGATCTGCTGCGTCTGCTCCGCGATGAACTGACAGCGCTCGGCGCCGTCGACGTGACGCTGACGGATCTGGGTTTCGTGCTGGCCACGATCCCGGCGACCGTGAACGCCGATCTGCCCACCGTGGCGTTCATGGCCCACGTCGACACAGCGCCTGACTTCTCGGGCGAGGGCGTCAAGCCGATCGTGCACCGGGCCTACGCCGGCGGCCCGATCGTGCTGCCCGACGACCCAAAGCAGGTGCTCGACCCCGACGTCGATCCCTGGCTCACGAAGGCCATCGGCCACGACATCGTCTCGGCCAGCGGCACGACTCTGCTCGGCGCCGACGACAAGGCCGGTGTCGCGATCGTGATGTCGATGGTCGCGCACCTGCTCGCGCATCCAGAGATCCCGCATGGCCCGATCCGCGTGTGCTTCAACCCCGATGAGGAGATCGGGCGCGGCGTCGACGGCCTCGACCTCAAGCAGTTCGGCGCCGATGCGGCCTACACCTTCGACGGCGAGTTCCCGGGTGAGGTCAACTGGGAGACTTTTTCGGGCGACAGCGGCCACGTGGTGATCGAGGGCGTCTCGACCCACCCGGGCACGGCCAAGAAGTACGGCATGGTCAATGCGCTGGTGCTGGCCGGCAAGCTCCTGGCCTCGCTGCCGCGCGAGGGCATGAGCCCCGAGACGACCGAGCTACGCGAGGGCTACCTGCATCCAGTAAGAATGGAGGGCAACACTGCGCATTGCGAGGTCGATTTCATTCTGCGCGATTTCGACAACGACAAGCTGGCTGCGATCGGCGATCGTCTGCGCGGGCTGTGCCAGGGTCTCCAGGCCTCCGAGCCGCGCGCCCGGATCACGTGCACGATCACGCCCAGCTACCGCAACATGGGCTACTGGCTGCGCGACGACATGCGCCCTGTCGAATTCGCGCGCGAGGCCATGCGCGCGGTCGGGCTCACGCCCGAGTCGCCCGCGATTCGCGGTGGCACTGACGGTTCGCGGCTCACCGAGCGCGGCCTGCCCACGCCCAACCTGTTCACCGGCGGCCATAACCCGCACGGCCCGCTCGAGTGGGCCTCGGTGCAGGATATGGAGAAAGCCGTGGAAGTCGGAGTCCGCCTTGCGCAACTCTGGGCCGAGCAGGGGGCGTCGTATCCGCGGCGGTACAGCAGGTAGGCGTCCGGCATCCGGCGTCAGGCGTTGACCCCTGACGCCGGATGCCGGATGCCTGACGCCCCTTATGCGCATCGCGCTCGTCTCGCAGTCCTACCCGCCGATGATCTCGGGCGCCGCCGAGGTCGTGCGGCGACTGGCGCAGGGCCTGGCCGGCCGGGGTCACGACATACTCGTCGTCACAGCTGCGCCGGCGTCAGGGTCTCGTCGCGCCGCGGCGCCGAGGGACGCCGATGGCGTGACCCTGGCCTGGTTGTCCTCGTGGCCGAACCCCTTCCGCGTGGGCCAGCGGTTTACACCGACGCCCGAACGGGAGACGCGTGCGGCGCTCGAGGCGTTTCAACCGGACGTCGTCCATACGCACGATCCAGGTCCGCTCGGCGTCGCTGCGTTAACTTGGGCAGGCACGCGGGGCCGTCGCCGGGTGTTGACCACCCACCAGCTTCCGTGGTTCATCGCCGCCTCGCTGCCGATGCCCCTGCGCGCTTTGGGTCAGGCGCTCGAGGCGCCGGCCTGGGCCTATGCTCGATGGGTCGCCGGTGTGTGCGATGCCGTCATCGCGCCGAGCGTGACGATTGCGGACCTGTTGCGGGCCAGGGGGATCCCGGCGACTCCCCTGAGCAACGGGATCGACCTTACGCGTTTCTCGCCCATCGTTGAGACGCCGGGGGAGGGGGCTGCGCTTCGTCGACGATTTGGTCTGCACCCCGATCTGCCCATCGTGCTCCACATCGGTCGGCTCGACCGCGACAAACAGCCGTTGCGCGCGCTCGAAGCCGGGGCCTGCGCGCTGCGGCGCGGGCCCGGTCAGCTCCTGGTTGTGGGCGATGGCACAGAGCGCCGGCGCCTCGAGCGCGTTGCGCATGGTTGGGGGTTGCGCGCACCGGCGCGATTCACCGGCTATCTGACGACCGAACTGCCCGCGGTTTACCGATTGGCGCGGCTCACAATCACGGCCTCGACCGTCGAGATCCAGAGCACGATCGCGCTCGAGGCCGCGGCCAGCGGCTGCCCGCTGGTGGCCATCGATATCGGCTCGATGCCCGAGGTCGTGCGTCATAACGAGACCGGCTGGCTGGCGCAGCCCGGCGATTTCGGGGGGCTGTGTGCCGGGGTCGCGCACTTCTTGAGCGATGCGGCAACGGCCCGGGCCTGTGGCAACGCCGCCCGGCGTCTGGCCGAGGCCCATCGGCTCGATGCGACCTTTGCGGCGCACGAGGCGCTCTATCGTTCACTCTGAAACGGGCGCGGTATGTACGGGCAACCGGATGCCCCAGCATCTGGCGTTTTCAGCCGCGGCAATAAACGCGGCCCGTCAGGCCGACGGGCATCGGCTTCAGACGACCGGCGATTCGCCAGGTGTGCTGATGGCGACTTCCTGCTGGGCCTTCGCTTCCTCGACCCGCAATCCAAACGACATCGCCAGCGCCGCGCCAAGCATCAGCGCCTCCATCGCGAACACGCTGGCGTAGGCCTGCAGCGCGCTCCCCGTCACGGCATGGACGACGTCCACGATCACGCCGCCCATCAGGCCGCCCGCGGCGCGGCCGATGACATTGGCCATCCCCCAAACGCCCATCAGCAGCCCGGCGCGCATAGGGGTCGTGAAGTTCATGGCGCTCGTCAACATGCCGGCGCCCGCCAGACCTGTGCCGAGACCCATCACGAGGACAAGCGGCTGGAACAACTCGGCGCGCCCCGTGAGCCCGAGCATGACGAGCCCGACGAACGTCGCCAGGCTTGCGATCAGCCCGGCGCGCAGCACGCGCTTGTGTCCGAACCAGTGGATCAGCACTGTGCCGCTGACCAGCATCGAGATCAAGACGCCGATCCCCCAGAAGGCCGTCAGGCGCGTGGTCTCGCCGACGGTCATGCCAAGCACAAGCGCGCCGTACGGCTCGAGGAGCACATCCTGCGCCAGCGTGCCGATGAACGTGAAGAGCACAAGCAGAAAGAACAGCCGAGCCTGCGGGTCGGCCAGCACGAGTTCGCGCACGGCCTTGTTGAAGCCCTTTTTGCCGGCCTGGTCAGCGCTGGCGGTCGTGCGCGGATCTTCCTGGCGCCAGACTGACACGATCGAGAACGCGAGCAGAACAAGGCCGATCACGAGCGCGACAAGCATCAGGCGCCCCGGGTCGAAGGTCTCGAGCGCGCGGCCGATAGCGCCGGCGCCGACAACTGTGCCGAACAGCGTCGCGACCTCGAAGAGCGTGACCAGGCGTTTGTTGGGCCCGCTGAGTTTTTCGGCCAGCAGCGCCTGGAACATGTTGTGGGCCCAGTTGCGCCCGACGCCATACAACACAAAGGCCAGGAACAGGGCAAAGACCAGGCCCCCACCGAGCGTCAGCGCGGTGGCGATGGTGAAGGCCACGCTGACGATGCCGAGCGCCGTCGCAATCGCCCCGAGGATCAGGTAGCTCTCGCGACGCGTGCCCCATAACGGGTGCGTGTCGGCATGGTGTCCGAGCCAGACACGGATGAATGAGGTGAATAGCGGCAGCGCGAACAACAAACCAACAAGTGTGGTCGAGAGCTTGAGTTCCGCCACAAGTAGCCGGTTGAGCGTTCCACCCATCAAGGCGCTCATCACGCCGAACGCAACCGAGAAGAGCGCAAGCCTGAGACCGTGCAGAATCGTCGAAAACCGAATCATCGTTTCACCGTTTGAGGAAGGGTTGCGCGAGTCGGCCAGCGACTGCCCGCGCCTGGCGGATGCAATCGGGGACGCCAATGCCGCGGAATGCGGCGCCGGCCACGAAGAGGCCGGCCGGGAGCGCAGCTTCGATATCGTCGACCAGGTCGAGATGGCCGACCGCGGCCTGTGGGAAGGCCGAATGCCACCGATAGACGCGCCAGGCCACGGGCTGGGCCTTGATCGCGAGCAGTGCGTCGAGCTCGCGCCCGACGCGCTCGATCAGTGTGGGTTCGTCGAGCTCGGCCGTCCGTGGGTCGCCGCCTCCGAAGAAGACCTTGAGCAGCGTGTAGCCCTCCGGCACCCGCGGGTTGGGCGCATGAAAGCGCGTGATGGCATCGATCGGGCGTCGCTCCCGCCGTGGGATCATCAACCCGCTCAGGTTCAGGCGCGGGAGGTCGGCGTCGCGATAAACGAGCGAGAGCGTGCCGATGTGATTGTGATGGATCGTGCGCAAGAGGGCCGCTGCGGCCGGCGCGACCTCGGCCAACAGGCTCGCGGCCGCGTTGGCCGGCGTGGTGAAGATTACGGCATCGGCGCTCAGGGTGGACGCACCTTCCGACGTGGCGATCTGCCAGCGACCGCCCTGTCGGCTCAGCGCCTCGGCGGTGACGCCGGCGCGCAGCGTTCCACCAAACGCGGCGGCCAGACCGTCGGTGAGCGCCTGTGTGCCATGCTTGAAAGAGATGAACGCTGGACGGCGTGGCGCGCTGCGGCGCTCCCACATACGCACGGCCGAACCCCAGACCAGGCTGCCGTGTTGCTCGAGCTCGCGCATCACCGGGGCCGTCGTCAGCAGGCTCTGGACTTCGGGATCGGTGTTGTAGATGCCGCCGAGCACAGGCCCGATGAAACGCTCACGCGCTTCGCGCCCAAGCCGCCGATCAACGAAATCCGCAAGCGACTCATCCCCGGCATCGCGCCGCGCCGCGATCAACGGCTCGAGCAACATACGGGCCTTGCCCGCCGGTGAGAGTAGGCCCGTGGTCAGGAACGTCACCGGATCCAGCGGGATCCGTCGGATGCGTCCCTCATCGAGCACGCAGGTGCCGTTGGCGGCGTTTGGCGCGAGACGCATCTGATCGGCGATGCCGAGTTCATGCACCAGGTCCCAAACCTCGGGCTTGCGCGTGACGAACGACTCGGCGCCGCCTTCGATCAGGCATGCGCCGCCATCAGGCAGGGGGACGGTTTCGCTCAGGATCTTGCCGCCCCAACGCAGTTCGCGTTCGAGCACAGTGACCTGGGCGTCGGGCAACAGACGATTGACGTCATAGGCGGCGCTGAGCCCACTGATGCCGCCGCCGATGACCACGATGTGTGCAGCCATACGAAGCCGGATTGTCGCGGAGCAGCCGCACGCGTGCATCGTAGGTTTTCTCAAGTTTCGATCACAAATCTGCTCGACTTTGTCATATGACAGGTCAGCCCAGTGCGCCCGCGCAACCATCGCCCGGGCGAGGAGGCGTTGCGGTATAATCAAAACTTGTGTCCGGGTGGGTCCGGCGCGGCAAAGATCGATGAACCCCGTCAGGGCCGGAAGGCAGCAGCGGTAAGTCGTAACCTTTGGGTGCCGCCGGGTTGCCTGCCCGGACATACCTGTTAACCCAGCGTGACACCACGAACCCTCTCGTCCCTGCTCCTCAGCCTGATGCTGGTCGCCTGCGCCGCGCGGCCAACGCCTGCGCCGCAAACTGACGAAACCCTGCTGATCATCGATGGCGTGATTGAGCGTGTCCCCGCAGGTGCAGTCGCCGCGGTGTTGACCGACGCCGGCGTGACGCTGGGCGCAGCCGATGTCGTGCTGGCCGATGGCGTGCGTTGGGATCAAAGCGCGATCACGGCCGAGGTCATCGAGGTCCGTCGCGCGCGCTCCGCAACGGTCAGCGCGGGCGGGCAGCCGCCTTTTGCGATCGAGACGACCGCTCCGACAGTGGGCGCGGCGTTGTGGGAGGCGGGCATCCAATTGCGCCAGGCCGACCGCGTCGAGCCGGCGCTGACCACGCCGCTGACTTCGGGTCTGGCGATCACCGTCACACGCGCCGCACCGCTGGCGATCGCGGTCGATGGCGCTCTGTTGCGCACGCTCTCAGCCGGGTCGACCGTGGTCGAGGCGCTGGCAGCCGCCGGCATCGGCCTGACCGGGCCCGATTACACGCTGCCTTCCGCCGATGGCCCTCTGCCGGCTGATGGCCAGATCCGGGTCGTGCGTGTACACGAGGAGATCCAGGCTACGCAAACCGTCGAGCTGGCCGACGTCATCTACCAGCCGCAGGCCGATCAACCGATCGATACCCGGGTTCAGGTTGATCCGGGTGCGGACGGCGTGCGCCGAACGTACACCCGTGTGCGCTATGAGGATGGCCTCGAGGTGGCGCGTTTCACCGAGGCCGAGTTCCTGGCCCAGCAGCCGCGCCCGCGCGTGGTCGGCTACGGCACGCAGATCACGGTCCAAAGCGTGGCGACACCAGATGGCGTGATCGAGTACTGGCGGTCGTACGACGTCTACGCCACGTCGTACTCACCGTCGCGTGCCGGCGTGCCCGCGACGTCGCGCACATTCGGCATCACACGCTCAGGCCAACGGTTAGTTAAGGGATTGATCGCCGTCGATCCCCGTTACATCCCGCTTGGCACCCGGTTGTACGTGCCGGGCTACGGCTTCGCGGTCGCGGCAGACACGGGCGGCGGCGTCAAGGGACGGTTCATCGACCTTGGCTACTCCGACAACGACTATCAAAGCTGGTCGCGCGTGGTCACGATCTATTTCCTGACCCCGACACCCGCGGCCGGTTCGATCGCCTGGTTGATCCCGCAGAGCATCCCATGACCGCGCTCGCGCCGCTCCCCATCGCCGATCTGCTCCGCCGCCATGGCCTGCGCCCACGCAAGTCGCTGGGCCAGAATTTCCTCATCGATGAGGGCGCGCTGGGCCGGATCGTGACCGCGGCGGCGCTTACGACCAGCGACAGCGTCCTCGAGATCGGCCCGGGGCTCGGGTCGCTCACCCGGCATCTCGCCATCGCGGCGCGCGACGTGGTCGCCGTCGAGTTGGATCAGACTCTGCTGCCGGCGCTGACTGAGGTCGTGGCCCCGCACCCGAATGTGCGCGTGATCCACGGCGACATCCTGGCCCTTGACCCGGCCGTGCTGGTGGCCGACGCCGACTACAAGGTCGTGGCCAACATCCCCTATTACATCACCTCGGCCGTGATCCGCCATCTGCTCGAAGCCCGTCGACGGCCGACCGTGATCGTCCTGACGATCCAGCGCGAGGTGGCGGAGCGGCTGAGCGCCGCGCCCGGGGATCTCAGCCTGCTGGCGGTCAGCGTCCAGGCCTACGCGCGAGCCGA
>DKKP01000042.1 GCA_002455335.1 Anaerolineales bacterium UBA6663 | reverse complement strand
TTGCGCGGGACGGCCGCGATGCTGGCGTTATACCCCGACCTGCCCGGCGCCGTCCATGCCACGGCCGAGATCGCGGCGCGCTGCACGGCCCGCCTGCCGCGCGGGCTGCAGGTGCTGCCGGCCTTCCCGATGCCGCCTGGCCACGACGCCGATTCGTATCTCGACAAGGTGTGTCGGGCGCGGTTGGAGGCGCGATCGTGGACAGCAGAGAGCGGACCGGGGACCGAGCGGCAGGGGCTGCTCGCGAAGGAGCTCGGGCTGATCCGACGGCTTGGGCTGGCGAACTACTTCCTTGTGGTGGCCGACGTCGTCGCCTTCTGCAAGCGCGAGGGCATCCTGTGCCACGGCCGCGGCTCGGCGGCCAACAGCCTTGTGGCGCATCTGCTGGGCATCACGGCCGTCGACCCGATCGCGCATGGGCTTGTGCTCGAGCGCTTCCTGTCGGTCGAGCACGGCGGCACGCCCGACATCGACCTCGACATCGACGCGGCCCGGCGTGAACGCGTGATCCAGTACGTCTACGAGCGCTGGGGCCGCGACCACGCCGCGATGGCCTGCACCTACGTCACCTATCGCGCCCGCAGCGCCGTGAGCGATGCGGCGTTTGTGTTGGGAATGGGAAAGGCCGACGAGCCTCCGCCCGCCGTGGCCGCGCTGGCCGAACGGCTGCTCGGGCTGCCGCGCCATCTCGGTCTGCATAACGGCGGCATGGTGGTGAGCGGCGCCGATCTCGCTGATCTGATGCCGATCGAGCCGGCAAGCATGCCGGAGCGCACCGTGGTGCAGTTCGATAAGGAGGGGCTCGAGTCGCTGGGCATCGTCAAGATCGATCTGCTCGGGTTGCGGATGCTGTCGGCCATCGCCGACGCGTTGACCTTGATCCGTCAGACGCGCGGGCGTGCGATCGACCTGCATGCGCTCGACGGCCGCGACCCGGCCGTGTACGACCAGATCTGCTCGGCGCACACCATCGGGCTGTTTCAGGTCGAGAGTGGCGCACAGGTCTCGATCATCCCGCAGCTGCAGCCGCGCTGCTTCACCGACCTGATCGCCGAGGTCAGCCTGATCCGCCCGGGGCCGCTGCAGGGCAACATGGTGCGCCCGTACATCCGACGCCGGCAGGGGCTCGAGCCGGTGCAGTACGTCCACCCGAGCCTCAAACCGGCGCTGGCCGAGACCTATGGCGTGATCGTGTTTCAGGAGCAGGTGATCAAGATCGCGTGCGACGTCGCCGGCTTCGCGCCGGGGCGCGGCGAACTGCTGCGCCGCGCGCTGGGCGCGAAGGATCCTGATGCCGCGCTCTCCGGCTTCCGCGGTGAGTTTCTGCGCGGGGCCGAGGCGAACGGCGTGCCTGTGCCGACCGCCGAGCAGATCTGGATGATGCTCAAAGGCTTCGCAGGCTATTCCTTTAGCAAGGCGCATGCCGCGGCCTTCGCCATGATCGTCTACTGGTCGGCCTGGCTGCGCGTGCACTACGCCGTCGAGTACTTCTGCGGGCTGTTGCGCAACGCCCCGCTTGGCACGTACCCGGCGCACGTGCTCGAGGCTGAGGCGCGGCGCTGCGGGATCCGCTTTCTGCCGGTCGACATCCAGCACAGCCTGGCGCTGCCGACCGTCGAGCGCGTGCGCGGCGGNNGCGCGGCGGGCTGGCGATCCGGCACGGGCTGGGTCATGTCAAAGGGGTGGGGTCTGAGGCGGCCGAGGCGATCGTGGCGGCGCGCGCCGCCGGTCCGTTTACGTCGCTGAACGACGTCGTCGACCGGCTGCGATTCGATCGCCGGGCTGTCGAGAACCTTGTGCTCTCAGGCGCCTGCGACGGTCTGGGCGAGCGGCGGGCCTTGCTTTGGGATCTGGCGGCGGCGTTCGAGCTCGTCAAACGGCCGCCGGTGCC
The DNA here is from genome assembly GCA_002455335.1 of Anaerolineales bacterium UBA6663. GTDB lineage: Bacteria > Chloroflexota > Anaerolineae > Anaerolineales > UBA6663 > UBA6663. The sequence continues at coordinate 2,610 of DKKP01000042.1, read as the reverse complement.
GGCGCTGCCCTTCGACCTGCCCGATGAGCGGCCGACGCTGCGCCCGATGTCGCCGACTCAGAAGCTGACGCTGACCTTCGCGACCACGGGCGTGACGGGCGACATGCATCTCGTCGAGCTGCGCCGCGACGCCTTCACCCGCGCGGGGTGTCTGACGCTGCCCGAGTTGCGGCGGATGCGCCCGGGTGCCACGGTGCGCGTGGGCGGGTTGGTGGCCGATGGGCTGCGTCGGCCGCCGACCGCGAAGGGTACGGCCTTCATCCGGCTCGAGCAGCCCGATGGCCTGATCGACGTGATCGTGCCGCTCGAGGTCTATGCCGCATATCGCGAGGCGTTGCGCGCGCCGTTCCTGGCGATCGATGGCGTGTTGCAGCGCGTGCAGCCGGTTCCGAGCCTTGTGGCGAAGACCGTGATGCCTGTGTGAGCGCTCAGCGCAGCAGCTCGTCCACCGAGTTGACAATCCGGCTCGGCTGATACGAGAAGCGGTTCACCTCTTCGGCGTGGGTCACGCCGCTGAGCACAAGCACAGTGCCGAGACCGGCCTGCACGCCGGCGACGATGTCCGTGTCCATTNNGTGTCCATTCGGTCGCCGATCATGATCGCCTCCTCGGAGTGAATGCCGAGGTGGTTGAGCGCCAGCCGCATCATCAACGGGTTGGGCTTGCCGATAAAGAACGGCGCGACGCCGCTGGCGCGTTCGATCAGCGCCGCCATCGCGCCGCAAGCCGGGACGATGCCGTGCTCGCTCGGGCCGGTCGGGTCGGGGTTGGTGGCGATGAAGCGCGCGCCGGCGGCGACCAGGCGCACGGCTTTCGTGATCGCCTCGACGCTGTAGTTGTGCGTCTCGCCGAGCACGACGTAGTCGGGGTTGTGGTCGGTCATCACGTAGCCGACGTCGTGGATCGGTCCGGTCAGCCCGCTCTCGCCGATGACGAAGGCCGTGCCCTCAGGGCGCTGCGCCTGCAGAAAGCGCGCGGTCGCCAGCCCCGAGGTGAAGATGCGCTCGGCCGGGATGTCGAGCCCGATCGTGCCCAGTCGATAGGCCAGGTCGCGGGGGGTGTAGAGCGGGTTGTTGGTGAGCACAAGCCACTCGCGGCCGCTGGCCTTGAGCCGCTCGATGAACTGGTCGGCGCCCGGGATCATCTGGCGCCCGCTGACCAGGACGCCGTCCATGTCGGTGAGATAGTGTCTTCGAGGCATGTCTTGCCCTCCGCGGCTTAGTGTACCAGCCCGATATCAAGGGTGTGTGAAGGCGCCCTGACGGCATTCGCCGTCGAGGCGCCTTCACACCGTTGTTTACGAGGACATTTCGAGTTGACACGCCCGGCCAGCCTGGGCCACAATCCCGCCTGATATGTCGACCGAGCTCCATGCCGCCCTGCGCCAGCACTTCGGCTACCCGGCCTTCCGGCCCGGCCAGGAGGAGGCCCTCCGGGCCGCCCTCGCCGGGCGCGACACGCTTGTGGTGATGCCGACCGGCTCGGGCAAGTCGTTGATCTACCAGCTGGCGGCCCTGATCCTGCCGGGGACGGCCCTGATCGTCTCGCCGCTCGTGGCGCTGATGAAGGATCAGGTCGACGGCCTTGTGCGCCGCGGCATCGCGGCCACCTTCATCAACTCGTCGCTTGACGCGGGTGAGCAGGGCCGGCGGTTGCGCGGGCTGGCGACCGGCGCGTACAAGCTCGTGCTTGTCGCGCCTGAGCGCTTCCGCAGCCCGGGCTTTCGCGGCGCGCTCGAGAACGTGTCGCTCAGCCTGCTGGCCGTCGACGAGGCGCACTGCCTCTCGCAGTGGGGCCACGACTTTCGCCCCGATTATCTCTACCTGGCCGAGGCGCGGCGTTGGCTCAACCCGCCGGTCACGCTGGCGCTCACCGCCACCGCCACACCGCGCGTGCAGGTCGATATGCTCCGTCTGCTTGGCCTGAGTGATGCCGCCCGGGTCGTCACCGGCTTCGACCGCCCGAACATCACCTTCCGGGTCGTCCCGGCGCGCAACGACGAGGTCAAGCTCCGGCGGCTGAGCGACTTCCTCGAGGAGGCCGAGGGCGCCGGGATCGTGTACACGGGCACGCGGCGCGAGGCCGAGATGGTCGCCGGCTATCTGCGTGACGCGCTCAAGCGCCCGGCCGAGCACTATCACGCCGCGCTGGATCCGGTCACGCGGGCGCGGGTGCAAGACGCCTTCCTCTCGGGCGACCTGCCGCTGGTCGTGGCCACCAACGCCTTTGGCATGGGCATCGATCGCCCCGACGTGCGCTGGGTCTTTCACTTCAGCATGCCGGGCTCGCTCGAGGCCTATTACCAGGAGGCCGGCCGCGCCGGGCGCGATGGGCTGCCGGCCGAGGCCGTGCTGGCCTACGCCCCGCGCGACTCGATGCTGCACCAGCACTTCATCGAAAAGGGCGCACCGACCGGGCCCGAACTGCGTCAGCTGTACGACCATATCCACGCGCTGAGCGAGCAGACCGGCTTTGCCGAGATCGAAGCCGCGACTGGGCTGGATGTGACCAAGGCGCGCGTGGCGCTCGATCAGCTGGTGGCTTCCGGAGCCGTGCGCCGCGTCGACGAAGCCGGCGGGCGGCTCCGGCTCGAGGCCGCGCGGCTCGACA
>DKKP01000045.1 GCA_002455335.1 Anaerolineales bacterium UBA6663 | reverse complement strand
GCTCGACGCACAACGCGCCACGCACAACGCGCATGCTCCCCCTCATCGCTTTCACCAGCGCTCTTGGCTTGAGCGTCATCGGCACGCTCCTCGGTCTGTGGGCAGGCCAGCGCCTTGGCATCATGCAGACGCCCGGCGGGCGCCGGACACATGCACGGCCCGTGTCGCGGCTTGGGGGCCTGGCGCTGCTGACGGGTTTCGTCGGTACGGGTATTGGGCTGTTTCTGCTGGCGCCGCTGCCCCAGGACGGCAACCTGCACGTCCCCCTGCTGGGGGCCCTGGCCGGCACCGCATTCGCGATCGTCTGGGGCCTCGCCGACGACCGCTTTGAGCTCGCCGCAACCCCACAGTTTCTGCTGCAGGCCATCACTGCCGCCATCGCCGTGGCCGCCGATCTGGTGATTGGCGAGGTGACGTTACCGTCCGCTTTCGACTTCGGCGTCCGCCCAACGACGTTTCAGTGGTATCTGAGCATCCCGCTGACCGTGTTCTGGGTAATGGGGATGATGAACACGATCAACTGGCTGGACGGCCTGGATGGCCTGGCTGCCGGCGTTGCCGCGATCGCGGCAACTTGCTTCGCCGCTCACTCCTACTTCAATCTGCAGCAACAGGAGATCGCGCTGTACTCGCTGGCGCTGGCCGGCGCGTGCGTGGGCTTCCTGCTTTTCAACTTCCATCCGGCCCGGATCTTCCTCGGTTCGGCGGGCGCGATGGGGCTGGGCTTTGCGCTGGCCGCGCTCTCGATCATCGCCCCGGCGCGCGTGATGACGGCGCTGCTGGTGCTCGCCATCCCGATCGCGGATGTGGCCTTTCAAATCGTCGACCGCTGGCGGCGCGGACAATCGCCGTTGCGCGGCGATCGTGGGCACATCCACTTCCGTCTATCAGACCTCGGATTGCCACAACGCCCGATCGTCCTGGGCTACTACGTCGTCTGTGCCGCTTACGGGTTGGCCGCTCTTTGGATCGAATCGCGCTGGGTCAAGGTCGGCATTTTCCTGACGCTGATCGCGGCCGTCTTCGCCGTGCTCACCTGGATGCGGAACCGCAGCCCAAAGCGCGTCGAATGAGCGGACAAATGGCGCGTGTAGCGCAGCGACACACGCTCACTGCGCTACACGCGTGCGATCGTCTACTTCTGAAGCGAAGTCAGGTTGAGGCCGTAGACCGGGCTTGCGCAGGCAAACCCTGTGCATAGCCTGAAGGTCGTACTTCCAAGTGTGTTCGATACCGTGCCGAACGTAACTGCGGTCAGCCTGTACGAACCCGATGTACTGGCGACGCCTGAGCCCGACAGCCCCCCCTGAAACGTGTTATTGGCCAGCCGAAAGGATTCGGAGGTCAGGGCCGCCCAGGCGGTGGCGCCGATCAGAAGCATCGCCGCAGCCGCGAGGCCGAAAGAAAGCCAACGTCTGTGCTGCATCGTCCATCTCCTTAGCGGATGATCAGAGCGACTTCGATCACGCCCGTGCCGCTGATGAGCTCACCCATGGCCTTGCCCAGGATCGCGCCGGGCACATATTCCGTGGCCAGCATCGCATGGCCGCGGACAGACGACGTCGTGAGAAGATCGCCGCGCCGGATCGGGCCGTTGACGGCCGTCACCTTGACCGGCACGATCCCGACGAACGCCACGGGCACAGTGCCGGTCGGGTCATCGTGTAAGGCCGTCGTGCCACCGACGAAACCGGGTTGGGTAGAATACACGCCCAAAACCGCGGTGGCGTACGGCTCGGTCGAGATCTCGACCGAGCGATCCTGTCGGTCGCTGATGACCAGCACGTCACCGGGTTGCAGCCGCGCCGCAACGCCATCGACCTCGATCCGCTCGGCGAAGTCGGCGCCGCCGCCCGTGAACGAACCGTCGGCCGTCACGTTGCCGTTCGCTTGAACTCGGAAATTGAGGTCGCTGCACGTGCGATCATTGGCGCCGGTGCCCGTGCAGCCGCGGATATAGTCACCGGAACCGGCGTTCGCCAGGACCAGAAGTGTGCCATCCGCTGCATTGGTCAACGTCAGCGTACCGTAATCGATCGTCTGACCTGAGACCGTGTGGTTGCTGCCGATCACGGCGCCACTGACGAGGGTCATCGCATAAGGCGAACCCGTGAGCGGCTGACGCGGCGCGAGCGTCTCGCCGTTCACTGTGAGCTCGGCCCAGAGCGGTTGAGCGTACACTGCCGGGTCGGGTCCGCCCGACGAGGCGAAGGCCGCTTCGCCGATCGGGAAGCTAAAGAGACCGTCGGTCACGGCGACCGTCGCTGTGTCTGTGTAGGCACGCGAGCAGCCAAGACCCGAAGTTCCCGTTTCACAGGTCCAATAAACAACCTGCATGTTCACGTTCCCATTGACGGGCGAGCCGCTAGCCGTCAACAGCCGACCTTGAAATCCGACCTGGTTGTAGGGCGAAGTGCAGGCGGTCACGAGCAGGGCCGCGACCAATGCCAGCAGGATGTTCCAGCGGAAAGAGGAAGCGATTGTTTTCATCGTTGGGTGTTCTCCATGATGAGTTGCGGCGAATCCGAACTTGGCAATATCAGTGGCATGCCATAGGCTACCCTCCGAGCCGAGTGCGCCGTCGCTGCTCAGGCGCAATGACATACAGGCCTGTACAGGTTGTCAGGGTTAACGCAGTGATTTGCCTTTTTGGGGCTATCGAACAGTGCCAACGACGGGGTGACCCAGGCGATCTCGGGCCAACGTCGTCTTGGCTAGTAGTCGACCTTCAGACCGGTCAGGCGCACGAGCACTACTTCGAGGAGCCAGATCAGCGGTAGCGCCAGCGCATTAATGAATAGCGCGACGCTGAGGGCGCCGGCCAACGCCACGGTGGCGGCCAGCGCCGGGGAGGCCAGCCAATCGGAGAGCAACCCGCCAAAGCCGGCCCAGGTCAGGATCCCGAGCAGCACGATCACCAGGCCAAGCGCGGGAAGCCAGGCCCGCTGGTCTGAACGTGATGGCAACATCGCATTGCCGATCGCGAAGAGAAGATAAAGCCACAGCCAGGCATCCGGAGCGCCGAACACGGCCGGTAACCTGACCAGGGCACCGGCGAGATCGCCTTGAGCCAATGCAACCCCGATTGCGCCCAGGCCCAACAATTGAGCACCGACCCACCCCAGGATCGTGGCGCCGGCAAGAAGCGGCGCGGCTCCGATCAGGGCCTCTCGCACCACGTCGGTGCGCTCAGTTTCGACAAAACCCAACCGCAGATGCCCGTCCGCCGTCCGTTCCGGGAAGACCGAGAAACGCCCGGTGCGCACCCCAAGGACAGTGGCGCTGACCCAGTGACTGGCTTCGTGGAGCAGCACGCCCGGCAGCATCGTCAGCGAATACGTGATCATGGCGACATCCGGGTCGCGGAAGATCAGCAACCAGATCCCCTGGAGATGCCGATTGATCCAGCGCTCGCTGAGGACGAGCAGGACAAGGATCACGACCAGGGCCAGGACTGGAAAGACGGTGAGCATGTCTCAAGGATCGGCAACGACCCGAATCAACGTCAGATCCAGGAAGTCGCCCAACATGGGGCGATCGTCGGCGGGCGCAAGGCGGAGGCGCGCGCCGTCTGCGTCGTAGAGGCCGATCTCGAGTGTGTGGACGCCCACCGGCGTTTCAGTGGACAGCACGAGTTCGTGAGGATCCACAATGACATCGCCCACAGCCCAGGCGCCGGTCGGTGCAGCCCCTCCCGCCGGCCAGCCATCATGACCCGCCCAGAGCGCGTTGCCCTCGCCGCGCACATGCGTAAAGACCGAATAGTTCGTCGCGATCGGCGTCATGCCGCGCCAGTATAGCGTCAGGCGCACCGCCTCGCCGGGGGCAACCACACGACGGTCAAGGTCATATCCCGCCAGACGGATTCCACCCTCGAAATCGATATCGACCTGGTTCGGCACATCGCCGGGTCGGGCCGCGATCGAGATAGCCGCCAGGTCGAGGTGGTCGCTCCCATCAGTTGAAGGCAACCGTTCTCCGCCCGCCGCATCGTACAGACCGACCGAGAGCACGGCCTCTGCCGGAGCGAAGGTCGTCTTGGGGATCTCGATCCGATATACATCAGCCAGGGTCTGCCCGACGAACAACTCGGTGGTTCGAGCCGCGCCCATGCCCGGGTACTGATCGCGTTGGGCCACGATCACGCCGGTCTCGTCGGTCAAATGGACGAACACCGACCAGATTCGATCCATCGGGGCATCGACTCGCCAATAGAGCGTCAACCTGAGCGCTTCTCCCGGCGCGACCCGATCGGCCTCGACCCGATACCCGAGCAAGGTCATCACGCCCGCGAAGCTCAAGTCGGTCTTCTCCGGGATCGCGGCGACTTCAGCAACGGTCAGCGCGCGCGGCACAGCGTAAGCCGGCGCGATCACCAGCCACGGCGTCAACGCTGCAGCGACGCCGAGCAGGCCAAGCCCGGCCCCGACGACACGCAGACGGAGTCTGTCGCCAGGGATCCAGGCCGTCAGCCCGATGGACATGAGAATGGCAATCGCAGGCATCGCCGGCAGGAGAAGCCTGCCCTGCAGATTGCGAAAGAACCCCCATCCGATCAGTAAGGCAAAGAACATGCCCGCCCAGATCAGCAACATACCGATCGCGGACCGACGCCCGCCACGCGCCCAGGCGACGTACAGCCCCACGAGAGCGAGACCGCTCACAAGTGCACAGACCGTGTAGACCCAGTCGGGATAAATGACGTTGAACCAGCCGAACACGCCCCACCACGACTTGAACACGCCCTCGAGCAGGCTGAGCAACGTGCCCAGCGCCGGCGGAGCCGAGCGCGCCGCCATCACATCGAAGTGCACACTGCTCGCCAACGGGTCGCCATAAAGCAGCGCGTTGCGCACATACCACCACCCGCCAACGACAAACGCCGTAGCGATGATCACCGCGCCGGCGCCCAGGGTCTTGGGCGCCCAGACCCTCCAGCGGCGCCAGCCGACCTGCGCCGCGAACGAGAGCGTCACGAACAAGCCAGTCAACGGCGCCACGCCCAGCGCATTGAGCTTCGAAAGCGAAGCTGCACCGATGACGATGCCGAGTGTGACGATGCGCCAGCGAACCCAGCCCCGGCGCCACCCATCTGCAAGCAGCGCCAGCGTCGTCGCCGCGGTCGCGCTGGCCAACATGTCGTTGTTGGCGGATGCAGCGATGAACAAGAAACCCGGTGTGAACGCCACGAGCGCGGCCGAGCCCAGCGCAAGCCCGGGCCGATCGGGGAACAGCCGCCGCGCCGTCACGGCGGTCGCCACAAGGACCACGATGCCAAAAAGCAGGCTCACCGCGCGCGCGAGCCGCACCGCCAGCACGCTGCCGGAACCAGGCAGCGCGGCCTCGGCCGGCGTGTGAACAAACGCGTTTCGGTTACCCGGGATGTCGGCCCGGCCGATCACGGCATTCGGGTAGTGTGCGGCGACAGCATCGAAGTCAGGCCAATCGACCCAGGACGTCGCGATCGCCGCGATCATGTAGTACAGCGGGGGTTGTGACGCCTCCTGCCGCATGGGCAGGATGGTTCCGGCGTAGACGGGAAGTGAACGGTTTGCGACGAGATATCGGATGTATTGGAGGTGGAGATCTTCGTCCGGCGATTCAAAGACGGGCGTGTTGACCACGTACGTGGCGCCAATCAGAAGATAGAGGCCTATCAAAATGATGAGGCCTTTGCGCCAGAGTGTCGTCCCATCCCACATCGTCACCCACTTTCAGGCGTTCACGGCCCAGGCGTCGGGCCCGAAGTCTGCTCGCTTGAGCCCGACCGCCGCCCCTGCCACCAGAGATAGATCCAGCTCGGCACCCCGAACAGGATTGAGGCCAAGAGGGTCAACACGTTCACGGCAAGCCCGCTGAGCACGGCCGTCGACAGGTCGAACCCCACGAGCATGAACCCCACGGTCCAACCGGCCTCGTGGGTGCCAAACCCGCCGATCGACGCCAACGGAATAGCCTTGGTGAGCACGGCGAACGTCGCCCCGAACACGACAGCCGGCAGCGAAGCCTCAAAGTGAAGTGCGGCCAGAAAGCAGGCGAACCAAAGGTACGTCATCGACCAGATCGCCAAAGACGACCCGAACATCCGGCCATATTGCCGCAAATCGCGCAACTGCGTGAGCGTGGCTACCGCCCGCCCGCCCTGGCGTTCGATCAGGGGAATGAAACGTTCGAGCCGCAGCCGGGCCATCAGCCGCGTCACCACGGGAAGCAGCCGACCGCCAACCCAGGGCAACGCAACCAACCCGACGACCCCGACCAACAGCACCGGGAGGGTCAGGAGGGCGACCTCGCCACCCGCCACAGTCAGCGAACCGGCCAGAAGCCCCCACGAAAAGACAAAGAGCGCCGCGACGGTCAGATAGTCGAAGATGCGGATCGCAATGACCCCGGCCGTCGCTGAGCCGGCGCCGATCTTCAGAGTGCGGTTGATATAGTAGATGTAAACGACTTCACCCATGCGCGCCGGGAGGCCGTTGTTCGCCAGGCTAACCACGAAGAAGATTGGAAACAAAGCCGGCAACTGTCGCGGATCAGTCCCGAGCAGCAGCCAGGTCCGCACATCTCGAAACAGATTGGCGAGGACATAGAAGAACAACCCGGCGCCGAACCAGACCCAGGAGAAATCGGAAACCAATGGCCAAAGCGTATCCAGCTCGATCTGGGTCACCAGGAACCAGACGACGAGCCCCGTAAACGCCCAGGGCGCGAGCGCGCGAGCCCATCGGAAAGCCCGGTTTGCCCAACCGGTCGATTGTGAGGACAAGGGCATCCCGCGCATGATAGGGCAACCTCATTCAGGTCTGGTTCAGGCCGGTCGTGCGATGACGAGCTGTTGCCGGGCGTCTGAGTTAAACGGCTTCTCACCGTACCCGCCATACCTGGCGACCACTTCGTAGCCGTTTGCTTCAAGCAGGGTATCGAGCTCTTGCGGAAAAAACTGACGCATCCTGAGCGACACGTCGATGGCGGCGCCAGACTCGAATTCGAATTTCCAGAGGATGGCGTTGAGCTGCGTGGCTCGATCGTAGCGGTTGCGCTCGCTAAGGCGCACCGTGGGACCGTCCTCACTGCTGAAGGTCCCCAGATCATACCAGCGCCCTGAGTCCCGTGCCAGGATCTCGAGCGACGGGTTGAAGACGTCGATCACCAGCCGCCCAGTTGGTGCAAGGTGGCGATGCACAGTTGCCAGACAGGCACGGATGTCGGCGTTGGTCTCGAGGTGGCAGAGCGAGTTGATCGGGATGAGGACGAGGTCGAACTCGGCCGCCAGCGAGAATGAGCGCATGTCGGCTTCAACCCAGTCGATCGGCGCTCCTTGCGCGCGCTCGACTGCCCGCGACAGCATCGCGGGGCTCAGATCGATCCCGGTGACCTGCAGACCGGCCCGGGCCAACGGTATCGTCAGCCGGCCCGTCCCACACGCCAGCTCCAACACGCGCGGCCCAACGCGTTCGGCCTGGCGCAGGACGAACGCCAGCTCGCCCTTGGCGGGTCCGGCGTGGACGGCATCGTAGAGATCGGGTCGGGCATACAAAGAGACTGGCATCGATGCGCTCGAAACAGAGGGGGGCCGACACACGGCGTCACCGCGCGTCGGCCCCCATGAGGACGCGATGGATTGAGACCGGATCGGGCTCAGGCCGCAGCGCGGACGATCACACCGAAGTCCGCGGCCTTCAGGCTCGCCCCGCCGACCAGCGCGCCATCGATATCGGGCTGCGCCAGGAGTTCGGCGGCATTGGCAGCCGTCACCGATCCACCGTACTGGATCCGCAGTGCCGCCGCCGCCTCGGCGCCATACAGGCCGGCGATGACGGCCCGAATGTGCTCGGCGATCACGGCGTTGGCGCCCTCAGGCGTGGCGGCGCGGCCCGTGCCGATCGCCCAAACGGGCTCGTAGGCGACCACGGTCTTGAGCGCATCGACCGCTTCGATGCCG
>DKKP01000423.1 GCA_002455335.1 Anaerolineales bacterium UBA6663 | reverse complement strand
CGCATCGGGCCGACTGGCCGGGGCGGGTCGGCGACGCGCCCAGGCGTCGAAGGTCTCGCCGACGAAACGCGGCAGCTGGCGCTCGGGCGCAAGGCGCAGGACGCGATTGACAAGGCCGCGCGCCAGCGGGTTCTGCAGTACGGCGTTGGCGACCGGCGCGAGTGGGCCGGCGGCCAGCCCGCTGAGATCGGCGAAACGCGCGAAGAATTGCGAGCGCAGCGGTAACGCATGGGTTCTGTAGTACTGGCCCTGATACTCAGCCTTGAGCCGCGCCATATCCACAACCGACGGACACTCCGTCTTGCAGGCCTTGCAACTCACGCACAGGTCGAGCGTCTCGACCACGGCCGGCGCATCGAACGCGATCGCGCCCGAGATCGCGGCCCGGAGCACGTTGGCCCGGCCGCGGGTCGTGTGTTGCTCATCACGGGTCGCTTTGAACGTCGGGCACATCGTGCCCGTAAGCTGCCGGCAGGTCGCGGTGCCGTTGCAGAGCTCGACCGCGCGGTCGAAGCCCTGCTCGGGCGTGAAGTCGAGGAGCGGCTTGATCGGCAGCGCGCGATAGGCCTGGCCAAAGCGCAAATGCTCGGTCATCGCCGGGGCGTCGACGATGTCGCCCGGGTTGAATAGGTTGTTCGGGTCGAAGATCGTCTTGACCTGTTTGAACAGGCCGTAGAGCTCCGGGCCGAAGAACTCGGGATTGAGCCAGCTGCGCAAGCGGCCGTCGCCATGCTCGCTCGAGAGCACGCCGCCGTACTGGCGGAGCAGCCCACCCGCGTAGGTCACGATCTCGGGCAGCTTTGCGACATCGGTCGCGAGCTTGAGGTTGAGCAGCGAGTGCACGTGCAGACAACCCGCGCTGGCGTGCGCGAAGTAGCTAACCTCGTGACCGAGCGTCTGGCAGCAGTAGTCTTCAAGGTGGGTGATGTAATCGGCCAGGTGGTCCGGCGGCACAGCCGCGTCGTCGACGATCGGCAGCGGCTTGACGTCGCCGCGCATGCCCATCAGGATGCCGAAGCCCGCTTCGCGCACCTTCCAGACCGCCTGGATCCGGGTCGGGTCGGCGAGCTCGGTGATGGCCGTGACAGGCACGTGATGCCGGCGCAGGTGATCGGCCAGCCGGCGCTGCTGGGCCTCGATCTCGGCCACGGTCGCGCCATAGAACTCGGTGATCAGGATGCACTCGGGCCGGCCCTGGAGGAACAGATCCATCAGCCGCGCATATTGCGGTGCGTTCTCGACCAGCTTGAGCCAGTGCCGGTCGACCAGCTCGATCGCGGTCGGCTCAACCTCGAGCATCAACGGCACGGCCTCGAGCGCCGGCCGCAAGGAGTCGAAGTGCACGACCGAGAGCCCGGTGAGCTTTGGCACCTCGACGAGGTTGAGTTTGACCTCGGTCATGAAGCCGAGCGTGCCCTCAGCGCCGCAGATCACCTTGGCCAGGTTGAAGCGGTCGTCGTACGGCCAGCGGAAGGAGAGCCCCTGGCCGTCGGTCAGTCGATCGAGGTTGTAGCCGCCGCAACGTCGCCAGTGCCGCGGCGTGCGGGTCCGGATCACATCAAGGTTCACCGGGTCGTTGACGAGCGCCAGCATCCGGCGCTCGATCTCGGCCGCCGTGCCAGTCTGGGCCGCGAGCGCCGCCAGCTCGGCCGGCGTGCGCGGCGCGAAGGTGGCGTGCGACCCATCGGCCAGGATCTCGTCGGTGGAGAGCACATGATCGGCCGTCATGCCGTACAGGATCGAGTGCGAGCCCGAGGAGTTGTTGCCCACCACCCCGCCGAGCGCGGCACGGCTGCCGCTGGCCGGGTCGGGTCCGAACTTCAGCCCCAGAGGCTTGAGCTGCGCGTTGAGCGTGCCGAGCGAGATGCCGGGCTGAGCGCGGACCCAGCGCTCCTCGCGGTTGATCTCGACCACCTTGTCGAGGTGCCGTGTCGCGTCGATCACGAGCGCGGCATTGACGGCCTGACCCGCCAGGCTCGTGCCGCCGCCACGGGCCAGCACTGGCACACCGTGTTCGGCCGCCAACGTGACCGCGGCCCGCACATCGTCGACCGTGCGCGGGATCAGAACACCATACGGCTCGACCTGATAGATGCTGGCGTCGGTGCTGTAGAGCACACGGCTAACGGCATCGGTGCGCACGTCACCCTGTACGGCCCCACGCAAGGCCCTCATGAACGCGTTGATTCTCTCGTGATCCGGCATATCCCCCTGCCTCGGTGAGCCGATGAACGGCGGCTCAGGGTCATGATAATCCAGTTGCACACTGGCGAACCGCGACGACGCACAACCGTGTGAACGGGCGAGTTATCAGCTTCGGATCCTGGCCGCGAGTATCGCGAATGACGCGCCTGGAGCCCCTTATCGCCGACGTGCCGTTGTTTAGCCAGAGCCGTGCTATTCGCGGAGTTCGCGGCCTGGCCCTGATCGAGGCCGTGGTCACCGACAGGACGACCTGGTGCAGGTTGGGATGTTCGTCGCCAAGGTTCGAACTGCGCTATACTTAACAGACAACTGAACGCCATGCGGGAGCTGGGGTCGACCCGGCTGAGAGGGTGCGTACGCGCACCGACCGCTCGAACCTGACGGGTAATGCCGGCGGAGGGAACACCAGTGACACTGCGCGCGCCCCAGCCGGGGCGCGTTTTCTTTTTGATCGACTATGACTCAACACCCACCAGATATCGTGATCGTCGCCAACGGCGTCCTGGCCGACCCGGAGCAACTCCGCTCCCTGGTCGCGAGGTCCCAGACCGTGATCGCCGCCGACGGCGGCGGCGCGCACCTGCACGCGCTCGGTCTGCGCGCCGATTGGCTGATCGGCGACTTCGACTCGCTCGCCCCCGAGATCCTGGCGGCTTTCGAGCGCACCGGATCGCGGATCGAGCGCCATCCGCCGGGCAAGGATGCGACCGACCTCGAACTGGCGCTCGATCTGGCGCGCCGGCTGGGCGGGACGCGCATCCGCATCGTAGCCGGGCTGGGCGGTCGGCTCGACCAGACCCTGGGCAACTTGCTGCTCATGGCACAAGCGACAGCGGCCGGGCTCGATCTGGCGCTCAGCAACGGGCCCGAGACGATCCGGGTGCTGCGTGGGCCGGGCCGCCTTGCGCTCGCCGGCGCGCCAGGCGATACCGTCTCGCTCTTACCGATCGGCGGCGATGCCATCGACGTCACGCTGTCCGGCCTCGCCTACCCGCTCACGAACGCCCGACTGCCTTTCGGCACATCGCGCGGGATCAGCAACGTGATGGCCGCCCGAGCCGCGACAATCGCGCTTGATGCCGGCGCCCTGGTCATCGTACACACTTCGATGGACAACCCAACGGCGAACGCCGATACAACGGAGGTAGAAGGATGAAACGTACGCTCTTGATCGGACTGACCCTCGCCCTGGCCGCCTGCGCGCCCGCCGCGCCGACCGCGACCCCGACCGCCGACGGCCCACGAACCCTGCGGGTGATGACCCACGACTCCTTCGCGCTCAGCGAAGACGTGCTGGCGGCCTTCGAGGCTGAGCACAACGTCACGGTCTCGGTGCTGCAGAGCGGCGATGCCGGAAGCCTGGTCAACAAGGCGATCCTGGCCGGCGAGACGCCGCTGGCCGATGTGCTCTACGGCGTCGACAACGCCTTCCTCTCACGCGCCCTGCAGAACGAGATCTTCGAGGCCTACACACCGATCGCGCTGACAGGTGTCCCGGCCGAGTTCCAGCTCGACCCCAATCACCGCGCCATCCCAGTCAACTATGGCGACGTCTGCCTGAATTACGACAAGGCCTTCTTCGTCGAGCGCGGGCTGAGCCTGCCGCAGACGCTCGACGACCTGCTCAAGCCGGAGCTGAGCGGGCTGCTGGCGGTCGAGAACCCGGCCACCTCCTCGCCGGGGCTGGCCTTCCTGCTGGCGACCATCGCGCGATTCGGCGAGGACGGTTACCTCGATTACTGGGCCGGGCTGCGCGCCAACGACGTCAAGGTCGTCGACGACTGGTCGACCGCGTACTACACCGAGTTCTCGGGGTCGAGCGGTCAGGGCCCGCGCCCGCTTGTGGTCTCCTACGCGTCGAGCCCGCCGGCCGAGGTGATCTTCGCCGACCCGCGCCCCGCCGACGCCCCGACCGCCAGCGTCGTGGGGCCCGGCACTTGTTTCCGCCAGATCGAGTTCGTGGGGATCCTCACCGGAACGCCCAATCGCGATCTGGCCGAGGCCTGGGTCGACTTCATGCTCAGCCCGCAGGTCCAGCAGGACCTGCCGCTGCAGATGTTCGTCTTCCCTGTGGTGCCCGACACGCCGTTGCCGGCCGAGTTCGAGCGTTTCTCCCAGATCCCGGCCGAGCCGGCGACCCTGCCGCCTGATCAGATCGCGGCCAATCGCGAGCGCTGGATCGAGGCATGGACGGATGTGGTGTTGAGATGACTCTTGCCGGACCCAGGGGCGAAGAGCGAAGAGCGAGGGGCGAACGCTACCGCGTTTTTCGCTCCTCGCTCCTCGCTCTTCGCTCTTCGCCCCNNGCGCGATCCTGGCGCGCAGCCTGGCGCCGGAGGGTGGGCTGGATCTCGGGCCGGGATTGGCCGTGCTCGGGCGCGCGTCGACCTGGAGCGTGATCGGGTTTACGCTCTGGCAGGCAACGCTCTCGACGATCGCGACCGTGCTCGTCGGGCTACCCGGCGCCTACCTGATCGGGCGCTACGACTTCCCGGGAAAGCGTTGGCTGCGGGCGCTTTCGGGCGTGCCGTTCGTGCTACCGACCCTTGTCGTCGGTGCCGGGTTCAGCGCTCTGCTCGGCGATCGCGGCGTCGTCAACCAGACCCTGATGAGCTGGCTCGGGCTGAAGGCTCCGCCAGTGCAGGTGCTCGGCAGCCTTGGCGCGATCGTGCTGGGGCACGTCTTCTACAACACGACACTGATCATCCGGCTGGTCGGCGATGCCTGGGCCCGGCTCGACCCACGGCCGCTGGCCGCGGCCCGAACGCTGGGCGCCTCGCCGGCCAAGGCCTTCGTCGAGGTGACGTTGCCGTTACTGGCGCCGAGCCTGGGCATGGCGACGCTGCTCGTCTTCACCTTCGACGTCGCCAGCTTCGGCGTCATCCTGATCCTGGGTGGACCGCGCTTCGCGACGCTCGAGACCGAGATCTACCGCCAGGCGATGAGCCTGTTCAACTTGCCCGGCGCGGCCGTCCTCACGCTGATCCAGCTGTCGTTGACGCTCGGGCTGGCGCTGGCCTACAACCGGTTGGCTTCCGCTGCGGCCCG
>DKKP01000429.1 GCA_002455335.1 Anaerolineales bacterium UBA6663 | reverse complement strand
CTGACCGTCGCCGCCGTCGCCGCGCTCGCCGCCATCCTCGCCGGGACCGGGGCCGTGACGATCATGCGCGCCCACCCGGCAGCAGCCCGCCAGCCGATCTGGCTTTCCGGGATCGTTCCCGCGGCGGCGGCCGCTGTGCTCGGGCTCGGCCTGGCTCAGTTGCCGATCGGCGTGCCCTGGTGGCTTGGCCTTGGCGGCGCTGCCGGGCTTTGGATCCTTGTGGTGTTGGCAGAATACGTCAGCCTGGACCCCGAGGAGGGGCGCCGCCCACTGGCCGCGCTGGGCCTGTCGCTCTTGACCTACATCCTCGTGCTTGTCTTGTTTGCGGCGCTTGTGACGGCGGGCGCCCGGGCAGCTNNGCTGGCCGGGTTTCTCGGTCTGCGGCTGTTCGTCCTCGACCCGCGCGCCGACGTCGGGCGAGCTGCGCTTTACGCTCTCGTGGTCGGGCTCTTCGCCGCCGAGGTTCAGTGGGCGCTGAGCTATTGGCGCATCAACCCGATCACGGCAGCGGCGGTCGGGCTGGCGCTCTTCTACGTGTCAGCGGGACTCCTCGCAGCCCAGCTTCAGGGCCGATTGCGTCGGCGCCTCTGGCTTGAATACGGGATCGCGGGCCTGCTGGCGCTGCTCGTCGTTCTGTTGGGAAGCAACTGAGGCGTGGAGCGTCAGGCATGCGGCGCCTCACGCTCCACGTTCTACGGATTACGCCTGCCCCAATCGTGTCACCGAGCCGCAGAACTCACACCGGATCTCGGTCTGTCCGCGCATGACGGGCCGGGTGAAGTTCGCGCCACAACTCGGGCACTTCGTCGGCGCCGTCGCCGAGTGATCGACGGCCGGATCGACCTTGACGGCGCGCTCCTTGTCGAACTCGCCGGCTTTGGCGCGTTCGATCAGCGTGACCCACAGTTTGTTGTCCTGCCCATCCAGGTGGAAATGCGCTGCGCGGACCGGAGCCTCATGTGTGAAGGCGATGTCGATGTGATCCTCGTGGCCGAGCAGGCCCTTATCGCTGGCGACCACGCCATCGACCTCACGCACGGGCACCTCGAGCAGGAGTTCGTGCACCAGTTCCTTTTCGGTCGCCACAAACAAGAACTTCTTCGTGGCGATCTCTTCCCGGCGCTCGAACAATACACGCTGGTCGGTCAGGAACAGTCGTCCCTTGGGGTCGTCCTTGCCGTCACGGTCCCACTTGGCCGCGACCGCGGCATACACGCCCTCACCGGCCAGTGGCGTGAACTTACCGTCGCGGGTCCACTCGACGATTCGCTTGACATCGGTCAGCCGAGACGAGAGCAGATCGGCCTCGCGCTTGAAGGCGTCGAAGCTGCCGCGGATCGCCTGCTGAGCCGCTGTCACACGGGCCTCGAGGTTCTCGACCCCGGGCAGCGCATCGGCCACAAGCCGTGTGGCATCGGCCACCTGTGCCTGGCGTCGCTTGACGTTGGCGAGCTTGACTTCGAGCGGCTTGAGCGCGCCTTGCAGTTCGGGCCCCTGCTTCGCGATCTGGGCCTTCGCGCCGCTCCGCAGAGTCGGCCACTGGCGCCGGACGGCCGTGATCTTGTCTTCGAGGTCATGGCCAAAGACGTAGCCCAGCTCACGGATCTCCTTGAGCCGGGGCGTCATCTGATTGAGCGCCGTGTCGAGGTTCTCGAGCTCGTCCGCGACAGTTGCGAGACGCGCCTCGGATTGCAGGTCGCGGATACGTCGGTCAAGATCGTTGATCTTTGTGGAGAGCTCGGCTGCGGCAGGTGTGGGATCGGTGGCCATAGGGTTCCTCATGTCGCAGACACCCGGTGCACAAAGCGCGCCTGATCGCGCGCCGTCACCGTGTGATCGGCAACTCGGAGCGACAGTTTAGGCGATTTTATGCAGACCGCCACCGGGCACCCAATCGGATGACCGCCTCCCCCAAGCGGCTGTCTTGAAGCGCTTTGCCCGGTGAAGTACAATTAACCAATTACGCACCGCCAAGAAACAACTAAAGGAGGTGATCAGACGGCGTCAACCGCTGGATGGACGACGTGTACCAGCAACGCCAAGGCGAGCAACCCAAAAGAATCCCCCCCGAACCGGATCCGTTTCACAGGAGGAACACGCGTATGCCCAGCACGATGAGACTGTACAAGGCCCTGAGTGGCCTGACGGCTGCCGCCCTGCTCGTAGCCGCCTGCGCTCCCGCCGCCACGCCGACCGCGGCGCCCGAGCCCACCGCGGCGATGGCCCCGACCGAAGCTCCGGCGCCGACCGAAGCCGCTGCGCCGACCGAGGCCATGGCCGCTTATGAAGGCCTGAAGGTCGAGGCCGAGAGCTGCGATTACGGCGGTGAGATCCAGTCGATCGAAGCGATCGACCAGTACACGGTCAAGTTCACGCTCTGCTATCAGGACCCCGACTTCCTGTCGAAGATCGCGTTCACGGTCTTCGCCATCCAGGATAAGGAATACCTCGACGCCACCGGCGGAGACTCGGTCGCGATGAGCGAGCAGCCCAATGGCACAGGCCCATACATGGTGTCGGAGTGGCGCCGCGGTGAGCAGGTCACGTTCACGGCCTTCCCCGAGTACTGGGGCGACGCCGCCAAGACCCAGACCGCGATCCTGCGCTGGAACGCCGACTCGGCCGCCAAGTTCCTGGCCCTGCAGTCGGGTGAGGTCGATGCCGTCGATAACCCGGCCGCGCAGGACATCGAGGCCGCGCTGACCGACCCGAACATGCAGGTCGCCGGGCGCGAAGGCCTCAACATCTTCTACGTCGGCTTCAACAACACGATCGCGCCGTTCGATAAGGTCGAGGTCCGTCAGGCCATCGCCCTGGCGCTCGATCGCCAGCGCATCGTCGACCAGTACTATCCGGATGGCTCCGAGGTGGCGCAGCAGTTCCTGCCGCCTTCGTTCTCGCCGGGCTTCAGCACGACCGGTGACGGCGCGACCTGGTACGAGCAGAACATCGATGAGGCCAAGGCGCTGCTGGCTGCGGCCGGCGTCGCCGAGGGCACCGAGATCGAACTTGCGTATCGCAACGTCGCGCGCGGCTACCTGCCCGAGGCCCCGCCCGTGGCGCAGGAGATCCAGGCCCAGCTGGCCGAGATCGGCCTGAACGTGGTGATCCGCGAGATCGAGTCGACCGAGTTCCTCGACGCGACAGCGGCCGGCCAGGTGGGCTTCTATCTGCTTGGCTGGGGCGCCGACTACCCGGCGGCCACCAACTTCTACAACTACCACTTCGCCAACACCCAGAACCTGCAGTTCGGTGAAGGCTACACCGAGATCTTCGACACCATCACGCAGGCCGGCCAGATCTCCGATCCGGCCGAGCGCCAGGCCCTGTACGATCAGGTCGCGGCGCTGATCAAGCGCGATGTCCCGATGATCCCGATGGCCCACGGCGGCTCCGCCGTGGTGTACAGCGCAGCCGTCGAGGGCGCGCACACCAGCCCGCTCGGCAACGAGCTGTTCTACGTCATGAGCGCCGGCAAAGACACGTTCACGTTCGTCCAGAACGGCGAGCCGGCCGCGCTGTGGTGCGGCGACGAGACCGACGGCGAATCGCTGCGCGCCTGCAACCAGGTGTACGACGCCCTGATGGCGTACCAACTGGGCGGCGTGGCGGTCGAGCCGGGTCTGGCCGAGTCGTACACGGCCAACCCCGAAGGCACCGAGTGGACCTTCTCGCTCCGCCAGGGCGTCAAGTTCCATAACGGCGCCGACCTGGATGCCAACGACGTGGTCGCCACGTTCGAGGCCCAGTGGAACGCCAAGAGCCCGAACCACGTCGGGCGCGAAGGCAACTTCGAGTACTGGGGCGCGTTCTTCGGCGCGTTCCTGAACGCCGACTAAGGATCAGGCGTCAGGCATCGGGCTTCAGGCGTCAGAAGGGGCGGCTCTCGCGGCCGCCCCGACGCCTGAGGCCTGAAGCCTGACGCCTCCTCACATGACCCAATTCATCTTTCGCCGCCTGCTGCTGCTGGTCCCGGTGCTCTTCGGGATCGTGCTTGTGACGTTCGTGATCGTGCGCAGCATCCCGGGCGACCCGTGCATCGCCATGCTCGGCGAGCGCGCAACCCAGGCCAAATGCGAAGACTTTCGTGAGCGCTATGGCCTGAACGACAACATCGGCGTGCAGTTTGTGCGCTACATCAGCACGCTGGCCACCGGCGACCTGCAGGACTCGATCTCGCAGTCGCGGCCGGTGATCGAATACCTGTCGGAGCGTCTGCCGATGACGCTCGAGATCACGGTCAGCGCGATGCTCGTCGCCACAGGGGCCGGCCTTGTGCTCGGGCTCGTCTCTGCGCTGTACCGCAACACCCTGATCGACGTCGGCGCGATGGGCCTGGCGAATGTGGGCGTTTCGATGCCCGTGTTCTGGCTTGGCCTGATGCTCGCTTATTTCTTCGCCATTATTCTGAAGGGCACGCCCTTCCAGTTACCGCCTGGCACCCGACTGAGCGCCGGGGTATCGATCGCGCCGCTGGCCGAGACCTGGGGCTGGGCCGAAGAGCCGACCGGGTGGCTCGGTTTCGCGTATGCGCTGCTCTCAAATTCGGTCGTGTTCAATAGCCTGATCACGGGCAATGTCGAGGTCCTGATCGACGCACTCCGACATCTCATCGTCCCGGCGCTCGCGCTCGGCACGATCCCGTTGGCGATCATCGCCCGGATGACGCGCTCGAGCCTTCTCGACGTGCTCGGGCAGGATTACGTGCGGACGGCGCGCGCCAAGGGCCTGATCGAGCGACTCGTGATCTTTCGACATGCGCTGCGCAACGCCCTGATCCCGATCGTGACCGTGATCGGGTTGCAGATGGGCGGCCTGTTGAGCGGCGCCGTGCTGACCGAGACCGTCTTCAGCCTGCCGGGCGTCGGGACGGCGATCACGACGGCGATCTTCGCGCGTGACTATCCGGTCGTGCAGGGGTTCACGCTTTCCGTCGCCCTGATCTACGTCATCGTCAACCTTGTTGTGGACGTGTCGTACACCTTTTTGGATCCGCGCATCCGCCTCGACGCATGACCACCTCTACAGCATCCACTCCGCTGCTCAATGCCGAACCCATCACCGAGCATCGCTCGCCGGCGACTGAGGCGTTGCGCCGGTTGCTCAAGCACCGTTCGGCACAGGCCGGCCTGTTCTTGATCGGCGCCTTGATCCTCGTGGCGATCTTCGCCGATCTGATCGCCCCCTATGGCTTTCGGGAGGTGTTCCGCGACGGCAAGCGGTTTGAGGCGCCGTGCGTCCACCTCCTGGGCTGTGACCCGGCAGAGACCGAGCATCTCTTCGGCCTCGACGGCAACAGCCGCGATTTGTTCTCGCGCGTGGTCTATGGCTCACGTCTGTCGCTGATGATCGGCCTGGTCACCAACATCGGCGCGATCCTGGTCGGCGCCCTGATCGGCGCGGTCGCGGGGTTCGCCGGCGGCTGGTGGGACACGGTGCTGATGCGCTCGATGGACGTGCTGATGGCCTTCCCATCGCTGCTGCTGGCCATCGCCATCGTCAGCGCGCTCGGCCCGGGGCTGATCAACGCGTTGCTCGCGATCGCCGTGGTCTCGATCCCGGTCTATGCGCGTCTCGTGCGCGCCAGCGTGCTCTCGGTGAAGGATCTCGAGTACGTCCAGGCTTCGCGGGCGCTTGGCGCATCGCCGATCCGACTGCTGTTCACGCGCATCCTGCCCAACGCCGTCACGCCGGTGCTCGTCCAGGGCACGCTTGGCATCGCCACGGCGATCCTGGACGCCGCGGCGCTCTCGTTCCTTGGCCTTGGCGCCGAGAAACCGACGCCCGAGTGGGGCCTGATGCTTGGCGAGGAGCGCGCCCGCGCATTGTCGAACCCGCACCTGTTGATCTTCCCAGGGCTGGCGATCATGATCACGGTTCTGGCTTTCAACCTGCTCGGCGACGGCCTGCGCGACGCGCTGGATCCACGCTTGAAGCGCTAGAGCGGAGAGCGTGGGGTGACGCCTCACGCTCTGCCCTCCACGGTCTCAGAGACACCCATGCCCCCCCTTGACCTACTCTGGCTCACCCTGGCTGCCGTGGCAGCCGGGGCGGTGAATGCGCTCGCCGGCGGCGGCACGCTGATCACGTTCCCGGTGTTGACGGCCGTCGGCATCCCGGCTGTTGCCGCCAGCATTACCAACACCGTGGCGCTCTGCCCGGGCTACTTCGGCGCGACGCTGGCCCAGAAGGATGACCTGCGCGGTCAGGGACGCCGACTGCGCTGGCTCGTGCCGGCAAGCATCGTCGGCGGCGTGGTGGGCGGCGTCTTGCTCCTCAACACCGGCGAGCGACTCTTTCGGGCGCTCGTGCCCTTCCTGATCCTGCTCGCCTCGGCCCTGATGGCGGTTCAGGAACCGCTGCGCGCCTGGCTCGTACGCAGGGCCGCTCAGGCTGGTCGGGCAACCCACGCACCCGAAGCGACCGCGGCGCTGCCGGTCGGGCTTGCCGCGGTGTACGGCGGCTATTTCGGCGCCGGGCTGAGCGTGATCGTCCTCGCGACGCTTGGGCTCGTCCTCGATGACA
>DKKP01000080.1 GCA_002455335.1 Anaerolineales bacterium UBA6663 | reverse complement strand
GAGCGCCAGCGCCAGCGCGACAGCGACGACGGTGACCGCGACCCGCAGGTCCGGCGTCACCAGGGTGATGGTGAGCAGCGGGAGCAGCGCACCGATCGTGAAGGACACCATCGAGGCGAAGGCAGCGTTCCAGGCGCTCGAGATATCGTCGGGATCGATGCCCAGCTCGACCTCGGCGTGCGCGGCGAGGGCGTCCCTCTCGGTCAGTTCCTTGGCGACCTGGAGTGCCAACTCCTCGCTCAGCCCTCGCTCGACGTAAAGCCCGGCCAGCTCCTCGAGCTCGTCCTGCGGGTCCTCGCGCAGCTCGCGCCGTTCCTTGTCCAGCAACGCCAGCTCGGAATCGCGCTGGGTGCTCACCGAGACGTACTCGCCGGCCCCCATGCTGAGCGCGCCCGCGGCGAGCCCGGCGACACCGGCGACCAGGATCGTCCCCAGATCGCTGGTCGCACCCGCCACCCCCATCACGATGCCGGCCGTCGAGACGATGCCGTCGTTCGCGCCGAGCACGCCGGCGCGCAGCCAGTTGAGGCGATTGTTGAGTCCACCCTCGTGCGGCTCGTGCTCGTGCGGCCCGGCCTGGAGTTGCGAGACGTCGATCTCGTCGACGTCGTCAGGCGCACTCATGGCCGAATCGTCCTCATGACGACGGTTGCCCGCAAGCAAGGTGAGGCTCCGCTGAACACCCCGGCGGGCTTCGCCCGAAAGACCGGGTCGCTGCGCTCNNCTGCGCTCCCTCCAGAGTTGACGAAGCTCGTCCGATCACGGCCTTAGGTCTGCGGTGCTTCCCCCGGTTCGGTGATCCGCTTGGGCATCAGCAGGGTGACCAGCACCAGCCCGACCGCGATGATCGCGGTGCCGACGAACGTCGCGTGGATGGCGGGGGCGAGCACGCCGGCGGAGAGCTGTTCCAGCGACGGGCTGCCGTGGCCGATCGCGTCGGTGACTCGGGCGTTGACGACAGCGCCGAACCCGGCCACGCCGACCGCACTGCCCACGGAGCGGGCGAACATGGTGGCCCCCGTGGTCACGCCCCGGGACTCCCAGTCGACCGCCGATTGGGCGGCGATGACCGGCGGGGCCGCGGTGAAGCCGAAGCCGAGGCCCATCACGAAGCAGGGCAGGGCCACCATCAGCAGCGAGCTGTCGGCGTCGATGGGGAGCAGGAGCAACGCGCCACACAGGGCGATCACGGCGCCGATCGCCGTGGTGGCCCGGAACCCGATAGTGAGGTAGAGGCGCCCCGCGTTCGCCGCCGCGAGCGGCCAGCCGAGCGTCAGCGCGGCCAACGCGAACCCGGCGCTCACCGCGTCGTGGCCGAGCACGCTCTGGGCGTACAGCGGGATGTAGGACGTGATGCCCATGAGCAGTACGCCCACGACCAGCGAGATGAGGATCGCGGGCAGGATCACGCGGTGCCGGAACACCCAGAGTGGGAGCACCGGCTCGGCGGCCCGCCGTTCGACCAGCACGAAGGCAACCAGCGCGACCACTGCAACCGTGAAGAGCGCGATGCTCGTCGGCGAGAGCCAGTCCCAGTGCACGCCGCCCTCGAGCAGCGCGAGCAGGAGCACCAGGCCACCGACGGTGAGCAGTAGCGCACCGAGCACGTCGAACCGATGCCGGGCCCGGGTCACCTGCTCATGGAAGCGGCGAGTCAGCATCCACATGGCCGCGGCGCCGATCGGCAGGTTGACCCAGAAGATCCACCGCCAGGACAGGTAGTCGGCGAAGACTCCACCCAACGTCGGGCCGACGACCGCCGCGAGCGCCCACACGCTGGCAAGGTAGCCCTGCACCTTGGCCCGCTCGGCCACGGTGTAGATGTCGCCGACGATGGTCATCCCGATCGGCATCACCGCTCCGGCACCGAGTCCCTGTACGGCGCGGAAGGCGATCAACGCCAGCATGTTCCAAGCCAGGCCGCACAGCAGCGATCCGACCAGGAACAGTCCGACACCGATCAGCATCATCGGCTTGCGGCCGTACTGATCTGAGAGCTTGGAGTACAACGGCACCGAGACGGCCTGGCCCAGGAGGTAGACCGAGAACAGCCACGGGAACTGCGTGAAGCCACCGAGGTCATCGACCACCGCTGGCACCGCGGTGGCGAGGATCGTGGAGTCGATCGCCACCAGGCCGATGCTGAGCATCACCGCGAGCAGCACCGGACCACGCTCGCTGCGCAGCCCCACGTCGGCGCGGCTGATCGCGGGCGTGGATGTCACGTACGGCGGCAACCGGTTGTCGGCGTCATCCATTCCCGACACTGTCCCCGCCCGCTGTCATGATCGCGGCATGGCCTACGACGAGGAGCTCGCCGAGCGGATCCGGGGTCTGCTTCCGGGCGTGCCCGTGACCGAGAAGAAGATGTTCGGCGGCCTGGCATTCCTGATCGGCGGCAACATGGCGGTGGCCGCCAGCGGCCAGGGCGGGATCATGCTGCGCTGCGATCCCGCCGAGAGTGAGCGGCTGATCGCCGAGCCCGGCGCCAGCCGGATGGAGATGCGCGGCAAGGAGCTCGACGGCTGGCTGCGCGTCACGACCGACGCCGTGGCCGACGACGCGGCCCTCTCGCGGTGGATCGCGATCGGCACGACGTACGCCGCGAGCCTGCCCGCCAAGTAGGCGGACCATCCGCGGCCGGGTGCCGCGCCGAACAACCCGCATGCGAAGCCGGCC
>DKKP01000008.1 GCA_002455335.1 Anaerolineales bacterium UBA6663 | reverse complement strand
CGAGATCCTGGCGCCGGTCGGCCCGCAGACCGCACCCGCACCGACCGCGATCGAACGCGCCGCGCAGGCGAAGAAGGACCCGGAGGCGCCGGTCACGGCAGCGGAGCCGGCATCCGCGCCACCCCTCATGGGTGCCCCGGCCCCGCAAAGCGCCGAGGCCCCGACCCCCACCGTTGAACCGGCCCGCCTGGCGGAAGTTCAACCCAAGGAAGTCCTCGCTCAGATCCAGCACCTGGTCGAGCAACTCGAAGGCCAGAAGCTCGAGACGGTCAGGATCACGCTCCAGCCCGAGGAGCTCGGACGCATCGAGTTGCGTGTGACCCATGGCGCCGACCAGGGCCTGCAGGTCAGCGTGCGCGCCGAGCAGCCGCACACCGTAGCCCTGCTCGAGAACCACCTGACCGAGCTGCGCAGCAACCTCGCCGCAAGCGGCCTCGACGTCGCCAACGTGGCGATCAGCGCCGGGCTCGGCGATGCCCGCCAGAGCTTCAATCGCGGGTTCCAGGGCGCTAAGACGCTCGGGATCAACCTGCGCGGCATCCAGGGCGGCGAAACAGACCCCTACGCGGCCGAGCGCCCGATCGTGCTCCGGCTCAACGGCGCGCGCGGCTGGTCGAACGCCGGCGTCGACCTGAGCATCTAGGAGAACGCCATGGAATACCAACCCGTCACAGTCGTCAACGGCCAGGTCGTCAGCGGATCGACCACGACAGGCTCAAGGTCGACGGCGTCCACCCAGGCCCTGCAAGATCAGTTTCTCTCGCTGCTCGTCTCACAGCTCAAGAACCAGAACCCGCTCGAGCCGATGGCCAACGACCAGTTTCTGGCTCAGACCGCCCAATTCCAGGCGCTGAGCGAGATGCAGAAGCTCAACAAATCGATGACCGCGTTCATGAGCCAGAGCCAGCTCAACAACGCCAGCAGCCTGATCGGAAAACAAGTCACGGCACTGCAGAGCAACGGCGAATCGCTCACCGGAGTGGTGAGCAGCGTGCACCTGAACGGCAGCGAGGTGTTGCTCGAGATCGACGGCCAGTTCGCGCCGCTCTCGGGCGTCACCACGGTCGAGGCCGCCCCAGCCGTCAACGAACGGATCGATGCGTTGGCCGAGCTGCTGGTCGACGCGCTCTTCGGCAGCGGCGACGCCGATCAAAACGAAAGCGCGGCGCTCTAGGACACGGAGAGGACGATGACGCAAGACCTTCGAATCACGAACGCCTACGCTGCGGCGGCGCAACGGCCGGCGGCTGCGACAAAGACCGCGGCGCCAGGCGCGTTCGCGGCCGAGCTCCAGCAGGCCGAGCTGCGCTTCTCCAATCATGCGCAGAAACGGCTCGAGAAGCGCGACATCGCGCTGAGCACCGACGACCTGGCCCGTTTGAGCCTGGCCGTCGACAACGCCGCAAAACGCGGCGGAAAAGACTCGCTTGTGTTGATGGACGACATGGCCTTCGTGGTCAACGTCCGTGACAGGCTTGTCGTCACCGCCGTCGACGCCAAGAGCCGCGGCGAGGGCGTGTTCACGCAGATCGACTCGGTCGTTCTGGCCAAGTAATCGGTATGCGGCCGCTGGCGGCCGCATTTCAGACATCAATCACACACCTGGGCTGGCCCTCCTGGAGGATGCCCAGGCCGAAACCTTCCGGAGGACACCATGCTTCGCTCAATGTTTACGGCCATCAGCTCGCTCAACGCCCATCAAACCTGGATGGACGTGATCGGCAACAACCTGGCCAACGTCAACACCACGGGCTACAAGACCAGCTTCGTGCGCTTTCAGGATCAGATCTCACAATTGCTGCGCCCGGGCTCGAGCCCGACCGGCACCCGCGGCGGCGTCGACCCGATGCAGGTCGGCCTGGGCATGCGCGTCGGCAGCATCACGCAGTCGTTCACGCAGGGCGCGCTCACGGCGACAGGCCGGCTCGGCGACCTGGCGGTCCAGGGCGACGGCTTCTTCAACTACCGCGACGCCGCCGGCACGATGTTCTACTCGCGCGACGGCTCGATCGATCTTGACGCCGACGGCTATCTGGTCAACACCAACACCGGCTACCGGCTGCAGGGCTGGCTTCCGACCGGCACACCGCCGGTGATCAACACCGGCACCACGCTGACCGACATCCGTATCCCGATCAATAGCACGCTGGCCCGCGAGACCTCGGAGCTGACGATGCGCGGTAACCTCAATGCGCTGCAGCCCGCGGGAACGCCCGTCACGCTGACCTTCGGCGTCTACGACTCGTTCGGGGCGCTGCACAATGTCGACGTCCAGGCGACGCGCACCGGCGCCAACGCCTGGAGCTGGACGGCCGTCGCCGGCGGCACAGGCTCGGGCACGCTGACCTTCGACCCGGCCACCGGTGCGCTGGCGACCGGCGGCACAGGCACGATCAACGTCGCGGCGAGCGCCGCCGGCGCACAGGCCTTCACCTTCGACGTCGACTTCACGTCGTTGACCCAGCTCGAGACCGACAGCAGCGCGTACGCGGCGTTTCAGGACGGCGTCGCGGCCGGCACAGTGACCGGTTACGCGATCGAGACCAAGACCGGCCAGGTCTACGCTCAGTACTCAAACGGCCTGCAGAACCTCGTCGCCCAACTGGCCGTGACGAGCTTTGTCAATCCGGCCGGCCTGGTCAAGGTCGGCCAGAACCTCTACCAGCAGGGTGTCAACGCCGGCGAGCCCAACACCGGCCTTCCCGACAGCAACGGCCGCGGCGCCGTGATCCCGGGCAGCGTCGAGGCTTCGAACGTCGACCTGTCGCAGGAATTCACCAACATGATCCTGGCCCAGCGCGGCTTCCAGGCCTCGTCCCGCGTAATCACCACAAGCGACGAGATGCTCCAGGAGCTTGTGAACCTGAAACGATAACTGAGGACAATTGGGGTTGACGGCTGATCGCCGATAGCGGTCAGCCGTCAACCCCAGGCAAGCACCCGAAGACCGAGCGCCACGATCATGCTCCCGCTCCAGCCCGTCACACCGCCGACCACGCTCGCCGCCGCCGATTCGGCGTCGCTGGCGCTGCGCGTCGGCCAACGGTTGAATGCGGCGGTGCTGGATATCGCCAACGACCACATCACGCTTGTGGCCGAAGGCGCGCGGCTGACCGCCCAAATCGTGGGTCAACCCGAGAGCGTCGAGCTCGAGCCGGGCAAGATCGCGCACTTTATCGTGCGCGGCATGAAAGACGGCGCGCTGCAGCTCGAGGTCGCGCCGCGCACCCAGCCAAACGCTACAGCCGGCCAAAATCGCTCCGAGCCTACGCCGCTGGCGCGGGCGCTGCTCAGTGACCTCGGCCTCGAGGCCACGCCCGAGAACGAGCAGATCGCGACGGCGCTGCTGCGCGCGCAGGTTCCGTTGACACGCACCAACCTGCGTGAGGTGAGCCTGGCGCTCGAGGCGCTTGGACAATGGCGCCCGCAAGACGCCGAGATCGCGGCGCAACTCAAGGCTCAAGGCAAGCCGCTGACACCGGGCGCCTTCGAGCTCGCGTCGAGCCAACTCCCACCGGCGACCGAATCGATCAACACGCTTGCGCGCACGCTTGGCGCGCTCCAGGCCGAGGCGCTGCCCAAGGACGTGGCCGAAGCCGTGCAGCGCGCGCTTGGCCAGCTGGAGCGCATCAAGGTGCAATGGCAGAACAACGGCGGCGCGCTCCATCAGGAGCTGCACGATGCGCTGCGCGTGCTCGGCCACAGCATCGAGCGCGAACTGGCGCAGAAGGCAACCGGCGACCCGGCGGCGAACACGGCGCCGTTGCTGGATCTGGCGAAGCTCAGCCAGCAGTTGAGCACGCAAAGCGAACCGGCGGCCCGCGCCGCGTCGGACCAGATCCGCGGCTTCATCGACGGCCTGCGGCAGAGCACACTGGCCAACCTTCCGCCCGATCGGCCGCAGGTCGAGCCGCATGCTTATCAGGTGGCGCTGCCGCTGCAGGTGCCCGGTCAGGGCCAGGCGTCGGCCGGCTTTCTCCGGGTGACCACGCGCGACGGCCGCAGCGCCGACGTCCATGCGCAGATGACGCGCGTGACGCTACGCATCCCACTCAGCGACCAGGACCTGATCGAAGTCGATCTCTCGGTGCTGGGCAAGCAGATCGGCGCGTGGGTCACCGCCAGCTCCGATGATGTCCAGGCGGCGGCCGAGGCCGAGCTGAGCGAGCTCCAGGTCGGGCTCAGCCGCGCGGGCTACATCCTCAAGACCGCGCGCTGTCTTGTGGGAACGCCGCTCGTCACCGATCCCGCCCAGGCAACGTCGCATGTCGACGGCGCCGCGGCTGGCGTCAACGTGAAAGTGTGAGCACCGTGTTGACTTACGGTCGCCCCGCCCCGCGAAAACGCGTCGTCGCCCTCGGTTACGACAGGGCCAACGACGACGCCCCCAAGGTCGTCGCGACGGGCCAGGGCCCGTTGGCCGATCAGATCCTCAAGCTGGCACGCGAAAACGGCGTCCCGATCAAGGAAGATCCGGTGCTCGCCACGGCGCTGGCCACCCTCGACCTGGAAGAGACGATCCCGCCCGAACTCTACGCCGTCGTGGCCGAAGTACTGATCTACGTTTGGCGGGTGCGCGAGCGCCGGGCCAAGGTGGGCTGAGCCGCGAGCTCGGCCCAGGGTGCCCACCCGGCGATCCTGCGTGTGGCCAGATCTGGCGGGATATCCGGCCATTCGTGGGATCGTTCCCACGAGCTACGCCCTCTCAAAGCCCTCATTTGTGACAATTAGAACAATCAGCTGTGCCGATCGGCAGTATCCGCACCGCGAAGCGCCTACTAGGATGGAACCGTTGTCGCAGCGGCCCCGGCCGTTGCTTTGCTGTTCCACCTCACAAGGGCTGTCTTATGCACGCGATCGTCGCCATCAAACAAGTGCCCGACACGTCCAACGTCCGGATCAACCCCGAGACCGGCACACTCATCCGCGAGGGCGTCCCCGCCATCATCAACCCGTACGACGCCCATGCGGTCGAACTGGCCGTGCGCCTGAAGCGCCAGTTCGGCGGCAAGGTGACCGTGATCACGATGGGACCGCCGAAGGCATCGGAGGCCCTTGTCGAGTGCGCCGAACAGGGCGCTGATCGCGGCATCCTGATCTCCGACCGCAAGTTCTCGGCCGCCGACACGTTGGCGACTTCGTACGTGCTCGCGCGCACGATCGAGGCGCTGATGGCCGAAGGGCCTGTCGACCTGCTGCTCTTTGGCAAGCAGGCCATCGACGGCGACACAGCCCAGGTCGGCCCGGGCGTGGCCACCCGCCTCGGGCTGCCGCTGATCAGCTACGCGGTCGGCGTCGAGTCGTTCGACCCGATCGCGCGCACCGGCGTCGTCCATCGTCGCACCGAACGCGGGATCGAGGTGCTGCAGACCACGCTCCCCGCCCTGCTCACCGTCGAGAAGGAGATCGCGGCCATCGAGCGCGCCCCGCTCGCCGACGTGATCCGCGCGGCGCAATACACGCCCGAGGTCTGGAGCGCCAGCGAACCCGTGGCCTTCGACGTCGCCAAGATCGGGATCAAGGGCTCGCCGACCATCGTCGGCAAGGCGTACACCCCGCCGCCCAAGAAGGCCGGCGCGGCCGTCAAGGTCGCCGAGAAGGGCGTCGCGTCGACGGTGACCGAGGCTTTGGCGAAGGTCAAGGCCGCCGGGGTGGTGAAGATCTAGAAGGATGCCAACCATGAGCGACACCAAACGCATCTGGGTCCTGATCGAACAAGAAGAAGGCAAGGCGCACCCGGTCTCGTGGGAGCTGTTGGGCGCCGCCCAACGGCTGGCCGCAGAACTGCCGGGCGCGGTCGTCGAGGGTGTGCTGCTCGGCGACGGGGTCGAGGGCATCGCGGCCGAGGCCTACCGCTACGGCGCGACCAAGGTATACCTGATCGACGACCCGGTGCTCAACGTCTACCGCAACGCGCCGTACGCCTACGGCATCGCAAACCTGGTCAAGAAGTACACGCCCGAGATCTTCCTGGTCGGCGCGACCACGCTCGGCCGCGACCTGGCCAGCGCGATCGCCACCCGTGTCGCCACGGGGCTCACGGCCGACTGCACCGAGCTGGCGATCGATCCAGACAAGCACATCCTGGCCGCCACCCGCCCAACCTTCGGCGGCAACCTGATGGCCACCATCCTGTGCAAGACGCAGCGCCCGCAGATGGCGACGGTCCGCCCGCGCGTGCTGCCGTCACCGACCCCGGCCGAGACCGGCGCCGGTGAGCTGGTACGCGAGCCGCTTGGCATGACCGAGGCCGACGTCGCAGTGAAACTGCTCAAGGTCATCCCGACCGATAGCGGCGAGCAGGTCGACATCGAATACGCCGACGTGATTGTGGCCGGCGGCCGCGGGCTTGGCGCGCCCGAGGGCTTCAAGCTGCTCGAGGAATTGGCCGAGCTGCTCGGCGGCGTGGTCGGCGCCTCGCGCGCCGTCGTCGACGCCGGTTGGATCAACGTCTCGCGCCAGATCGGCCAGACGGGCAAGACGGTGCGCCCCAAACTGTTCATCGCGGCCGGGATCTCGGGCGCGATCCAGCATCGGGTCGGCATCACGGGCTCTGACTTCATCCTCGCGATCAACAGCGATCCGAATGCCCCGATCTTCAGCGTCGCGGATTATGGGATCGTGGGCGATCTATACGAAGTCCTGCCTGAATTGATCAACCAGATCAAGGCGCAGCGCGCCGGACACGGTGCGCCGGAGGTGGCCCATGCCTGAGAAACTGACGTTCGACGCGATCGTGGTCGGCGCCGGCCCCGCCGGCATCTCGGCCGCGATCGTGATGGCCCGCTCAGGGCTCAAGGTGATGTTGATCGAGCGCGGGCGTTTTGCGGGCTCGAAGAACTTCTTTGGCGGCGTGCTCTACACCCACGCGCTGGCCGATGTGTTGCCCGACTACTGGGAGCGCAAGCCCCCGTTCGAGCGCCCGGTCACCGAGCAGGGCTACTGGTTCCTGTCGCCCGACAGCGTCATGCGCGTGATGCACAAGAGCCAGCACTACCAGAAGGATCCGGCCGAGTCGTACACGGCGCTGCGCTCGGGCTTTGACGCGTGGTTTGCGCAACAGGCCGTGTCGCATGGCGCGCTGCTGATCACAAAGACCACGGTCGTCGACGGCATCCGCGACGCCAAGGGCCGCGTGATCGGCGTTCGCACCGATCGGCCCGACGGCGATGTCTACGCCCCGATCGTGATCGTCAGCGAGGGCGTCAACAACCTGCTGACCCAGAAGCTCGGCCTGATGAAGGCCGACCTGCCGCCGCGCCTGATCGCGCTCTCGGTCAAGGAGTACATCGGCCTGCCCGCCAAGGAGGTCGAGACGCGCTTCAACCTGAGCGGCGCCAAAGAGGGCATGGCGATCGACATCTTCGGCGACGCCACACTTGGGCTGCCCGGCACGGCCTTCCTGTACACCGACAAGCAGGGCATCTCGATCGGCGTCGGCCTGCTGCTCGAGGAGTTCGTCCACCACAAGCTCAAGCCTTACGAGGTGCTGGCGCGCTTCAAGAACCACCCGGTCATCAAACCCTATCTGGCCGGCGG
Source organism: Anaerolineales bacterium UBA6663 (assembly GCA_002455335.1). Classification (GTDB taxonomy): domain Bacteria; phylum Chloroflexota; class Anaerolineae; order Anaerolineales; family UBA6663; genus UBA6663. The sequence goes on along the minus strand of DKKP01000008.1, from coordinate 1,179 downwards.
CGAGACGCTCGAGTACGGCGCGCACCTGATCCCGGAATTCGGCTATGACCGCATGCCCGATCTGGCCGCCGACGGCGTGCTTGTGGCCGGCGACGCGGCCGGCATGGTCGACGCCCTGCACCGCGAGGGCACCAACCTGGCGATGACGGCCGGGCGGTTGGCGGGCGAGACGGCGGTCGAGGCGCACAAGCGCAACGACTTTTCCGCCGGCTTCCTCAAGGGTTACCGCCAGCAGCTCGAATCAAGCTTCGTGTTGAAGGACCTCAAGCAGTACCGGCGCATGACGGACTTCCTCGATAGCACGCCGCACTTCATGAGCACGTACGTGAACTATCTCAACGACGCCGCGCTGCGGTACTTCTCCGCGCACGGCCTGCCCAAGCGCGACATGGAGGACAACATCATCAAGATGCTGTTCCAGCGCCGCTCGTTCTTCGGCGTGGCGCGCGACATGCTCAAGCTGCTTCAAGGAATGCGAGGTTGATATGAGCGAGCGCACACACACGCCCCTCAGCCCCGAAGTTCAGGCCACGTTGCCGAACGTCAACGTCGACGACCTGTTGGCCTCGATCAAGTACTACGTCGACGAAGATTACGCGCATCTGTGGATCAAGGACCAGGCGGTCTGTCTGAAATGCGCCGACAAGCCCTGTCTGGCCTTCTGCCCGGTCGCGGTTTACAAAGTGGACAGGCAAGGGCACACGATGGTCGGTTATCAGGCCTGCGTCGAATGCGGCAGTTGCCGCGTCGGCTGCCCGTATCACAACATCGCCTGGACGCTGCCGCGCGGCGGCAACGGCGTGGCGTACAAGTTCGGCTGATCACAGGAGGTCGACATGTCTGAGAACGTCGCCGTCCAGGAACTCGATCGCGCCGCCCTGGCGCTGCTGCAGGCGCTCGCCGCCCATGGCGAGGTGCTCAAGCCCTATCTCGAGGCCAACCACCTCGAGGCCCTGTCGGTCGAGGTCGTGGCGCTGCGTCGGGCGCTGCTCGGCCTCGAGATGGGCCCGCTGTACTGGGACGCCCCCGCCGACATCGTCGAGGACCTCGCGCAGAGCACTACCCTGCCCGTCTCCGAGGCCGCGGCCAAGGCCACCGCACGGCTATCCGCCAAATCCAACGACGCCTGAGTGTGACGTCCGGAAAACGAGAGCGCCCGCGGCGGGGCTATTCCCCGCC
>DKKP01000296.1 GCA_002455335.1 Anaerolineales bacterium UBA6663 | reverse complement strand
CTGCTCGCCGACCAGGCGATCGAACGCCGCGACCTGTGCGGCGAACGCGCGCGCCGCGGGTCGGAAGAGCGGTGCCAGGGCGCGACGGCCCCACCGCCAGCCGAGGGCTGCAAAGAGATCGTCGAGATTGATCTCGGTCAGGGCATCGAGTTGCGCCGATGAGTCCACGTTGATTCCACTGGGATAATACGGGCATGATACCCGAGGCTTCGCTTCACGCAGCACTCGCCGCCCGCGCCGATCGGCTCGACNNGTGCTGGCGCGCACGCTGATCGTGCACGACTACCACGCCGAGCCGCTCGCTGATGCGCCCCTGACCGAGCTGGTCGAGCTCTATCGAGCCGCGCTCCCCTGGTTGACGGCCGCGATCGTCAAGCCGCGCCAGGCCGACCTCCAGACCCGGCGCGGCCGTGTGCTCTTTGGCCAGCCCGATCGGCGCCTGCGCGAGGACGGCGTGCGCTACGCCTTCGACCCGACGCTCAATCGCGATACGGGCTTCTACCTCGATACGCGAAACCTGCGCGCCTGGCTACGCGCCAACGCCGCCGGGAAGACGCTGCTCAACGCNNGCCGCGGCGCTGGCCGGCGGCGCAACCGAGGTGGTGCAGCTCGACCGCGCCCGCGCGTTCCTGAACATCGCCAAGGAGACCTACACGCTCAACGGCTTCCCGATCCGCAAGGCCGATTTTGTGACTGAGGATTTCTTCATCGCGGCCGGCCACTGGCGCCGGTCTGGGCGGATCTTCGATCTCGTCGTGCTCGACCCGCCGCCGTTTGCCGAAAGCGCGGCTGGTGTTGTCGATTTGCAGAGCGCCTACGGCCGATTGCTCAACAAGGCCCGCCCGCTCGTCGCCGACGGCGGCGCCCTGATCGCGATCAACAACGCGCTCTTCGCCAGCGGCGCCGACTTCAGCGCTGTGCTCGAAGCCGCCTGCGCCGACGGCTACCTCTCGGTCGAAACCCTGATCCCTGTGCCTCAGGATCTGATCGGATTCAGCGGCCCATCCCGGCCCTGGCCGACAGACCCCGCGCCCTTCAACCATCCGACCAAGATCGCGGTAGTGCGGGTGCGGAAGAGGACGTAGTGCGTGGCGCGTCGTGCGTAGCGCGAATAAGCCTCCCGCGCTCTACGCTTCCCGCTCCCCGCCTCTCGCCGCCTCCCGCGCCAGTTGATCGGCGCGCTGTGCGTCGGCGCCCCTGCCGAAATTCTTCAGGCTATGCCAGGTGACCGTCAGCCCGCGTGATTGGTGGAGGATCGCCTCCCAGAGCTCGCGGTTCTTGACCTCGCTGCCATCGCGGGTGCGCCAGCCGGCGGCGGCCCAGGCCTTCGCCCAGCGCTCGCCGCCCTGAGCGGCATAGTCCGAGGGCGTGACCACCTGTGCATGCGAGCCGGCGGGGACGAGCGACAGCCCGCGCTCGATCGCCAGCAGGTGCAGGGCGTTGGCCGAACAGCGTTCCTCGCGGCCGCTGACCTCCCAGACCTCGTCGCCGGCGCGCAGTACGGCAGCCCAGCCGCCTGGGCCGGCGCCCAGACACGAGGCGGCTGTGATGATCGTGGTGGTGTCTCCGGTTGTCTCCGGCGCCGGCGGGCGCGGGATCGCGGCGACTGCGAGGCGGTCGCACTCCTCGTTGAGTTGATCGCCGGCGTGTCCCTTGACCCAGATCCACTCGACCTCGTGCTGGCCAAGGATCGCGTCGAGCGCCTCCCAGAGGTCGCGGTTCGCGACCGAGCGCTTGTCGCTTGTCCGCCAGCCACGCGCCTTCCAGCCGGCGAGGTGTTCGGTGACCCCCTTCTGTACATAGCTCGAGTCGGTGTGCAGCCGCACCTGACAGCGCCGCTTGAGCGCGGTCAGCGCCTGGATCACGGCCGTCAGCTCCATACGGTTGTTTGTGGTGTCGGCGTCGGATCCGGTCAGCGTTTTTTTGTGCGTGGACCCGCCTGCCGGCGCCAGCAAGATCGCGGCCCAGCCGCCCGGCCCCGGGTTCGGGTCGCAGGCGCCGTCGGTGTAAACGGTGACGGTTTGCATCAGGGGCATTGTACAGGCGGTTATCGATCTCGCGCCGCGCCAACAGGACTAAAATAACTGTCACAATCTGCGCCTCGCGGCGCGTTCACACTCGGAGGAAGATATGTTTCGCCAGTCTTGCCAGAAGGCGTTGGCCTTCTGCGCCTGCGCCACGCTACTGTTGACCGCCTGTGGCCCCACACCCGAACAGATCGCGGCCAGCACGGCCGCCGCGGCGACCGAGACCGCGGTGAGTTGGACCGCGACACCCTCGGCGACGCCGACCGAGACCGCAACGCCAACCGAGACACCCACGCCGACCGAGACCCACACACCGACGCCGACCGAGACGCCGCTGCCGACCGACACCCCGGCGGCGACCGCGACGCCGACGCGCACCAACACCCCGCGCCCGACCGTGCCGCCCCCGACGTCTACCCCAGTGCCGTTGCCCGCGGCGCCGGTCTTCCCCCAGACGATCATGCACGCCTGGGACCCCACCGACTTCCGCAAGGAGCTCAACGAACTGGTCAAGTTCAACTACGGCTGGGCCAACACCCTGCAGACCATCATCTACACTGGAAGCGGCAGCTGCTATGGCTTTTACAAATACCGCAACGAGATGATCGTCAGCCAGGCCGCGTACGACTTTGTGCCGCCGGAGTGGAACTCGATCTACTATCGCTATCGCGTGGCCGTGCATACCGCAGTCGATGTGGCCGGTGAGATCACCACGATCTGCGACGCGGGCGGAGGCGATATCTCGACCGAGAGCCTGATCATGATGCGCGACACTTTGAACGGGATCGTCGGGATCGGCCAGGGACTCGAGGCGGAGGCGGCTGCGCTGCCCTAGAGAGGATCCCTCGTGGGCCTAACTAGCAACGCACGGGCCGGAGGACTCCGGCCCGTGCGTTATCTGGCTCATCGAATCTGTTGATCGACAGGAGCGCCGTAGCTGCAGACGGCCAACTCAGCCGATGTCGAGACGCACCGTCACCGTGTCGCCCTGATCGAGATCTTCGGCACGTCGCGCTGCGGCGTTGATCGGGATGATGTAGCCGCCGTTCTTCGGAAAGAGCGAGGTCTTCCAGCGGGTCTTCCCGATCCGTACCCAGGCCGGGATCATGCCCCAGCCGTACGTCACCGTGCGCGCGATGGCCCGGATGGCATGGCATTGATCTTCAGGCACCGTGATGAAGTAATGCGGTGCCGGGCCGCGCCAGTGCCAGATTGTGCCGTCGAACTCGAGATTCATGGGCGGTGTCTTCGGGCTCCGGAGGTCAGCGTACGTGTTGGCCTATGAACATGCTCAGATGAGCGGCGTGTTCTTGGACGTGTCTCAAATTGTATAGTTGGAGCTCGGCGTACGGTAGCTCACCCCACGGGAAGCGGCAGGTGCGGGTCGCCCCTTCGAGCGTCAGGGTTTCGACGGCTTTCTGACATCGATCGCGGCACACCGCCAGATAACCCAGCAACTCCTCGCGGCTGTAGGTCCGTGGCAGGACCTCGCCATCCCTCATCTCGACCAGGTCGAACGGCGGCGGGGGCGCGAATCCTTCTTCGGCGCCGGTCAGGTAGAGATCCAGCCAGAAGAGCGTGTGGTAGCCGATATACCAGAACTTCGAGAAACCTTTGGCGACCCATTGTTGCGGATCATCTGGCCAGAGTTGCTTCTCCCAGAGCTCGTCTGGGCATTTGCGGAGCGCATCCTCAAGCGCGTCGATCGCGACGCGGTATTGCCGCCAGAGCATGGCCTGGTCGAGGATCATCATGATGGGTGTCTTCTCCGTGGATCGGAATGCCTGATCGATCATACGCTGAAAATCAGGTCGTAACTCGACCTGATTTCGTTGGCTCGGTCGAGGGATCTGCGGGCCCGAAATCGACTGAACGCGTGCACGTGTTACCGATCCTGTTGGCAAACTCAGACGCTGGGTCTTCGCGCGCGGCTGATCCAGGGTGACAACGCCGGACGCTTGGGCATTGGCCGCCAGCGCGAATCGGTACAATCATGGGATGACCGAAAGACGCTCCACCTGGCGCCTGGTGCGCACACCACCGATGAGCGGCGCCCTGAATATGGCGATTGACGAAGCCATCCTCAACGCGATCGCTGAGGGCCAATCTCCTCCCACGCTGCGTTTCTTCGCCTGGGAGCCGGCCACGCTCTCGCTCGGCTACGGCCAGCCGATCGCGGATATCGATCGAGCGCGGATCGAGGCGCGCGGTTGGGGTCTTGTCCGCCGACCGACCGGCGGGCGCGCGATCCTGCATACCGACGAACTGACCTACTCGGTGTCCGCCCCGATGGATGAGCCCAGGGTCGTCGGCAGCGTGGTCGAGAGCTATCGCCGGCTGAGCAGCGGATTGCTGGCCGGGCTCCAGCAGCTCGGGCTTCAGGCGCGCGCCGATCGCAAAGACCCGGCCAGCGTGGTCCGTGCCGCCGATGGGTCGCCCGTGTTCAACCCGGTGTGCTTCGAAGTGCCATCCGACTACGAGATCACGGCCGACGGTCGCAAACTGCTCGGCAGCGCCCAGGTCCGCAAGCGCGGCGTCGTGCTGCAGCACGGCACCTTGCCGCTGTACGGCGACATCACGCGTATCCTCGACGGCCTGGCCTATCCGGCTGACGAGCGCGAAGCCTTGCGCGAGCGCGTCAGGTCGCGGGCCGCGACGCTGGCCGACATCGGCCTCCAGGTCACCTGGGAAGAAGCCGCCGCGGCCATGCTCGCCGGGTTCGCCGCCGCCCTCGATCTCGATTTTGACGAAGCGGAGCTCACACTGACCGAGCTCGCTGCTGCCGAACGCCTTGTCGCCGAAAAATACGGGGACCCGGTTTGGACGGGGAGGGTGTAGCTGCGACGGAGAGCGACGGGAGGAGTTGATCAATCTGTGCGGCTCGGCGTGGGTCCTCCATCTGCAAGCGCATAGAGCACCGAGCGCTTGCTGCGCCCGACGTCGACGATCGCGCCCATCTTGCGCAGACAGTAGGTGATGCGCGCGGCCGCCCAGCTCGGCGTGTGAAGCGCCTGGGCCAGGTCGCGATTGGTGAAGGGCGCGGCCAGGCCGGCCGGGAGCGCGCTCAGGTAGTCGGCCGGCTCGATCAGGCGCACCGCGCCCTCGACCGAGAGCAGCCTTCGCCCGACAGGGTGCCACTGCCGCGCGCGCCAGCGCCGACGGCGTTTGGGGGGCGGCGCCGGGCGGCGCACCTGTTCGTCCTTCACCAGCACGACCTCGAGCGCGAAATTCGGGTGAGCCGCCAGCTCGGCCAGGCTGACTAGCTCGCCAAACACATCGCGCCAGGCGCCGCGCCGCGGCGACTTGCGTCGCGTGAGGCGCCTGCCCTCGGCGTCTTCGTTGATCAACCAGCGTTCGATCGCCACCGGGTACACAAGCAGCACCTGGTAATGCTCGATCAATTGCGGAAGTTTCCGCCTGAGCGCCGAGAACGATCCGGTCTGGATCTCGATCAGCGCATCGCCGCGGCGGATGTCGGCCACAAAGCCGTCGACTGGGGTCTCGAGCACGTCGCCGGGCTGCGCGTAATGCTGTTTGAGCGCCGCGTGCAGATGTGTCTCGCGCAGGGTGCCGATGCGGGAAGGCATGGGGCTATGCGCTCTTCCTCAGCCCGGCGATCAGGCTCGGCTGGATCAGCACAAGCCGCGGCGGTGTCGGCGCGCGCTGGAGGGCGAGGAGCGCGGCCTCAAGCTGGCCCTCGTGCGGGCGGGCATGCTCGTGGCTGTCCTCGAGATAATCGGTGAGCTCATCGAGGTCGTCAAAGAAATACTGGTATTCGAAGGTTTTGACCCCCGCCAGCTCAAAGCCGTTCTCGAGCGCGTCGACAAGCGCTTCGTTGGCGCGCGTGAAATGGCGCCGGGCCTCACGCTCATGGTCGAGCGGCCCGAGTGCCGTGCGCTCGATGGCCGCCAGGTTCTCGGGCGTCACGGTCGTCGTACCGGTCGCGCTCACCGCGTGCCAGACTTCGAGTTGTGCCCGTGCGTCAGTGGCGTGGATCGCGATCAGCGCGCCGCCCGGGCGGATCACGCGCCAGGCTTCGCGCAGGGCCATCGCCTGATCGGGCGCCACGCAGCACAATGACCAGGCGAAAAAGATCAGGTCGATGCTCGAGTCGGCAAGCGGCAGATGGGCAGCGTCGGCTCCGGCCCAACACAGGTGCGCGACCTCGCCTCGGCGTGGATCCTCGAGCGCGGCGGTGAGCTCGGCGATATCGCGATCGACCCCGAGCCAGAAGCCGGACGGGCCGGCCAGCGGATAGCTGAGCCGCCCATCGCCGGCGCCGATCTCGAGCACACGGAGACGGTCGAAATCGATCAACGCCGCGATGGCGTCGAGCTCGATTTTCGAGGGGATCGTCAGGGGCATGGTGCGCGACGCGGGTCAGGCGCGCCCAAGGGCGAAGCTGCGTCTGACGACCCACGGGCCGTCGGCGTTATCCATCAGCAACACGATCGTAGCGCGCGACCGGATCGGCAGCGCGGCCTCGCAAGACGGCGCGAGTTCAGCCCCGATTGCGGCCAGGATGGCCGGGTCCGCACTGTGGCCAACCGTCAGGTGCGGCGTGCTGTCTTCACCATGAGCGCCGCCGTAGGGTGGATACTCAGGGAACCGCGCAACGACGGCCCGGGTCAGCGCCTTGAAGGCTGTCGCTGGTTCGGGCGCGAGATACCACACACCCGGGAACGTGTCGGCCCGGACGAGTTGGAAGTCGAAGGGCGCCACGTCTGCGAAGACCTGGGTCAGCGCATCGAGGTCTTCTTTGTTGATCAGGTGCGGCGTCTTGAAGGGAAAAAGCACTGTGATATGCGCGGGCACGCCCTGGCTCGCAACCGGGTCATAGCGCATTCGGAGATCGCCGATGAACGGCTCGGCTTCGGGTACTTCGATCAGCAAGACGGATTCGGCGTTCATCCAGACATTGTACTTCGCTGTGCTAATCTGGCGCCAATACCTTTGACATACACTGTCGTCATGTTGCGCATCGCTATCGCCTCATCGATCCCGANNTGGCTGCCGCAGAGTGGGTTCGGGCTGCCGCGGTCGACGCGGTAGTCTACGACCTGGCGCTCGAGAGCGGCGGCGACGCAGCGGGTCTGGCGCAACTCCGCCGGGCCGCGCCCCGGGTGTCGATCCTGGCGCTGTGCGAAGGCCCGACCGATCCGCGCATCCTGGCCGCGATCCAGGCGGGTGCGCGCGGCTGCATCTCGCGGACGGCCACCGGGGCCGATCTGCTCGAAGCGCTCGAGGATGTGGCGGCCGGGATGCCGGTCTTGCCGCCTGATTCCACAGCAACCTTACTGAACCAGTTGCGCGGCGATGCCCCGGCGGGCGCCTTGTCGCCGCGCGAGGTCGAGGTGCTGCGCGGGGTAGCGGCCGGGCTGACCAACAAAGCCATTGCGCTGAGGCTCGGGATCAGCGAGCATACGGTGAAGTTCCATCTCGGCGGTGCGATGACCAAGCTGGGCGCGTCCTCTCGGGCCGAGGCCGTGGCAACCGCGTTACGACAGGGTTGGTTGGCGTCCTGACCGGCCCAAACAACGGTTGAGCCACGCTGCGTTTGCCGCGTCCCCTGCCCAAACGACCGGGTCGCGTCCGACCGATCGGGTGAGGCATGATCGTGGTCTGAAGCCCTATCCTGTCGATCAGGTAGCGCGTTCACACAACGAGGTATCCCACATGAACCTGAACGAATACTCCGAGGCCCTGGCCGCCGCTGTCGAGCGCGCCGGGCGTTCCACGGTCAGCGTCGACGCGCGCGGCCGGATCCCGGCGTCGGGCGTTGTCTGGAGCAGCGCCGGTGAGATCCTGACCGCCGATCACGTCGTCCAACGCGACGAGGACCTGAACGTGATCCTGCCCGATGGCTCGCGCCAGGCCGCGCGGCTTCTCGGTCGTGATCCGCACAGCGACCTGGCGCTGCTCAAGGTCGAGGCGAGCGATCTGGTCATGCCGGAGTTCGCGTCCGGCGCCCGCGTGGGGCACGTGGCCCTGGCTCTGGGCCGGCCCGATGACCTTCAGGCCAGCGTCAGCCACGTGGTCTCGATCGGCGGGCCGGTGCGCGGGGGCTTCCGGTATCTGGAGGCTTACATCCAGACCGACGTCACCATGTTCCCGGGCTTCTCGGGCGGGCCGCTGGTTGACGCAGCCGGGCGCGTGATCGGCGTCAACAGCAGCGCCCTGGCACGCGGCGCCAGCCTGGCGGTGCCGGTCGCGGCAGCCGACAAGATCGTGGCCGCCCTGCGTCAGCATGGTCGGGTGCAACGGGGTTATCTGGGCGTCAGCACCCAGCCGGTGTCCCTGGCCGAAGGCGTGGCCCAATTGGCTGGCCAGGCCTCGGGCCTGATGGTCATCTCGGTCGAGGCCGATGGCCCGGCGGCAAAGGCCGGGCTGCTGCAGGGCGACGTCCTGATCGGGCTCGGCGATCAGCCCATCCACGATATCGACACCCTGCACGCCGCGCTGGGGCCCGATACAGTCGGCCAGGACCTCACTGCCCGAGTGGTCCGTGGCGGTCAGATCCAGTCGATTTCGATGCGGGTGGGGCCGCGACCCTGATTCCGGTGTGCGTCAGGGACCCGGCCCGCCCGGGTCCCTGACGCATGCGTAACTTTACAATAACCGAATTTCTTGACATTCATGTCACCCGATGCTATATAGGCGCAGAGCTTTGGGTGACTTCGAATGCAAAAAGAGCGGATTTCTGACGATATCTACGTGTTCACCAGCGAGCTGTATGCGCAGGTGACAGCCGGTGCCGTGGTTGGGGCGGATGGCGCTGCCCTGATCGATACCTTGCCATTCCCATCCGAAACCCGACAGATCAAGGAGTTTGTCGAGAAACGGCTTGGGAGCCGGGTGCGGTATCTCATCAACACGCACTACCACTCCGATCACACCAATGGCAATTGCTTCTTCCCAGAGGCTGAAGTGATCGGCCACTGGCAGGCCCGCGAGAAACTCGACACGATCGGCCGTGAGGCGCTGGCCAAGGCCAGGCCGCAGATGCCTGAGTTGGCCGAGGTGGAAGTTCGTCTGCCGACCCTTCTCGTCGATCAGGGCCCGCTGTTCCTGCATCTGGGCCGCAAGACTCTGCAGCTCTTCCATACCCCGGGGCATTCCTCAGATTCGCTGTCGGTGCTGCTCCGTGAAGACAAGATCCTGTTCGCCGGCGACATGATGATGCCGCTGCCGCATATCGTCGACGGCGATATCGACGACGAGATCCGCTCGCTCAACCTGATCTCACCGCTCAACCTCGAGAACGTGGTCCAGGGTCACGGCGAGATCGTGCTTCGCGGCGAGATCGATGACGCCGTGCGCGCGAACCTCAAGTACCTCGATTCGTTGCGAAAGAAGATCGAGGCGCTTGTCAAGAAGAAACGCCCGCGCGAGGAAGCGCGGGCGATCGAGATCGAGAGCTGTGGCAAGAACCGGATCGCGCTCAACGGCGCGGTCGTGCAGCTCCACGCCGGCAACTGCCTGGCGCTTTACGATCGGCTTGCAGCCGCCTGACACGGGTCGAGAGCATCCGCGACGGATGTGGCGGTTCCGCGCAGCCTACGGCGCACGGGGTCGATCTTTTGGCAAAGGATCGGGGCTACGCTTTTTGAATGATCAGGCCAAAGGACGTCACCACATGGCCCCAAATCTTCAGGCGTAGATGCACAGGGTTTTTGTAGGGCGGGCGGTCGACGAACCGATCGTGCGGCCCATCACCCTGAGTGAAGTCCAGATCGATCGAGCATCCACGCTGACGCAAATCGGTCGCGATTCGTTCGATATCTTTCCTGCGATACAAGACTGTTTGACCTCTTGAGAGCGTGAAGAAATTGGAGCTCAGGTTGTATTCGGTCGTGTGCACCGCGATACCGCCGGGCCTCAAATACTTCAATGACTCCTGGATGAACTTCTCGCCAAGAGCCAGTGTGCCCAGGTGCTCAAGGGAACACGACGACCAAAGAAAATCGAACACCCCGAGGTCGTCTGGGAGCGCGCGCATATCCAAAAACCGAAACGCCACGCGATCCCTGAATTCTTTGTCGTCACAAACGCCTTTTGCGTTCAAGGCCTCTAGCGACCCTGCGTACTGAGCCGTTTCTACCCACTTCCCCCTGGCGGCCTTCTCATAATCCAGGTCAGTCGCCAGGATTTCGCAACCCATGCTTGCGAACAACGCCGGAAGTGATTCCCTTCCGACTGCAAAGCCCAGACCCCGTCGCCCTGAGCGCAACATGTCTCGTTCGAAGAGCGCCTGCGCGACAAACTCGTACTCCCAGATCTTGCGGTGCAAGTGGTGGGGATCCTCATGCATCCTCAGGGCCCAGTCCTTGAATGTCGAGGACTCAAGCTGAGCCTGTTTGCACATCGACGACCGCAAAAGTCCCATCTTGATGTCAACTCCTCGTCAGCGTCGCCAGTTGAGCCCGAGGCTCGCCCTCGTCGCGGGCCCGCGATCGATCTTTGATGCTTCGCCGGCTTGATGTACGACAATCGTTACGCCCGGTCACCCGTGGGTTTCACGCCGACGCACCCGAGTAGTGCTTGAGACCGAAGAACCAGAACCAGCGCGCGCCGATCAGCAACGCAGCCGCCAGCGCCACGGCCCCGGCCAGCGTCTCAAGCGTCAATCGCCCGGTGACGGCTTCAGCTGGCACGGTCACGGCAAAGGCCACGGGCACCAGAAACGTCAGGCCATAGCGCAGCCAATCCGGATAGATCCCTACCGGCGCGCGCCCGGCCGAGTATAAACCCTGCCAGAGCTCGAGCAGGTTCTCCATCCGCACCCACCAGAATGCGCCGGTGGTCAGGATCAGCCAGAAGGCGTAGATCATGCCCGCGCCGCAGAGCAGCGCCAGCCCAAAGCCCAGCGCCTGCTCCCAACCAAGCGCCTCGCGCAGCTGAAAGACAGCCACCCCGATCACGATCGCGCCGATCGCCACATCCACGCCCTGCCACAGCCTGAACTCGCGCACGCTGACGAGCGCCTGGCTGTCGGCCGGCTTGATCAGCGCGTAGTCGAGCGTGCCGTTCTGCACATCCTGCATCAGGCGCTCCATGTTGGGCTGGATGGACATGTGGATCAGGCCGCCGACGAGCGTGTGCACGCCCATCAGCGCGAGCAATTCCGGCCCGGTCCAGCCGCCCAGCGTCTGCGTATAGCTGAAGATCAGGGCCAGCACGATCAGGCCGGTCGCCAGCGCGATCGCCGACTGCAGCAACTGCACCAGGAAGTTCACCCGGTACTGCACCTCTCCGAGCACCCCGACGCGGACGTAGTTCCACCAAAGTCGCACGATTGCCATGGTACCTCCGGTTCAATTTGCGATTTGCGATTGGTGATTTGCGATTTCCTCCAGGCAAAGAGGAAATCGCAAATCACCAATCGCCAATCGCAAATGCTTAGCCTCCCACCGCCGAATACTGCTTCACGGCCCAACGCCAGGCGATCAGGGCGGCGCCGCCGGCGAGCACAATCCAGAGCGCCTGCATGCCGAGACCGAGCCAGAGCTGCTCGGTTGGCAGGTCGCCAACCAGGGCCTCGATCGGGTACTGGAAGGCCCAGCGGAAGGGCATCCAGGCCGACAGCGCCTGCACCCAGGGCGGCATCACGCTCATCGGCACAAGCCGGCCCGAGAGCAGCAGCTCGGCCGCGAAGTACAGCTCGAATAGCGCGCCGACGCGCGTCGTCCAGAACGTGATCATGCCCAACAGCCAGAGCAGCATGGTGCGGATCAAGTACGCGCCCCAGATGGCGATGAAGAAGACCACGACTTCCTGAACGGTCGGGTTGATCTCGGGCCTGAAGACCAGCGCCAGCACAGCCGCGATCGGCAGCCAGAGGATGATCACGGCCACCTTCCAGCCAGCGAAGTAGGCGATGTCGCCGTGCAGGGGGTGGATCGGGCGCAGCAGCATGCCGCTCAACTGGCCCTCGCGGATGCGCCACTCCCAACCGTAGGGCGTGAAGACGATGTTCATGTTGCGCACCAGCGTCCACACGATGTAGTACGCGGCGAACCCGCCGGCCGTGTACCCGCCGACCACGCCGCCCTGCGCCTCGGCGATCGTGCTCCACACCACAAGGTACACGATCGGCTCGGCCACCATCCCGATCATGTAGAAGTAATTGGCCGCCCGATACTGCAGCTGCGTCACAGCCGCGATCCGCATCTGACCCACATAGAAGTCGAGCAAGTTCTTCATAGGCTCCGCCTATAAGTCGGGTAGTCAGGTAGTCGGGTAGTCCGTTGAGGTCAAATCGGTCTTGCGAGGACTACTTGACTACTTGACTACTTGACTACTGGACTACTAAACACTTTTTCGATCACGTCATCGATCGGCGGATCCTCGACAGTGAGGTCGACGACGGCCAGGTCGGTGAGCAAGCGGGCCGTGGCGCGCGAGGTCTCGGCCTTGGGCACGCGCAAGGTCACCCGCAGGCCATCGGTCGCGACCACCTCTCCGTAACCGTCGAGCGCCGGCGGGGTTTGATCAAACGAGGCGCTGATGGTCTTGTACGACGCGAAGCGCGCGCTCAGCCCGGCCAGATCTCCGTCGTAGAGCAGCGTGCCATGATGGATGACGATCACGCGCTTGCACAGCGCCTCGACGTCGGCCATGTAATGGCTGGTGAGCAGCACGGTCGCCCCGGTGCGGGCGTTGTAGCCGGCCACGAATTCGCGCAGCCTGCGCTGCATGGTCACGTCGAGCCCGAGCGTCGGCTCGTCGAGGAAGATCACCTTGGGGTTGTGCAGCAACGCGCCGATGAACTCGACCTTCATGCGCTCGCCGAGCGACAGGTTGCGCACGGGCTTGCGCACCAGGTCGCCGACCTGCATCAGCTCGATCAGTTCGTCGCGTGTGCGCCGATACCCGGCCGGGTCGAGCCCATAGATCGCGCGCTGCAGGTCGTACGAGTCGAGCGCCGGGATGTCCCACTGCAGCTGGCTGCGGTTGCCCATCACAAGCGTCACCTGCGTGAGAAAGCCGCGCTCACGCTTCTCGGGCGTGTGGCCGAGCACCCGCGCGGCCCCGCCTGTCGGGTAGAGCAGGCCCGACAGCATCTTGAGCGTCGTGGTCTTGCCGGCGCCATTGGGCCCCAGGAAGCCGACGACCTCGCCCGGCCCGATCTCAAACGAGATCGCGTCGACGGCCTTGACCTCGCGGTTCTTGCGCCTGACCAGGCTCTTGAGCGCCGCGCCCAACCCGGCCTCGCGCTCTGGGACGAAGTAGCTCTTGCTGAGTTGCTCGACTTGGATGACGGTCATTGGAAGCTCCTGGAAGGGGTCAGGCGACGGGTGTCACGCGTCTCTTGCGGACCCCACCCGCGACGCCACGGGGCCGTGAAGGGCGCAAAGCGCTCGGCGTCGCGCCCTCCCCCGCGGGGGAGGGCAGCGCCGCGCTCCCGGCTGACAAAGGAGCACGCTTATTGGCGCGGCGCGGGAGGGGTTTGGGGTCGACGGTTGTTCTGTGAGGATCCGGCGATCGTCTGGGCGTTGCTCCCGCGTCTAGCGCCTGACGCCTGAGGCCTGACGCCTCAGGATCGCCCGACGCCACCTGCAAATACCTCGGCGCGCGGAACAAGCCGACGGCGACGCCGTACAGCGGTTCGCCGGGCTCGTTGGGCATGGCGACCAGGTCGTCGATCAGGCGCTTGACGCGCCGACCGAGCCGCGCGGCGTTTTTGGCCGAGAGCTGGACATGCGGATAGGCCAGCTCGAAAACCTCGGCCTCGTTCTCGTCCCGATCCTCGGCCAGCATCTCAGCCAGCTCATCGCGGGCCGTGGTCAGGATGTTGGCCCGGTCGAGGTCCTCGGTCAGCATCGGGGCGCTGAAATTCAGCATTCGACCGGTCCGGGCATAGTAGTTCGCCACGATGCCGCGCACCTGGCGCCGCGCCACGATCTGCACCAGGCCGTGGCGTTCGAGCAGTTTGAGGTGATGACCGATCGCGCCCGGTGTGCTGTTCAGCCGCTCGGCCAGTTGCTTGGCCGTGGCCGGGACGTTCTGCAGCACGCCTAGGATGCGCGAGCGGATCGGGTCGCTCACCGCCCTCTGCTGCGCCAGGGTCTTGATCTCAACCGATTGCGGCAGCTCGGGCATGACGACAGGCTCGTCGGCGGGCAGGATGGGTGGGAGACGATTGTTCATCTGAATATGCTGCTTTCCAGTATATGCTGGACTCTAGCACAATAGAATTGCGCCTGTCAATATCCGATTTTTGTCGAACTGGCGCCGCCAGATCGCGTAGCCACCAGCCCTGCGGCTGCGACGAGCACGGCCGCGGCACCGAAGGTCACGGCGAGCGAGGTGGATTGGGCCAGGCCGGCCAACACGGCGCCACAGCCGATCTCGCCGAAGTACTCGACCTGGGCCAGGAAGGATTGCACGGTCGCGCGAATGTCGCTTGTGGCCCGGGCGTTGACCCAGATCGCGCCGACCGCGCGCGTGACCGTCCAGGCGATCCCGGTGACCAACAACACTCCGGCGCTGCCCGTCACGGCATCGGGCGCAAGGCCGACAAGCAGCACGCCGACCACCCCGACCCCGCAGGCGGCGACGTAGATCCGGCGCGCTGCCCCGATCCCGTCGAGGCGCACTTCGATGATCCGCAATGCCAGGGCCCCGGACGCATAGGCCAGGACGCCCAGCGCCGTAAACCAGACCAGCGGGTCCGGCCGATCCGGAAAGCCGAGCGCGATAAGCTGTCGAACATGCAGACGCTCGAAGGCATCGGCGGCGCCGTTGATCAGAAACGTGGCGGCAAAGATCAACAGGAGTTCGGTGTCACGCCGCGCCAGCGCCACGCCGCCGTTCAAGATCGTCCAGGCCCGCTGCCAGTGCCTGGTTCGAGTCGGCTTGAAGCCGCGCTCGCTGAAGCCCGTCGCGACGTATAGCCCCAGCAGGGCCATCGCGACCCCGGCCACCACCAGCGTCGGGCTGCGCCCGATCGCCGTGGCCAGGGCGCCCAGGGCGAGCATGCCCAGCGCCGCGCCGCCCAGCTTCCAGCGCGCCTGCACCGCCAACGCCGTTCGGGCAAGGCCGGGCCGGCTCAGTTCATCGGTGATCCAGGCCACGTCGGCGCCGCTCGTGAACGTCCAGGCGACGCCCCACAGCATCTGCGTGACGACCAGCAACGGATACGCCGTGGTCAGGCCAGTGGCCGCCATGCTCAGGCCGATCAAGACGCATGAGATCACCAGCGACATCTTGCGGCTCACGGTGTCGGCCACCACGCCGGCCGGCACCTCAAAGATCAAGGCCGCGATCCCCTGAGCGACTCCGATCAAGACGAGCTGCCCGGGCGCGAGGCCGGCATCGAGCACCAGGTACAGGCTGGCGACCAGCCAGTAGCCGCGCGCCAATCCAGACTGCAGGGCCGACCAGCGCACAAACACGTTCACGAGGTCCGCGTCGCGATCCGGCGAGACTGCGGGAGGGTGGCTCATGCGTCGCCCAGACGAAAGGCGCGGCTGCCCCAGCCCTGGGGCTTGGCCGGGACGATGGGCAGGCCCGCCCAGTGCGGATGCGTCACGGCGAGCAGGCGCTTCGCGAGCCCGGGCGTGATCGCCAATGGGTCGAAGGTCGGTGGCATCGGCATCAGGCCAGGCCAGCCCGCTGATCTTCGAGCACCTGGCCGATCACATACCGGGCGCTGGCGGCAAGCGGCGGATTGGTGTGCTGGTAATACGGCAGCTGGATCATGGCGATCGATAGGGCCCAACCCCGGCCACGCGCCCAGGTGGCGTCGTCGACCCCCAGCAACGCGCGGAAGAGCGGCCAGGTCTCGCGGGGCAGCAGGTTCCAGGCGACGGGCAAGTCGGCGGCCGGGTCGCCCACGCCGACGCCTGAGAAGTCGATGACGGCGCTGAGCCGATCTTCGACGAGCAGAAGGTTGCCCGGCGCGAGGTCACCGTGCAGCCAGACCGCCGGGCCCTGCCACTCGGGCACGCGCAGCGCCGCCTCCCAAAGCGTGGTCACGGCCGTCGTGTCGATCAGGCCCTCCGAGGCCGCGATAGCGGCGCGCATCGGCGTGTCACGCGTCGCCAGCGGCCGACCGCGCCCCGCTGCTGGCGCCCCGACCGGATCGACCCGCTGCAGCGCCATGATAAACGCCGCCAGGTCGCGCGTCAGCGTCTCGGGGTCCTCGATCTGGCCGACCTCCGGGTTATCGCCCTCGATCCAGCGATAGATCGACCAGGGGTACGGGTAGCCTTCACCGGGCAGGCCTAGCCCGACCGGGGCCGGGATCGCCACCGGCAGTTGTGGGGCGAGCCGCGGCAACCAGGCNNTGTGCGCGACGTTGTCGACCGCCCAGCCGATGCGCGGCAGCCGCGCGACAAGCTCGGCGCCCAGACGGTACATGGCGTTGTCGGTGCCGGCCGATGGCACGCGCTCGATCGGCAGCCCGGCCCACTTCGGAAACTGCGCAACCAGCAGACGCCGCACCAGCGCGGCATCGGTCTCGATCTCGTCGGCGTGCATCTTACGACTCATCAGCAACCTCCTGCGCCGCGCTTCGGCCAGAGACACGCCTGACCACCTGCAGCAGATATTGCTCCCGATCGAGCGGGTTGGCATCGAAACGCGGCCGCCCGGGCGGGTCGTCGCGCACCGGCTCATAACGATCGAAGACGGCCTCGAACACGGCTTCGCCCCGCGAAGCCCCCGGCAACAGCAGCTGCAACTCGTGCACCCGCGCCACAGGCACCCGTCCCTCGAGCCGGCAGACCCCGGCCTCGATCGTCGGCGGCTGAGGCACGGCCCGCGCCCGCGCCAACAACGGCAGAGTCTGGCCATAGGCGTCAGCCGGGATCTCGAGCTGGAAGCGCAAGATCGGCTCGAGCACCTGCACCCCGGCCTGCTTGAGCGCATCCATCAGCACAAGCGGCGTCAGGTTGCGAAAGTCACCGGCCGTGCTGCCCACGCTGTCGAAGCCCGAGTGCGTCATCGTCACGCGGCAGTCGGCGACCTCCCAGCCGTGCAGGCCCTGCTGTAGCGTCTGGCGCACGGTCTCCTCCACCGCCTTGTGGAACGAGAGCGGCAGCGAGCCGAGCTCGACCGCGAGCCGGTAGACCACGCCGCAGTCGATCGGGCCCGGCTCGATCCGCAGCCCGACCGTGGCCGCGAACGGATTGGGCCAGCGCCCGAGCTCCTCGACCGCCTCGCCCACGCCGAGCGGGCGCTCGATGTGGATCGGGCTCGACTCGAGGAACGCGGCCTCGAGCCCGAAGTCGCGGCGCAGCGTCTCCTGGATCACTTCCTTCTGGACCTCGCCGTACAGTGAGACGATGATGTCTTGCCCGGTCGTGGTCTGCCGCAAGTTGATGAGCGGATCCTGCTCGGTGAGCTGGCTCAGCGCCTGGAAGAGCGCGCTGCGCCGGGTGGTCTGCGCCGGGACCACTCGGGTCTCGAGCGTCGGCGGCGCGAAGTGCCTGTGCTCGGCGTGCGCGCCGACCACGCCCAGGGTGTCGCCGATGCGCACCTCGCTCAAACCCGTGACGCGCGCGATCTGCCCGGCG
>DKKP01000091.1 GCA_002455335.1 Anaerolineales bacterium UBA6663 | reverse complement strand
GCCGTCACGGCCTCGGCCCGGCGGCCCTGCGCCTGATATGCGTCGCCAAGCGCCAGGTACTGCGCTGCCCCGACATCCAGGACGGCGAAGGCCGCCTCAAAATACGCCAGAGCGGCATCAGCGTCGCCGTTCGCCAGCGCCACCTGTCCGGCACGATAACGCGTCAGACCGTCGTACGGGAGGCGTTCCGCGGCCCGGCGCAATGCGGCATCGGCAGTCGGGAGGTTTTGAGGCTGTGCGGCGAGCGCCTCGCGGGCCTGGGCGAACCAGGCCGGCACATCAATCGGCGCGGCCATCGGGCTGAGCAGCGTCAGCCCGATCAGGCTGATCGCGATCCGGACCAGCGCTGAGGGGCCGGGCCGGGACCGACGCGCGGGGGACCCGGGCAGGGGGGTGTGAGCTGACATAAAAGACCGAGCTTCCTTCTTATGTCGCGATTATAGCGATGTTGCGCGAACGGACGATACAGGCGCAAGAACCGATCCACGGACGGGTATACTCGAAACGTGGTCAAGACGACCGGCTTACTGCGCATTTGGCTCGGGCCAGCCATGGCGAGCTTCCTTATGACTTTCGGATTGCTGGCGGTGGTTGCGCCCTGTCCCTGGATGCCGCGATCGGATGCCACACCTCAACCCGCAGCCCGGGTTTCGAGCCAGGCCCTGGAGGGTGTCGGTGCCCACCCGATGACGCACTCGGGGCACCTTGCCGGCTCAACGGACGTGACGCCGTCTGAGGAGGCCTGCCCTTACGATCTCATGCACGCGCTCTATGGCGTGCTCAAACCGGCGCCGGCTTCGATCCGACCCACAACGCTGACGAGGGCCCTGGTCGTCACGCTGACCAACCCGAGCCTCATTGCGAGCGCCGCCGTTCTCGAATACACGGACCCACCCCCTCGTTCGAACTGAACGTTCGCACAGATGCCGCCACCTCAATTGAGTTGCCAGCGCCGCCCGGCGCCGGTGTCAGACTGGCACGTGTGGCCACTCGTGATCATTTGCGTTGACTGACGACTGCTACCGTCGCACCCCGACGGGAAAGGTATTGATCATGTTGCGTTTGCTTCGACTGACCATGACGACGGTCGGGATCGTCGTGTTGCTGATCTTTCTCGGATTCGCCGTGGGCGCCGCCGCGAGCGCGAAGGTCCTGATCGCCGCGGCGCTGCCGTTTTCCGTGATCCTGATCCTCATCTTGCGCGTGCTTGGCCAGCGCCCGGAGTTGATCGCCTGGTCGGCCCTGACGGTCTGGCTCGGGAGCACGTACCTTCAGACGGGCAGCCCGCTCGAAATCGTCGTGTTGTGCGTTTATATGGCGCTTGCGGCGTTCGGGCTGTTCCGCTCACCTTATCTTCTGGCGTTTGCCTGGCTGTTCCATCCGATCTGGGACTTTCTCCCGCGCGAATTGCCCACGCTGATGCTCGACCTGCCCATGGCCTGCATCCTGTTCGACATCCCGATCGGCCTGTACCTGATCTGGGCTACGCGGGCCCGTCGCCTGACCGTATTTGGCAGTGGCGTCGACCAAGCGGTGGGCAACGCAGCCCGTACGTTGGCCGTCGCGTTCATCCTCCTGGCCTTGACCTACGCCGTGGTGGCTCTTGCCGAGGCGGGTTTGCTGTTGTGGTCAGCAGTGCCGTTGGCGATCGTGTTGATCCTTGTGCTGAGCCTTCTGGGGCGCACGGCCGAGTTGCTGGCCTGGGCGGTCTTCACCGGCTGGATGGGTATGGCTTTTGCGCATACCGGAGGTCTGCTCGAGGCGCTCGTGTTTTTCGCTTCAGTGGCACTGGCCGGTCTTGGGGTGTTTCGCTCACCGGCCTTCCTTGTCGGGGCCTGGGCGTTCTTTGTGCCCTGGAGCCTGGCGCCGCACGCGCTCCCGGCCGGGTATGAGGACCTACGCATCGGCGCGGCGCTCTTCGCAGTGCCGATCGTCGTGTATCTGTTCATCGGCCTGCGCGGCCTGCGCTGGAGGCCCATCGACGACGCGCAGGCCGCGATCGTTGCAGCCCGGCCGCCCGCCTGAGTGGCCCTGGCCCGGTTCTTGCAGGATTTGGGGCGTAGACCTGGCTTACGCCGATTTTGGCCGGTCTTCGGCTGAACTTTATGGAGTAACGGCGTAGGAAGGTTTATGGTGTGGCCATGATGAACGAACGACGATCCCACCTGCCCGAGACCACGCTCACGACAGCCGCCCAGTTCTACCTGCGGCAGGACTCGCGCCTGCGTCGGGCAGGGCTGCAACCGCTGGCGAGCCAGCCCGAATGGGCCGAGATGGCGGTTTGGGCATACGCCTGTGAGGCCGCCGAGCGTCTGGCCGTGATGAGCATGGCCGATCGTCGTCGGGCGCGCCGGGCGCGCTGAGCCGGGCCAACACACCCGTTACCCGTAACCTGCGTGCCGATCCGNNGGGCTGACCGCCTGCCCGGATCGGCACGTTTGCGTTTCGGGTCTACTCAGCCAGGGCGCGGATCGCGCGCAGCGCAGCGCCGGCCGAGACGCGCTGGACGTCTGCCCATCCCTCCTCGGTGGCCATTTTGTTGAGGTGGGCCAGCACAGCTGCGGCTTCGTCATCGGTCAGGCTCAGCCAGGCTTTACGGATGCGCGGCGGCTCCTCTGACAGGATCGCGGACCAGAACAGCTCGGCTTCTGACTCGGGTTGGCTCGACATGCGATCGGCTCCTTGAGCGCGGAATGAAATGAATCGATACGAAACGGCCCCGACGCGTTCAGCCGGCCAGATTTGGCTGGAGTGCCTCGAGGTACTCGGGCGGCGTCCGCAGCGGCTGCCCGCCAGGGTAAGTCACCCACACATACAGCGAGTTGGCGCGCGCCACAAGCTCGGCCCCAGATTGGGTCTGGCGCTCGATCCGGAAATGACGGGTGGCCATCACGCGTTTGAGATCGTACCCGTACGTCGTCAACGTGAGCGCATCCCCGTGATAGGCGCTCTGCAGATACGAGATCTGATGCCTGCGGGCGAACACCGCAAACCCGGCCGTATGCATGCGCTCGGCCGGCCAGCCGAAGTGTGCGCTGACATCCCATGCGCATTCACCGATGTAGGCGATGTAGCTGGCGTTGTTGACATGGCCGGCCGCATCCATGTCGCGGAAGTCCACGACTCGGTGGGATGTGAAGGGCTGAACCGGCGGTGGCGGCGGCTCGGCGAAACGCGGGCGTTGCCCGAGCGGGACGGCCTCGAGGCCCCCGAGCGGCGCAAGCATGGCCGCATCGACCACGGTCGGCCCGCCGGTCTTCAGATCGATCAAAACCCAGATGCTGAAAGCGCGGGCAAAAACTTCGGCGCCGCGCCTGAAGACGTATTCGCGGCGCACCCAGGCCGAGCCGCGCGCGCTCAGCCAGGTGTCGAGCGTGAATCGGTCCGGGTAGCTGATCGGCCGCAGATACTCGATCTCGGTATCGCGGATGTACCAGGCGCGGCCGAGCTCGGCCCAGCGCTCGGGCGGGAAGTCGGGCGCCGTTGAGGCTTCGAAAGCGGCTTCCTGCATCCAGCGGAGATAGGCCGCGTTGTTGACGTGGCCGTAGGAATCCATCTCGGTGTAGCGAACCTGGAACTCACGAGAAAAAAGCGGTCCCATCCTATGTCCTTTGTGCGGTGGTCGCATCGGGCGTCCGACGCGGCTTGAGGGTCAGGCTCAATCCGCCGTGGGGTCGTAGTGTGACGAGGGGCTCGATGCCCGGGAGGCCCGGCCGCTGTGCTTCGAGGCGAAAGCGGTTGGCGAGGGCGGCCAGCAGGATCGTGCCCTCCCAGCGCGCAAACGACTGGCCGATGCACAGCCGCGGGCCCGCCCCAAACGGCAAGTAGTTGAAACGCGGCGGCGGTTGGCCCAGGAAGCGCTCGGGCCGGAAGACATCGGGCTCGGCCCAGAGCTCGGCGCGACGCTGAACGATGTAGGGCGAGATGAGGATCAGCGATCCGGCGCTCACCGGCGTGCCAGCCACTTCATCGGCCTCGGCGGCCCGACGCGTGATCAACCAGGCCGGAGGGTAGAGCCGCAACGCCTCGTCGAACGCAGCCTGGGTGAAGGGCAGCGATCCCGGGTCGAGCCGGGCCGCGTCGCCGGCCTCCTGCGCGATCCGATCGGCTGTAGCGGGATGTTGGGCCAGGAGCGCCCAGGCCCAGGTCAGCGCGCTGGCGACCGTCTCATGCCCGGCGACGAGCAGGGTGACCAACTCATCGCGTAACTGGCGATCGGTCAGCGTGGCGCCGGCTTCGTCGCGGGCGTCGAGCAGCATCTGCAACAGGTCGGGCTGCGCGGGCCCGGTGCGGCGGGCCGTGACAAGCGCGGCGACGGCCTTGTCGAGCGCCGTCGAAACCGTGGGGTCGACGGGGGTCAGCGCAATGCCCTGCACCCCTTGCGTGACCATCGACTCGATCAGGCCGATCTGGCCTTCGATGTCTGTTGCCGACGCACCCTGGCCGAAGACAATCTCGACCCCGGCATTGGCGGCGGCATACTCCTTGGCGGCGTTTTCCATGGTGGCGAAGAACGGCACCGGGAACTTGGTTATGAAGCCGATCTTCACGGCGTCGGCCGCCAAGCCTGGCGATGCCGAGGCGAGTGCGAGGACCGCCCCCGCGATCATTGTTCGAAGTCTCACTTGTTCCTCCCTTTCATCCCGATCGCTCCCATCGAACGATCTCCGTCTCGCCGGCCCACCGGGTGGCGAATTCCTGTCAAACCTCGGCGCCGACGATCAGCGACACCAGCTCCTGCTGGTTGGCGCGCTCGGGCCGCAGTTCGCCGACCTTGCGGCCCTGCCGCAGCACCACGGCGCGGTCGGCAAGCTCGATGACGTGTTCCATGTTGTGGGTGATGAGGATCACCGCGTTGCCCTCGTCGCGAAGCTGGCGCACGAGATCGAGCACCTTGCGGGACTCGCGCAGGCCAAGTGCGGCCGTCGGTTCGTCGAGGATCACCACCTTGCGGGCGAAGACGGTGGCGCGCGCCACGGCGATCGCCTGTCGCTGGCCGCCGGACATCAGCGTCACCGGCGC
>DKKP01000376.1 GCA_002455335.1 Anaerolineales bacterium UBA6663 | reverse complement strand
CGAGCACGCCGACGCGGGCGCCCGCCCGCGCCAGCCCGCGGGCCATCGCTCCGCCAAGCACCCCCGTACCGCCGGTCACGATCGCGACGCGGCCAGTCAGGCCGAAGAGATCATCAAGCATATGGAAAACCTCTTATCGGGAAATAGGAGCCGGAGCCCCACGACACGCACACCAGGCGTAGCGCTACGCACCATTGCCATGAATGAGGCCG
Organism: Anaerolineales bacterium UBA6663; assembly: GCA_002455335.1. Taxonomy (GTDB): domain Bacteria; phylum Chloroflexota; class Anaerolineae; order Anaerolineales; family UBA6663; genus UBA6663. The sequence goes on along the minus strand of DKKP01000376.1, from coordinate 8,557 downwards.
GGGCGTCCAGCCGTNNGCGAGTTGATGCTGTTGGCAAACCGTTCGGCCTCCGACGCGTCACCAGCCGAACCCCACCCGCGCCGCCAGGAGGAGTCCTCGGGGCCAGGGGCGACGGCGGCGCGCCATTGTTCAGCCACAATCGTGCAATTCGTGAATTTCGCGGCAATAGAACACTCTGACAACGCGTGCTTGCCTAGCAAGCCAGATACAATCGGTGCCATGCATCCCGACGACATCCTCAGCCGCGAGATCGCGGGCTCGATCGCGTTCTTTCAAGACTACACCAACCTCAAACCCGGGAGCCCAGGCTATGGCCTGACCGTCGACTCGACCAAGGATCCATCGGTCGCGTCGATCGCGGCCGTGGGCTTTGCGCTCAGCGCCTGGGTGATCGCGGCCGAGCGCGGGCTGATCGAGCGCGGCTCGGCCCAGGCCATCGTCCGTGGCACGCTCGACACGCTGCTCGAACGCGCCAGCCATCACAGGGGCTTCTTCGCGCACTTCCTCGATATGGAGACGGCTTCCCGCCTGGCGAAGTGCGAGTACTCGACGATCGACACAGCCCTGTGTCTCAACGGCGTGCTCACGGCCGAGGCCTATTTCGGCGACCCGGCGATCTCGGATCTGGCGGCACGGCTGCTCGAGCGCGTCGATTGGCGCTTCCTTGTCTTCGAGCATGCGGAGCGCGCACTTTTCCACATGGCCTACAACCCCGATCGCGGCGGCGATTACGTCACGGGAGACCCCGGGTTCATCAGCCGCTGGGATATGGCCGCCGAGCAGAAGATGATGTACCTCCAGGCCGCGCCGCGGCTCGAGTCCGATCTGGCCCGCAGGCTCTATGCCGGGTTCGAGCGCGATACCGCGCTGTTCGAGGGTCGGCCGATCATCTTCAACCCGGGCGGCAACCTGTTCGCATACCAGTTCAGCGAGGCCTGGCTCGACACCCGGCGCTACCTCGACCCCGACGGCGTCGACTGGTTCGAGAACACGCGCCTGGCGACGCTCGCCAACCGCGCCTACTGCATCGCTCAGGCGGGTTCGTTCGCGACCTATGGCCCCGAGAGCTGGGGGATCAGTTGCGGCGACAGCCCGTGGGGTTACGATGTGTCGGGCGCCCCGCCCACACGCGAAGCGCCGAAGCCCAACGGCACAGTCTCGATCTATGGCGCGCTCTCCTCGTTGCCATTTGCGCCTGAGCCGGTGCTCGCGATGGCCGCGCATCTGGTGCGCGACCACCCGCAGACCTGGGGACCGTACGGGTTCTACGATGCGTACAACCTGGCGGTCTCGCCGGCCTGGTACAGCCGCGACCTCTACGGCATCGACAAGGGCTGCTCGTTGCTAATGATCGAGAACTATCTCAGCGGCCTGATCTGGGAGACGTACACCGAGAGCCGGCCCATCCATAAGGCGCTTGAGGTCCTGAGGTTCACCCGGCGGCCGATGAACGCATCCGCTGCCGCGTCGTCCATACCATCCGCATGAAGTTGACCGTATGTTTCCAGGGGTGGATGTGGCTCGCCTCGCCGGCGTAAATCGTACGGATCGGCACCCAACTCAGGCCAAAACGGTTCTTGACACAGGTCGCGAACATCTCGACCTCGAACTCGAAGCCGGCTTCGCTGTGGTCGAGCAGTCGCTCGAGCATGCGGCGGCTGAGCAGCCGATAGCCAGACTGGTTATCCGGGATCGATTGGCCCATCGCCCACGAGAACAACGTCTGTCCGAGCGTGTTGGCCAGACGGCGGATCGGCGGCATTTTGTCGAACGCGCGATTGCCCACGATCAGGTCTGCGCCGCCGCGCGCAAAGGCCTCGAGAAAGCGCGGGATCTCGTCCGGATCGTGCTGGCCATCGGCATCGAGCGTGATCACGGCATCGGCGCCCTGCTCCAACGCCCGCCGGAACCCCGCGCGCAACGCCGCGCCCTTGCCCTGGTTGGGCACTTGCAACAGCACCTCGGCGCCGGCGTCGGACGCCACAGAGACAGTCGTATCGGATGATCCGTCGTCGACGACCAGAGCCGGCACATGCCGCAGCGTCGCCCTGACCACGGGCGCGATCCGCTCGGCTTCGTTATAAGCGGGGATCACGGCCAGCACCTTCGCCATCGCCGCCCGTCCTTTCAACACAGCCCGCCCGCATCGTCGGTTTGCCGTGTGCCGATCAGCGCCCGGCGCGCGGCCACGCGTTGTCGTGGCAGGCGCGATGCCGGCCGCAACCGTCGCACCGCCGCCGCCGTGGCGCGCAGCGTCAACGGGCGGATCAGCCGGGCTCGGGTCGCACGCGAGACGATCACGCGTTGGCCATCGCCACCACCGAAGCGATGGCGTCGGATCAGCGCATAAACGCCCAGCGCCACAGCGGCCACAGCCAGCGAGCCCCAGGTGAAGACGCTGGCCGCCTGGCTGATCCATTCCCATTGCGCCGCGAAGAAATAGCCGAGCCCGCCGTAGAGCAACACCCAGAGCGACTGCCCGAGCAGGTCATAGAAGAAGAAGCGCCCAACTGGATAGCGACCACCGGCCATCATGTTGATCGCCGGAGCCAGCGGCATCAGCCAGAAGCGCGTCAGAAGGATGGCCCACGCGCCCTGGCGCTCGAAGATCGTTTGAGCCCGCCGCCAAAGGGCCGTCTCGCCAAAGCGGCGGCGCAACCCGGGCTGCGCCAGACGCCCGGCGAGGTATTCGCTGTGGTCGGCCAGCATGGCGCCGGCCACGGCAGCCACGAACGCCAGCCGCCAATCGAGCATGCCCGCACGCGCGAGTGCGCCGGCCGCGATCACGACCATCGTCACAGGGAACGGGATGCCTAGCGAACCGATGAAGGTGAGGAAAAGCAGCGTCGGCGCGCCGTACACCGCGAGGTTTTGGAGTGACCACTCAATCAGCGTGTCCATAGATCCCGAGTGTAGGCGCAAGTTGTTCGGATCTGGTTCAGCTTGTGCACGTTCGATTCCGCTTCAAGAAGGAACAACCATCAGGCAATGCGTTGCGCCGGTTTCTTAGCCGGCGCCCAGACTGTTGTTAGCCGTTTCTGAACCTATGCCCCCTAAACTGTCGGCCAATCAGACGGCGCCGCGCGGCGCCGCCCAGGAGAGCCAGACGCGCAGCAGGCGCGCGGCACAGAAAGACTCTACCTTACAACGACCATGCGCACATCCAGGAAAACCCCTATCCTTCGAGTCGCCATCGCCGCGGTGCTGGCCATCGGCGGCATCCTCTATGCTCTGGCCGATCGCTATCTGATCGAGCACGTCGAGATCGCCAATGTCAGCGCGGCCTCGGCGCAGAGCCTAGAGGCCTCACCGACCGAGGCCGAGACATCCGAGCCGGAACCCTCCGAAGCAGCGACCGAGACGGCCGAACCCGAAGCCTCTGCGACCGCCGCCGCCGCGACGGCCACACCCGCGACAGTCAGCGACGATTGGAACTATCAGAGCGGCGCCTACTCGATTGCCATCCAGCAGGTCACGACGGGCAGCAGCAACGACACGGTCACGTACTTCGTCGCCGACGTCGTCCTGACCGACGCCCCACAACTGGCCAGCGCCTTCGCCAAAGACAGCTTCGGTCAGAACATCATCGAGTACACGTCGGAAATCGCGCTTGCCAATGAGGCGATCTTCGCGATCAACGGTGATTATTACGGCTTTCGCGACGACGGGATCATCATCCGCAACGGCGTGATCTTCCGCGACCTGCCGGCCCGCACCGGCCTGGCATTCTACACCGACGGGACGATGCAGGTCTACGACGAGACCCAGACCAGCGCCGAGGCGCTTCTGGCCGCCGGGGTATGGAACACGCTCTCCTTCGGCCCGGCCCTGGTCGACGACTCGCAAATCGTGGCGAACCTCGACACGGTGGAGGTCGACACCAATTTCGGCAATCACTCGATCCAGGGCTCGCATCCCCGCACCGGCATCGGCATCATCGACGCGAACCACTTCGTCTTCGTGGTCGTCGATGGCCGCGAGCAAGGCTATAGTCGCGGCGTCACACTCGAGGAGTTCGCCCAGATCTTCTCATCGCTTGGCGCCACAGAGGCCTACAACATCGACGGCGGCGGCTCCTCGACCATGTACTTCAACGGTCGCGTCGTCAACAACCCGCTCGGCGAGAACAAGGAGCGCGGCACGAGCGACATCCTCTATCTCGGTCAATAGCCTCTCCGCGACAACGGGCCGCCCACAACCCCGCGCCGATTGTCCGGGTTGTTGGCGGCCCGCGACGACTCACGCGAACGAACCGGATCACATCAGCGGCGTGCCCACAAAGACCAACTCGCGCCCCGCCAGCATCGGGTTGGCTGGGTCAGCCACGCTGTGCGCGAGCTCGAGACGGAGCGCGTCGGCCGAGAGGCGAAACGTCAGCGTCTCGCGATGCGCGATCTCGCGGTATTGCGCCGTGAGCACAAGCGTGTGCGCGTCCTGCCAGGCAGCCCAAATGAACAAATCCAGTGGCTCAGTCGGGGATGCGCCCGAACCCAGATGGATCAGGGTTGGGATGAAGATCGGAAGCTGAGCCCGATTGGCGATCCAGCCTGCGTAGCCGCCGACCAGGTTGTGAACGCCCTGGGCATCGACGAGGCTCACCCGGCACGCCTCGGAGGTCGCTTCGATCTGAACCGAAACGAGCCCGGAACGATTGGGTTGGAATTGAAAAACCCGGCCGAGATNNCCCGGCCGAGATGATCGGGCGATGGTCGGGCCGGGCTCGGGCTTGCCGGCGCCACGACCTCGAGCGTCGCGAGCCGTTCGGCCAGGCGGGCGGCGTCGGGCGAGGTCGGCAGCGCGTCGGCCGGGGTCATCGCCGGCAACAGATGCGCCCAGACCCGATCGAGCACGGCCTGCATGTCGGGCGCCTCGCTCGTGATCGCGATCACGGCCTCCTGCACAGGGAGCACGATGCCGTACTGCCCAAAGGCGCCGTCGCCGCGATACGCGCCGTTCCGGCAGCGCCAGAACTGGTAGCCATATCCCTGGCGCCAGTCGATCGGCTCAAGCGCACGATAGTCGCCGTCGTTACGCACCCGCGCGCCTGTGGCCTCGTCGACCCAGGCCTCGGGTAGGAGTTGTGCGCCGTTCCAACGTCCGCGTTGCAGATACAGTTGACCAAAGCGCGCGATGTCCTCGGTGCTCAGGCTGAGCCCCCACCCTCCGGTGTTGACTCCCTGCGGGCACGCTTCCCAGATCGCGCCCGTGATCCCGAGCGGCGTCAACAGCCGTTCGGTAAGGAAATCGAGCAGCATCCGCCCGGTGCGACGTTGGACGATGGCGGCCAACAGATACGACGCCCCGCTGTTGTAGACGAAGCGTTCGCCGGGCCTGTAGTCGACCGGCAGCGCCAGGATCGCGCGCGCCCAGTTGGTCACGCCGGGCGCGAAGATCGCCGGGGTCGTGTCCTCGGCATGCCCGGTGGACATCGTCAACAGGTCGCGCACCCGCATCGCCGCCAGGTTGGGGCTGACCGTGGCCGGAAGGTCGTCAACGAAAAAGTCGACGACTCGGTCGTCGACGCTCAACAATCCGTCCGCAACGGCCAGGCCGATGCCCGTCGACGTGAAGCTCTTGCTGAGCGAGTAGAGATACCGTCGCTGACCGGGCGCAAAAGGCCGCCACCAACCCTCGACGACGACGCGACCGCGCCGCACGATCATCAGGCTGTGTAGCTGGAACGACGCGCCCTCGAGGCTATCGAGAAAGGCCAGCACCCCGCGCGAGTCGACGCCCTGCGCTTCGGGTGTGCTGCGCGCCAGCGGTTGTTGCTCAGACATGGTCTTCATCCCCCTTGCGCCCGAAGAGTGGGTGTCGAGCGCGCCTTGATTGTATGCGAGCCGATCGAAGCTTCGAGTCGGCGGAAGCCGCGGGGGCCACGAGCCCGCCGTCAGCGCCATCGACGACGGCCCTTATGCGTTTTCGATGGCCTTTACGCTGCGTTTATGCCGCCTTTACGGACGATCGATGCCGGCTAGTCTATTGTCCAATGGAGCGTCGCCCGGCAGCTGTGTCACACTGCGCCTGGCGGAAACTGGCCACCCATGAAGATCCACTTCAATCGCCCTTCGGCCCCCGTGTTCCTTGCTGTTTACCTGGCGTTGGGCGTGGCGTTGGGCTATATCGTCCACACTTTCAATCTACTCGGCCTCGGCGCATTCGTGTACTTCGCGCTGGTGCTCGTGTCGGCGCTTTGGTATCCCCGCCCCGTTTACGCCCTCTCCATCCTGCTGTTCGATCTGCTGATCCTGCCGACGCTGATCGAGACGCACACCAGCCCTGCCGGCCTGATACTTGTGGTCGTCATCGGCACGCTGACGTTGTTTGGCCTCGCGGAAGTCGCGCATCGCCTGGTCGGGCGACAGACCGATTTAATCGCACGCGAGCGTCAGATCTCGCAGACGCTCAGCGATCGAGAGCAGCAGCTTTCGGAGATGCTCAGCAACAACCCGGCTGTCTTGTTTCGAGCCGTGCCCAATCGGGCTAAAGACGAGGACTGGCACTTTCAGTTGCATAGCAAGAGCGCGCTGAACATCCTCGGATTCACGGCTGAGGCGCTCGACAGCACCCCGGGGCTCTGGCTCTCGCGCGTTCACCCAGACGATCGAGAGCGCGTCAGACACGATACCCAGGCGCTCCTCGCGCTCCCAAGCGACACGCCGATGCCGGTCGTCTGGGATTACCGTTTCAGGCACAACACGGGTCACTACATCTGGTTGCAGGAGACGCTCTCGGTTCGCTTCGACGGCGCCGGCCACCCGACGGAGCTGCACGGCCAATGTCTCGACATCACGGCGCGCAAGAACGCCGAGCAGGCCCTGGCTGAGAATCAGCGCGAACTCGATGCGGTCGTCAGTTACAGCCCCGCCGCCTTGTTTCGCGCCGTTCCAGACGCCGCATCTCCGGTCGGCATGCGCTTCGTCTTCAACTCGGCAAACGTCGAGAGCCTGTCCGGGATCACGGCCGATGACCTCGCCACAGGTGCAGCAAATTGGCTCGACCACATCCATCCCGACGACCGCGAGCCGGCGGTCGCCGGGATGCGCGCCTACACGAACACGGCTCTACCCCACTCCGAACCGTGGACCTTCGATTATCGGTTCAACCGCGTCGGTGGTGGCGAGATCTGGTTTCGACTGACCCTGCGCACGATCTTGGGCAACGACGGATCGCCACGGGAGTTCGTCGGCCAGAACCTGGACATCACGGAGCGCAAACGCGCCCAGCTCGAGGTCGAGGCCGGCCAACGATTCATCACACAGCTGGCCGGCGCAATCCCGAGCCAGGTCCTTGTCATCGACGTGGCCAGCGAGATGGCTATCTATGCGAACCGCGTCAACACAGGGTTGCTCGATCATGTAGCCGCAGCCGCTACCGGACTGCGCGTGACCGAACTCATCCGCCAACGCGTCCACCCGAACGATAAGGCGCTTTTTGAGCGGTCGCTCGGCGCGATCCCGCACCTGCCGGATAACGAAGCGCTGACCGTCAATCTGCGGGTCAGCGACGACGCCGGTGAATGGCACGATCTGCTCTTCCGCTATCGCGTCTTCCTGCGGAATACTGAGGATAGACCTACCCAGATCCTCGTGGTGTGGGACGACATCACGCAGATGCGCCAGATGGAGCGCGATCTGGCCGAGAGCCAGCACCTGCGCTCGCGGATCGCCCAGGCCGTACCCGGCGTGCTCTACGTGCTCGACCTTCACAACCAGTCGGTCAACGGCGGCGTGATCTACACCAACCGCGAACTGCCCGTGTTGCTCGGCTACCCGACTGATATGGCGCGCGAAAAGGGCTGGCAGCCCTTCATGCTCGAGAACCTTCACCCTGAAGACCGCGCGACGTTCCCGGCCGAGTTCCGCAAGACCCTGGCGTTAGCCGATGGCGAGGTCCTCGAAAACGAGTATCGGCTGCGGGCCGCGGATGGGGCCTGGCGCTGGTTGCGCGGCCGAAGCCTGGTCTTCGAGCGCGATGCGGATGGCGCCGTGGGACAGGTCATCGGTTTGATCGAGGACATCACGGCAAGCAAGACCTTGCAGAACGAGGTCCGCGCTGAACGCGATTTCGCGCAGCTTGTCCTCAACTCGCTTGGCCAGGGCGTTGTGGTCTTCGGCTCGGATGGCACGTGCGATTACATCAATCCGGCCGGTGCGGCGATGTTGGGCGCGGAAGCCGATCAGATGATCGGCACCGATCTCTCGGTCATCATCCCGGTTGAGCGGATGGCCGAGGTCATCGAGCTCTGGAAGCAAAGCGGCGGCGCGAACCCGACCACTGTCTTCGAGTTGCGGCACACGCGTCCGGACGGTCGGTTCGTCGATCTTTTGACGACCTCGACACTTCGCGGTCTCGACGATGGCGCGTTCGGCGCCGTCGTGATCTTCACCGATCTGACCGATCGCAAAGCGATGGAGCGCATCCTGGCGGCGACCAATAAGGAGCTCGAGCAGGCGCTGACCACGGCGCGCGAACTCGCCCGAGATGCCCAGACCGCCAACCGGGCCAAGAGCGAGTTCCTGGCCAATATGAGCCACGAGATCCGCACGCCCATGAA
>DKKP01000351.1 GCA_002455335.1 Anaerolineales bacterium UBA6663 | reverse complement strand
GGCCCGTCGGGCGCCCCGTTTTCTGCCTAGCCTGTACAATGCCGCTGGAGTATTCGTCATGACCGAGAACATCCTGGTTTGCATCGCCTGGCCCTACGCCAACGCCGAGATCCATGTCGGCAACATCGTGGGGTCGCACCTGCCGGCCGATATCGTCGCCCGGTACTATCGCCTCAAGGGCGCCAACGTGCTCGTGGTCTCCGGCTCCGATTCGCACGGCACGCCGGTGACCGTCCGCGCCGACGCCGAGGGCAAGACCCCGCTCGAGGTCTACGAGCGCTTCCACAAGCACTTCATCGATTTGTTTGTGGCGTGCGGGATCACGTACGACCTGTATACGAGCACGCACACCGAAAACCACTTCAAGGTCTCGCAGGATATCTTCCTGCGCCTGCTCGAGCGCGGCTACCTCTACACCCAGATCGAGAAGCAGTGGTACTCGCCCGAGCAGGGCCGCTTCCTGCCGGATCGCTACGTCGAGGGCACCTGCTATATCTGCGGCTATGAGGGCGCGCGCGGGGATCAGTGCGACAAGTGCGGCAACCTGCTCGACGCCACGCAGTTGATCAATCCGCGCGCAAAGGGCTCGACAAGCGCGCTCGAGTTGCGCGACACAGAGCATTACTATCTGGATCTGGCAAAGTCGACGCCCGAGCTCAGCAAGTGGTTGCACACCGATAAGGCGCACTGGCGCCCGCAGGTGCTCAACCCCTCGATCGCCCAGGTCGACAGCGGAGATCTGCGCGGGCGGCCGATCACGCGCGACCTGGCCTGGGGCATCCCGGTGCCGGTCGAGGGCTGGGCCGAAAAGGGCAAGTGCCTGTACGTCTGGTTCGAGGCCGTGATCGGCTATCTCAGCGCCACGATCGAGTGGGGCAAGAATAACGGCAGGCCCGAGGCCTGGAAGAACTGGTGGTACGACCCGGCGGCCAAGATCTTCAACTTCATCGGCAAGGACAACATCCCGTTCCACGCCGTGATCTGGCCGGCCGAGCTACTTGGCATCGAGCGCCTGTACGAAGACGACCCGACCAAACGCATCAACCTGCCGTACGACGTCCCGGCCAACGAGTTCCTGAACCTCGAGGGCCAGAAGATCAGCGGCAGCCGCAACTGGGCTGTGTGGGGCCTCGACTTCCTCAGCCGCTACGACCCGGATGCGCTGCGCTACTACCTCACGGCGATCATGCCCGAGAGCAAGGACGCGGATTGGGATTGGGATGAGTTCGTCCAGCACAACAACCACGAGCTTGTCGCGACCTGGGGCAACCTGTGCAACCGCGTCCTTTCGTTCGCCAACAAGCACTGGGCCGGGCAGGTGCCCGAGCCCGGCGAATTGACCGAGGCCGATCGCGCTCTGCTGGCCAGGATCGAGGGCGGCTTCGACAGGGTCGGCGGTTTGATCGAGGCCGTGAAGCTGCGCGCCGCGCTCGAGGAGGTCGTCGCGCTGGCGACCGAGGTGAACAAGTACCTGGACGCCAACGGTCCCTGGTTCCAGATCAAGACCGACAAGGCCGTTGCCGGCCGCAGCATCTACGTCGCGCTGCGCGCGATCGACTCGCTCAAGATCTTGTTCGCGCCGTTCCTGCCGTTCACGTCGCAGAAGCTGCACGGCTTCCTGGGCTACGACGGCAAGCTGGCCGGCGAGCACAAGGTCGTCGATTACGCCGAAAGCACGCGCAACCACCTTGGCCTGACCTACGACCCGACCGGCGTGACCGCGGCCTGGGCCCCGAGCACGCTCACACCTGGCCAGGCCCTGCGCCAACCCGGGCCGCTCTTCAAGAAACTTGAGGAGAGCGTGGCCGTTGAGGAGCGTCAGCGATTGGGACAGGGCGGATGATGCGTGGAGCGTGGAGCGAGTCTCGCTCCACGCTCCCACGCTCTACGCACCACGATACAACCGCCACTCGGGCGGCACGATCGAGCGCCATTCGAGTTCATCGGATCCCGGGAAGGCGACCCCAAGGTCGGGCGGCAGATGATCGCGTAGCTCGGCCGCGAAGGCAGCCTCATCGGCCAGCAGCGTCTCCCAGAGCTCGGCGCTCGGGATGCCGAACTCGGCCAGCCCAGAGTCGGGCGTCTCGATCGGCGCGGGCCAGCGCAGCGCCAGGTTGACCGCGTCGACCGGCGCGGCCATCTGCGGCAGCGGCCCGGCCTGACCCATGAGATCCAGCCGCGCCGGGTCTTCAGGGTTGGGGAGCCACACGCCATTCAGGCTCAGACCCGCTGCCCTCCACGTCGCCACTGCCACATCGTAGATCGTGGCGATCGGCGGCGTCTGGCCAGCGATCGCCAGCGCCGCGAAGTCGCCGTCGTCGGCGCCGGCCCAGAGATGCACCAGTCGGTCGCCGTCGCGCTCACGCAGCAACACGCGGCGCTGCACTCCCGGTCCCGGGTAACGCACCCCTCTGCGGATCCGCACGATCACGTCCTGCGCGACGAGGATGGCCATGCGGGGATTTTAGCGTAGAGCGCAGAGCGGGGAGCGCGGGAGCGTGCTCAGGGAACGCACTCCGCACTCCGGACAACGTACCCCGCTCGACGCTACCTCCGCGGTGGCCACTCGGGCGGGACAGCCGGCACCCAGGACACGGGCTCGTTCGACTCTCGTTTGAGGCCAGCGGTTAGGTGCGCGTGGAGGACGTCGCTGAGCACGCCCTCGCTCTCCAGGATTTCCGGTGAAACGAAGATCGGCACACCTTTGAGCAGAGCCAGGTCGACGGCGTCGCTGGGCCGGGCGTCGATCGTTTGCGGTTGGCCAGCGATTGTCAGCGACAGGGTCGCGTAGAAGACCTCGTCGTGCAGACGGTTGATGGCGATCTGGTGCAGGGTCGTCCCGGTCAGATCCAGGATCTGCGCGAGCAAATTGAGCGTGAGTGGGCGCGGCAGGGCCTGACCACTGAGTTGCAGAGCGAGAAAGTCGCCGTCGGCCCTCCCGACCCATATCGGCAAGACGCGGGCGCCGTCCTTTGTGTTCAGGATCAAGACGCGGCTCGGATTGGCCGGGTCGGTGGGCGGCTCCTGGGTCAGGATCGACTGCACAGTGACTTCAATCATGCCAGTTCCTCCGCTGGCGCCCGGCTCGTTCGTGGCAAGGGCCGACCGCAACGTATGTCGGGCGCGTGACAGACGCGCCTTGAGCGTGCCGACGGGCGTCCCGGTGCTCGCGCTGATCTCGGGCAGCGAGCGTCCTTCGAGATAGAACGCGGCGACAGTTGCTCGCGCCAGCTCTGGCAGGTCACCCAGGGCCTGATCCAGCGCATGCAGCGACTCCGCCGCCTCGATGATTGACTCGATCGACCGGACGCCAGCACCCCATTCCGCCTCAAGCAGAACCTGCGTTCTTTTCGCACGGAAACGCATCCGTGTCAGATTGAGCGCGATGCCGGCCAGCCATTGCCGAAACCGTTCTGGACGTTGCAGGCCGTCGAGGCCGAGCCAGGCCTGCAAACATGCCTCCTGCAAGACGTCGTCCACCTCGGCTGCGTCTGCCAGCATTCGCGTGACAAGGGCCCGCGCCAACGGCAGGCTGAGCGACAACAGCTCATTAAAGGCCTCGGCATCATGGCGTCGCGCCCTGGCCACGAGGTGCGTAACCGGATCATCCACGTTCATAGGATAGTTGCAGCAAGGCGCCGTCTGGTTGCATGCCCTGAAGGCGAGACATGTCGCGCCCTTGAGTATCGCCTGTAGTGGCGCACTTCGGAGAGCGCGCCTCATGGCCGCCGGGCGCGGCGCTCGGAAGGAGACCTGTGTGGCACCGGGCCGCGAGGTGCTCGCCCCCGTTCTACTCACCACGTTCGACGCTCCACTCACCATTCACCACGCATCACGCCCTGACGCTCCTCGTTCGCGGCACCACGCCCTATAATGCCCCTATGCAACGCATCGCTTTCGCCGCCGTGTTGATCGGCTACCTCGCGTTGGCGACGGGCTACGCGGCTCTGACGCCGGAGTGGCAGGCGCCCGACGAACCCGCCCACTACAACGTGGTCCGCCAGATCGCGCAGACCGGCGCGCTGCCAGTGCTGGCGCCGGGTGACTACGATCAGGACTACCTGTCGCAGGTCATCAGCGCCGGCTTCCCGCCTGATGCGCAATTGGATCGGATCCAGTATCAAGACTACCAGCCGCCACTGTATTACATCCTGGCGGTCCCGGCGTTCTGGCTGGGGGGTGGGGCGCTGCTGCCGGTGCGCCTGGTCTCCGTGCTCTTCGGCGCGGGTGCGCTCATCTTCGCTTATCTCGCACTGAGCGCGCTTGCCCGGCCCGGCTCGTGGCTGCCGGCCCTCACAGTCGGGCTGATCGCGTTCATCCCGCAGCATCTGGCGATCCTGGCAAGCGTCAACAACGACTCCCTTTCGGAGCTCTGGGTGTGCGCCGGCGCATGGCTCGCGGTGCGCGAAGCGCGCGCTGCGCAGCCGCTCGGACGACCCTGGGCGGGCGCATTGCCACTCGTGCTTGGCCTGGCCTTTCTGACCAAGGTCTGGGCATATGTGCTTGTCCCGGTGGTGGGCGTGTTGCTGCTCTGGCAGTGGCGACGCTTCGGCTTGCGCGAGGCTGCGCGCCGCGGACTGCTGATCGTCATCCCGGCGCTGTTGCTGGGCGCCCTGTATTGGGGGCGCAACCTTGTCGTGTGCGGCCCGGCCGACTTCGTCTGCGGGGCGCATCACAACAGCATCGTCGTCGGGCAGCCGACTGCGGCGGCCGGGATCCTGGCCGCCGGCGGCCTGACGCCCTACATGAGCGCCGGCCTGCAGACCACGTTCACGAGCTTCTGGGGTCAATTCGGCTGGATGGGCGTGCCGCTCGATCCCCGCACCGTCAAGATCCTGATGGTCACGACAGCCGTCGCCCTTCTCGGCGGCCTGATCGCGTTCGCGCGCGCGGCGCGGGCGCTGACGATCGACCAGCGCTGGTCACTGGCGCTGATTGCCACGCTTGGTCTGAGCACGGCCGGTGTCTTCATCTACTACAACCTGGGTTTCCAACAATTCCAGGGCCGCTATCTTTACTCGGCGCTGCTCCCGCTCGCATTGGTCGGCGCTGCCGGTCTTCGGGAATGGGTTCGCCTCACACTGGCGCTCGCAAAACGGCTCACGCCGATCCCGGCCTGGCTCGAGCCCGCGCTCTCGCTCTCAGGCATCTCGGCCCTCGCGCTCTTCGCGGCCTGGGCGTTAGTGCGGGTGGTCGTGCCCAACCTTTCGTAGCAGCGGCCGTCAGCGGTTAGCGGTTAGCAGTCCGTGATCCGTAATCAGCAATCAGAAATCATCAATCGGCAATCCCTAGGCCGCCAGCCGCTCTTCGGATGCGAGTGTGATGAACCACTTCTCTGTGCTGCGTTCGAAAAGCAGCTCGTAGACGCGGTCACGTGTGGTCATGACGAGCGTGCGCAGCTCACCGCCCGTGTCGCGCTGACGGCCCTGGCTGACGACCGGCCACGCCCGGCCCTGCCATGTGAAGCGCAGGACGCGAACCTTGCCGCTCGGCGCAAAGATGGCCTCGACCTCGGTCGGCTCACGCAGCACGTTGTGTTTGGGGACCGAACGCCCGGGCGTGACAAGCGCGGTGGGCAGCGCCGATTGCGTCAGATGATCGAGCAGCCACGTCAGCGCGGCATCGGCGGTCTGAGCCTTGTTGGCGCGTCGATCGCCCTCCCAGATATGGCGCCGCGCCCAGACGCCCTCGCGGAGCGCCAATCCGATGTAGACAAGGCCGACGGGTTTATCGAGGCTGCCGCCGTCAGGCCCGGCGATGCCGGTCGCCGATAATGCGTAATCGGCATCGAACAAGCGGCGCGCGCCGGCCGCCATCTCGATCGCGACGGCCTCGCTGACCGCACCCTGTTGCTGCAGCGTGACTTGCGAGACGCCAAGCAGACGCTGTTTGGCGTCGTTGTGGTACACGATCGCGCCGCCTCGAAACCATGCAGAGCTGCCCGAGATGTCGGTGATCCGATCGCCGATCAATCCACCTGTGCAGGATTCGGCAGTGGCTACCCACTGGCCGCGCGCTTTGAGCAATTCGCCAAGCCGTTGTGCAACTGAGTCAGTCATCAAGGAAGATCCACAGTGCCGAGCGCCACAGCATCGCCGAGAGGGATGCCGGCCGCGGTGTTGACCGGGAGGCGCAGGGCCGTGATCGGGTCGTACTGACCGGTCCAGATAGTATAGCGGCCTGGCGGCAAATCGTCCGGTAGCGCGAAGTGTGCCTGATCGAGCACGGATACGCCGGGCGGCCAGGCCGTGAGCGGCGGATGGGCGTTCAGCGGCTCGGCGTCGATCTGGGCCCGCACTGTGGGATCGGTCTCCGGGCCGACCAGATGCCAGAATTGTTTGGCGCGGCGATCGATCACGTTCGCGGCCTGCCAGGTGACGCGCACAATCAAACCCGACTCTCCGGCTGTGGCGTCCCAGCCGGTCAGCGCCAGCCCATTCTGGAAGACGGCGTCCACAGCGTTCGGCGGCGGCGGGCCGGCCGCCGGCAGACCAGCCGCCGCGAGCACGCTCAACTGGGCCAGCGATGGGTCAAGCACCTCGCCGCCGATGCCCGAGGTCAGCGCGACGCGATAGTGCCCGGCCCCGACATAGGGCCGGATCGGGAGATCGACCTGCTGGCGCAGCAGGCCGCCCGGCAGGTCAGGCACCTGAATCGGGATCTCGTCGGCCGTGTCGCCCCACAGGCTGCCAAGCCGGAGCCCCAACGATGGCCCGGCCTGGGCGCCGTCGGCGCGCCAGTACAGAAACAGCCGCAACGTCTCACCGATCTGAACTTCGGTGACCGCCTGCTCAACAGCCACGAGATCCAGGCCCTGGGCGATGGTCACAACTCGCGTTGCGGGCGGCGGCGCCGTCAGGGCGTCGAGGGTCGCGGCCCGCTCCGCCGTCCGCGCGAAGACCCACAGCCGCGCATCCGGGCTGAAATCCCACATCCGACTGGCGACGGCCCGCTGCTGGAACCAGGCGATGATCCGTTGATCGAAATCATTCTGCAACGACTCGCGCGTGACAAGCACCCAGACCGCGGCGTGCGCGTCCCACAACGGCGCCGCGATCGCTGCCGCGTTGGCCGCATCGATCGCCAACCCATTGGGCACTCCGGCGCGCGGCGCAGACCCGAGGTCGAAATCCACAACGGGCCACGTGTTGTCGTTGTGCAACAATAGCGCATCGTCGACGCCGCGCTGCGCTGCAAGAGTCAGGGCCGCAGAGCGATAGCTGTCGCGCAGGATCCGGTCGGCGTAGTAATCGGGCACGGGCCAGGCGATGCCGATCGTCAGCGCCGTTGTCAGCACGAGGCCGAGGCGTGGCCGGTGTGTGAGCAGCCCGTCGAGCGCGATCGCCAGACCGAGCATGGCCCACGGGGTCAGCATGAGCACATAGCGCGGCGCAGGTGTGAACGTCATCTGAATGGGCGACGGCACGTTGAGCGCCCACACCACGCCGACCGTGGCCAGCGCGCCGACCAGAGACGCGGTCATGAAGAGCACGGCCGGCAGCCCGACCCTTCGACGGGAACGCCACGCCACCCCCCCGGCCAGGCCCACGGTGATTGCGGCCAGGAGGTAGAGCGGCGTCGCCGACCAGAGATCGACGCCGGTGCCGACCAGCCAGGTGTTGAGCCACAACCCGAGCACGTCGAGCGGCCCGGCCACATCGGCCTGGGTGAAGCGATTCGGGCGCAGCGTGAGCGCATACATCAGCCAGGGCAGGGTGCTTGCGATTGTCAGGATCTGGGCCCCGATCCAGACCAGACCCGGCTTCCAGCCCTGGCGCAGCCCACGCCGCGTCCAGACGACGAGCAGCGCGACGTTGAGCGCCAGCGGCGCCAGGATGAAGAGATATAGCGTGTGGATGCCCGCCGAGACCGCCAGGCAGTAACCTAGCAGCGAACGCCAGCCGCCGCGATCGACCCAGGCCGTCGCGCAGGCCAGCGCGACGAGGGCGAGCAACAGCGCGAGCCCGTACATGCGGATCTCCTGGCTGTACCACAGCGATGGGCGATGGATCGCCAGCAGCGCCGCCGCGGCCAGCCCGGCCCCGCCGCGCAGATACCGTCGGCCCAGTCGATACGCGGCGGCCAGCGTCAACACGCCGGCCAGCGCCGACGGGAAGCGCAGGGCGTAGGCGCTTTCGCCCGCCACGGCGCGCCAGCCGTGAAGCACGGCGAAATAGGCAGGCGGATGGACGTCGAGCGCCGTTTCTTCGGGCAGTTCGGTCAGCGGCTGTCGGGCCATGAATACCGAAAAGCCCTCGTCGTACCAGAGGTTCTTGTTGTCGAGCCGATAGGCGCGCAACCCAAAGCCCAGCACGATCACGGCCAGGGCGAGGTGCCAGACGCGCCAGCGCTGCAGGTGGCGATGCATCAGGGGATTATAGGCCGTGCGCGTTGAGCCCGGCGTGCGGGTGGCCCGGGCGGGAGGCGTCTGGCCGCCACGCGGTTCGCCCACAGCACACACACGTGCTTGCACACGGCGCGGGTTCGAATCCGCGCCCATCCATCCGCTGGGCCGATGTCAGCACACCTGTTCGAGAGGATATAATCTCGGACGTATGACCGTCTCGGACCAACTTCGCGCTAAACTCGACACGCTGCCGACCAAGCCCGGGTGTTACCTCTACCACGACGCCCAGGGTCGGATCATCTACGTCGGCAAGGCCATCAACCTGCGCAATCGAGTCCGCTCGTATTTCCACGAGAGCGTCGACTCGGCCAAGACGCGCGAGCTTGTGCGGCATATCGCGGATCTTGAGTACATCGTGGTCGGTTCGGAGCTCGAGGCCCTGATCCTCGAGATGAACCTGATCAAGAAGCACAGGCCGAAGTACAACATCCGCCTCAAGGACGACAAGCGCTACCCGTACATCAAGATCCACGCCGCCGACCCGTTCCCCAAGGTCACGGTCACCCGACGCATGGAGGATGACGGAGGCCGCTATTTCGGCCCATACACAAGCGCCTGGGCCGTGTACCAGACGCTCGACGTCGTGCGCCGGATCTTCCCGTACCTTACGTGCGATCGCGTCATCACCGGACAGGATCCGCGCGCCTGTCTGTTCTTCGATATCAAGCTCTGTCAGGGCCCATGCATCGGCGCCGTCACCCAGGACGAATACCGGGCCATGATCGACGACCTCGGCCGCTTCCTGCGCGGGCATACCGAGCCGGTCGTGGCCCGCATCCGGAGTGAGATGGCCAAGGCCTCGGCCGAGCTCGCCTTCGAGCGCGCCGCGCAGCTCCGCGACCAGCTGCTGGCGATCGAGCGGATCGTCGAGAAGCAAAAGGTGGTCACCACCGAACAGATGGACAGCGACGTGATCGCCTTCGCCCGCGACGAGCGCACGGCCTGCGTCCAGGTTTTCTTCGTGCGCTCCGGGAAGCTGATCGGCCGAGAGTATTTCGTGCTCGAGGGCACCGAGGAGGCCGCCGACGTCGACGTGATGACGCAGTTCGTCGAGCAGTTTTACAGCGAGGCCGCCTACGTGCCCGCCGAGGTCGTGCTCCCCGAAGATATGCCCGAGGCCGAGATCGTCACCCAGTGGTTGCGCAGCCGGCGCGGCGAGAAGGTGCTGCTCACCGTGCCGCGGCGCGGCGTCAAGGCCGATCTGGTCAAGATGGCGGCCGAGAACGCGGCAGACACGCTGACCACGCTCAAGGCCGAGTGGGACGCCGATACGGTGCGCCAGGAGCAGTCGCTGGCCGAGCTACAGAGCGCGCTCGGGCTGGCCAAGCCGCCGAACCGGATCGAGTGCTTCGACATCTCGAACACGCAGGGTGTGGCCATGGTCGCGGCGATGGTGGTCTTCGAGCAGGGCGTGCCGCGCAAGCAGCATTACCGCACCTTCAACATCCAGACCGTCGAGGGCCCCAACGACTTCGCCTCGATGCGCGAGGCGCTCACACGCCGCTTCCAGCGCTACCTCGACGCCTCACGGCCGCCCGCCGACGTGCCCAACCTGCCGACCCGGCCGGGCAAGAAGGCCGACGAGAGTTTCGCGCGTCTGCCCGACCTGCTGATGATCGACGGCGGCAAGGGCCAGCTCGGCGTTGCCGTCGAGGTGCTTCAAGAACTCGGACTGAGCGAGGCTGTGCCGGTCTGCAGCCTGGCCAAGCAACAGGAAGAGATCTTCCGGCCCGGGCGCTCCGACAGCATCCTGCTCCCGCGCCGCTCGCCTGCGCTCTACCTGGTGCAGCGCGTGCGCGACGAGGCGCATCGTTTCGGCATCGGCGCGCATCGCACCCGGCGCAACAAGATCGGCCTGGCCTCGCAGCTCGACTCGATCCCGGGGATCGGCCCGACTCGCCGGCGCGCGCTGCTTCGTCGCTTCGGCTCGCTCGAGGGCATCCGCGCTGCCAGCCTCGAGGATCTGCTCACCGTCTCCGGCATGACCCAAAAATCGGCCGCCGCGATCAAGGATCATTTATGAAAGCACGGCCGGTCGCCTCGACCCGCCGGGCCTTCGTATCTTTTAGCGCGTCAGGATTTCTACGTCGGTGACGAGGATCGTGTTGCAGCCGGCATCCTGCCAGTAGGCGCCTGTGGCGTGGCCATCCGCGTTGAGGTAGTCGATGCGCAGGATCTCGGGGCCGGCGATGCGCACCTCCTGCCAGCTGGCGAGGCCGAGCAGCTCGTCGTAGATCGCCTCATCGAGCGGCAGGATGTGCAACAAGTTGATCGTGCCCGTCGGCTGCGCGTCGGCCCACCAGGTGAAGTGGTGATCGAAGACGTTGGCGTTGACCTGCCGCGAGTCGGCGTAGTCGCCCGTGGTGACGAGCACGTCGTGCGTGACAAACGGCAGCGCGGCGTCGCGCCAGTGCTCGACGTGCCGGACAATGCCGACAAACGTCGTGCGCGGCCGGGGCTCGTAAGTGATGGCCCAACTCTGGCCGCTGCTGGCCTGGGTCAACCGCTTGTAGTTGTCCGTGAAGGCCAGGTCGGTGAATTCCGGCCGTGCCAACCCACCCAGATCCGAATTGCTGCGCGCGAGCTCCCAACCCAGCAACCCGGTCACGCCGACGAACAACAAGGCGGCCACGATCCACACGCGGCCCGGGATCTCCAGTACTGCCGCGATCGGCGCGAGAAGCCAATCGGAAGCGATATCGGATTCGGGATCTTCGACGGTCAGCGGCGGGGCGGAGAGGCGCATGCGAAGACGATAGGTCGACCCGGGCGTCCGCGTGCGATGGTCATGGCGTGTGCTGGATGGCCCTGGTTGTGGCTGCTACAATCGGCCAGCAGCCCGTGTCGATGACCCACAACCGGTTGCGTTTATGGAAAGCCCCAACCCTCAAACAGAGTCAACCGGCGACATTGCGCGCGGCGCCTCCTGGATCGCCCTGGGCAATGTCTCGAGCCGCGTGCTCGGCTACGTCCGTGAGGCGGTCAAGGCCGGGTTGTTTGGCACGGGCGCGCACGTCGACGCCTTGCAGCTGGCGTTGACTGTGCCCAATCAGGTGTACGACCTCGTGACCGGCGGTCTTGTCAATTCGGCGCTTGTCCCGGTGTTCAGCGCCTACGCTGCCGAGGGGCGTGATCGTCGGGAGCTCTGGCGCCTGGCCGGCGCCGTGCTGACGGTGGCGGCGGCCGGGGTCAGCGCGTTGGTGGCTGTGCTGATCCTGCTGGCGCCGGCATTGGTGAGCCTCCTCGGTCGCGAGCACAACCCGGACGCCCAGACCCAGGCCGCCGATCTGCTGCGGCTGATGCTTCCGGCCGTGGTGCTGATGAGCCTGGCCGGCGTGTTGACCAGCCTGTTGTACGCGCTCAAGCGTTTTTCGCTCCCGGCCTTTAGCACCACGGTCTTCAACGCCGGGATCGTGATCGCCACGGTGCTGCTGGCCGGGCGGCTTGACGTAGCCGCGATGGCGGTCGGCCTTCTGTTCGGCGCAACGCTGCAGGTCGTGCTGCAATTGCCCGGGATCCGCGACGGCCTCACGGCGCTGCGCCTCTGGCCCGACCTGGGCCATCCCGGGCTGCGGCGCGTGCTCAGGCTCTATCTGCCGATCGTGGTCAGCACGATCATCTCTCAGCTCTCGATTTACTTCGCCCTGGGCGTCGCCTGGGAGTTCACGGGCGCGATCGGGTGGATGAACTACGCGACCACGCTATACCAGCTGCCGCTCGGCCTGGTCGGCGTGGCCGTGTCGTCGGCCGTGCTCCCGACGCTGGCGCGGCAGGCGGCAGGGGGGCGGGAGATCCGCCCGACGCTGGTGCAGGGGCTGAACCTTGTGCTTGGCCTGATCGTGCCGGCGACTCTCGGTCTGTTCGTGCTCGCCGAGCCGGTCGTTGCGACGGCCTTCGAGCGCGGCCAGTTCACGGCAGCCGACACGCAGGTGACCGCGGCCGTGCTCCAGATCTTTCTCTCGGGGCTGAGTTTCGCGGCTGTCGATCTGCTGTTGATCAACGCCTTTTATGCCCAGCAAAACACGTGGACGCCGTCGCTGGTCGGCGTGCTCACGGTTTTCATCTACATCGGCGCGACGCTGATCTTCCGCGGGCCGTTTGGCTTCTACAGCCTGATGATCGCCGATGCGCTGAAACAGATCGTGCACGCCTGCGTCACAGGCTGGCTGCTTTCGCGCCGGATCGGCGGCTTTCAGGGCAGCGGGCTATGGCCGACGCTTGGCCGCATCCTGCTGGCCGGCGTTGCGATGAGCCTGGCGACACAGGCCAGTCTGCTGGCCGTCAGCGCTTTGCCGCTCCCGGCCGGTGTGTTGGGCCATCTGCTTCAGGCGGGCCTTCCGGGCCTTGTCGGCGCCGGGCTTTATCTCTGGCTGGCACAACGCCTCGGGATCAGCGAGGTCGCCTGGCTCGTCGCTCAGATCCGCAGACGCCTCCGGCTATAATAAAGGGTCCACATGAACGATAAGCGTTCACTTCCCCCCGAGCTCTATACCGAGGAGTACTTCCTCAACGCCTGCGAGGGCTTCACCGAATTCACCGAAAGCCAGGGGCAGCGGCTCTCGCGCCGGTTGAACGCCGCGTTCGCGGTCGCCGAGATCCGGCCTGGGATGCGCGTGCTCGACCTGGGCTGCGGTCGCGGTGAGATCGTGCGACATTGCGCCGAGCTCGGGGCGGCCGCTTATGGCGTCGACTACTCGCCGGTCGCGCTCGATCTGGCGCGCACGATGCTGGCCGGCGAGCAGGCCCTCCAGGCTGAGACCGGCCTGGCGCGTTCGGACGCCAAGCTGATGCCCTTTCCAGATGGCGCGTTCGACAGGGTGTTGATCTTCGATGTGGTCGAGCATCTCTTCCCGTGGGAGCTCGACCTCTGTCTGCGGGAGTCGCGCCGCGTGCTCAAGCCCGGCGGCATGATCGTGGTGCACACCGCCCCGAATGTCTGGTATGACCGCTATGCGTATCCGCTTGTGCGCGGGGTGCGGGTGTTGATGGGGCAGGGAGCGCAATACCCGCGTGACCCGCGGCTGCTGAATGTCGCCGCCAACGCCGACGTGCACGTCAACGAGCAGAGCCAGTTCAGCCTGGCGGCCAACCTGCGCCGCGCCGGCTTTCGCGCGGTGCGCGCGTGGCTCGAGTCGCCTCCGCAGAACCGCCAGGAGAGCGGCCTGTTCCGCCTGGCGCGCAAGGTGCTCTTTGGCCTGCCGCCGTTTCGTTACTTCTTCGAGCGTGAGGTGTTTGCGGTCGGGACGAAAGAGAGCGGGGAGCGGGGCGCGTAGAGCGCGGGAGCGCGGGAGCGTCGCACCACGCACCACGCACCGCGCACTACGCACCGCGCTCTCTGCTCCATGCGATGACTTCGTCCAGCGTCTCATCCAGTCGGGTCGTCGGCGCCCAGCCGATCGCGGCCTGGATCTTGTCGATCGCGGGCACCCGGCGGAGCATATCCTCGAAACCCACCTCATAAGCCTGCTCGTAGGGGATCAGGCGGACCTCGCGTGAGGCGCCGGGCACGCGCGCCGCGATGCGCTCGGCGAGCTGGCGAATGGTGACTTCTTCCTGCGAGCCGATGTTGAAGATTTCGCCCTCGGCGGCCGGCGCAGCGGCCAGGGCCGTCACGGCCTTGATCACGTCGCGGACGTTGCAGAAGCAACGCGACTGATTGCCGTCGCCGTACACGGTGAGCGGCTCGCCCTTGAGCGCCTGCGCCACAAGGCGCGGGATGACCATGCCATAGCTGCCCGATTGGCGCGGCCCGACCGTGTTGAAGAAGCGACAGATCACCACGGGCACGCCGAATTGTTTGTGATAGGCCAGCGCCAGGAACTCGTCGATCGCCTTCGACTCGGCGTAGCTCCAGCGGCTCTTTGTGGTCGGGCCGAGCACGCGATCGTCGTCCTCGCGATAGGGCACGGCCGCGCTCTTGCCGTAGACCTCGGAGGTCGAGGCCAGCACGAGTTTGCGCCGATAGCGCCGCGCCAGCCGCAGCGCGACCTCGGTCGCCTGCAGGTTGGTCTCGATCGTCCAGACCGGGTCGCGCACGATCAACTCGACGCCGACCGCCGCCGCCAGGTGGAAGATCACGTCGGCTTCGCTGACCAGCCGATCCATCACGGTCTCGTTGGCCGCGCTCTCGAACACGAATTGGAAGTCCTGCCGCTCGGCCAGGTGGGCGATGTTCTCGAAGCGCCCGGTCGACAGGTTGTCGACGGCCACGACCCGCGCGCCGGAACCGAGCAGGGTCTCGGCCAGGTGGCTCCCGATGAACCCGGCGCCGCCCGTGATCAGGGCGCGTAGAGGTGTCAGGCGGCGGGCGTCAGGCGTCAGTTGGGCGTGATGTGTGGGCATAGGTGTCTTTCACCAGACCGAGAGGGGTTGCCGGAAAGGATACGCCGCCGGGCGGAGAACGCAACCCGGGCCAACCGCGCGTCGACGCGGCCCGCAGACGCGGCCCGCAGACGCGGCCCGCAGACGCGGCCCGCAGCTGTCGCGGCAGCGTCACTGGCGGGTGATGCCTGACGCCTGACGCTCCTCATCGGTCGCCCGTCGACTGTTTTCGCGCTCGACCACGATCTCGCCGGGATGCATGCGGCGAATGCGCCAGAGATCCCGGAACATGTTGATCACGCCTTCGAGGAAGCGCACCTTGCTGCCGGGCATATCGGCCCAGGCCACCGGGAACTCGACGATGCTCAGCCCGGCGCGCTCGGCCAGGTACAGGATCTCGACGTCGAACATGAAGCGGTCGACGCGGCTGAGGTCAAAGAGCCGGCGTGCCACGTTGCCGCGGAAGGCCTTGAACCCGCACTGGGTGTCGTGCAGCCCGCGCAGGCCGACCAGGGCGTGTTTGATCTCGTCGAAAATGCGCGAAGCGATCCGCCGCCCGAGCGGGGGCTTCTGGCGGATGTCGGCCTCCGGCAGCCCGCGCGAGCCGATGACGATGTCGGCGCCGCTGACGGCCAGGCGTTCGAGGATGCGTGGGATCTCGCTCAGTGGGGTGGAGAGGTCGGCGTCCATGAAGATCACGGGGTCGCCGTGCGAGTCGAGTACGCCGGTGCGCACCGCGTAGCCCTTGCCGCGGTTGGCCTTATACGTGATCAACCGCGCCCGCGGCTCAAGCGCGATCGCGGCCCTGACCACGTCCGCCATGCCATCCTGGCTGCCGTCATCGACGATGATCAGCTCGAAATCGGGCGTGTGCCGATTCAAAAAGGCGAGCACCTCCGCAAGACCCTGGCCGAGGCGCTCGCGTTCGTTGTAGGCCGGGATGACGACGGATAGCATTTGCGATTGGTGATTGGTGATTTGCGATTGCTGGTGAGTCGTGACCGGCAATGCCCACGGGTTTACGGCGGGAGCCAATCACCAATCACCAATCGCAAATCACAAACCCTGCTTGACCCGTTCCAGCAGCGCGAACGACAGGCAATGATCGAGGATCATGTGCACGTCCTCTTGCTGGCCGATGCGGTCGCTGGGCGCGATGACCTTGTGGTCGGCGAGCTGGGCGAGCTTGCCGCCCGGCCGGCCGCAGAAGCCGATGATCGTCGCGCCGCGCGATTTGGCGTACTCGACGGCCTTGACCACGTTGGGCGAGTTGCCTGAGGCCGAGATCGCGATCAGGGTGTCGCCATCGGCCATCAGGTTCGTCAGCGGCTCGACGAACACGTCGTGATAGGAGGCGTCGTTGCCGACGGCTGTCATGAACGGCACGTTGTCGGTCAGCGCGATCGCCTTGAAGCGCGGTTTGCCGGGCACGATCGTGAACTTATTGAGGTCGTTCATCATGTGCGAGGCGGTCGCGGCCGAGCCGCCGTTGCCGATGATGAAGATCGTGCGCCCGGCCGCGCGTGCGGCCATCAGCGCGTCGGCGACAGCGCGCACCTCGTCGCGCGACAGCTCGCGGATCACGGTTTCGAGTTCGGTGAGGTAAAGGTCGATGGAGTCCATGGGTTAGTCTTGTAGTCTAGTAGTCGGATAGTCGGGTAGTCAGGTAGTCGGGTAGTCGCGTAGTCGGGTAGTCGGAGGCGCATCAACAAAGAGGACTACCCGACTACCTGACTACTAGACTACTAGACTACATAGACTACCTGACTGCCCCCAATTTCTTCATATGCTCCCGCGCGGCCTGGCTGTAGTTGCCGAAATCGGGCTGGCTGCCGGCCCAGGCGATGTAATCGCGGCAACTGCGCTGTGGATCGCCCTGCGGCTGCCAGCCGAGCGCCTGGAGCTTGTCGATCGCCGAAAAGATGTGGCGCGTATCGCCGAAGCGGTATTCGCCCGGGATCACGGGCTCGAGCTCGGGGCGGCCGGCGGCCTCGGCCATGATCCGCGCGAACTCGAGCACAGTCCAGGTGCGGCCGGCGCCGACGTTGAAGGCCTGGTAGTCGGCGCGCGCGTCCTCGAGCACAAGCGCATTCGCAGCGGCGACGTCGCCGACGTAGACATAGTCGCGCAACTGCAGACCGTCCTCGTAGATCACGGGGCGTTCGCCGGCCAGGGTCTGCATGGCGAAGATCCGCAGCGCGCCCGAGTAGGCGTTGCGGAAAGACTGGCGCGGCCCTTGAACGATCGAATAGCGCATGCCGACCGATGGGATTCCGTAGCGACGGCCGAGGTTGAGCGCGATCTGCTCCTCGGTGTACTTGCTGATCGCGTACGAGTTGTGCGGGCGGACGCCGCTCTCGTCGGTGAAGTCGGGCCTAAGCGGGGCCCCGGTCTCGGGGTCCAGGATCTCCCAGATATGCCCGGTCAACTGATCGGCCGGGCGCTGGCCGGGGTAGAACGGCTGGCCGTCGGCGCGCACGTATTTGCCCTCGCCGTACACGGCCTGCGAGCTGGCCACCACCACCTTGCGGATCGGGAGCTGGCGTTCGACGATGATCTCGTAGAGCAGGGCCGTGCTGACCGCGTTGACGTGGAAGAACTTGGAGAAGTCGGGCAGATAGTCTTGATACGCGGCCAGGTGGAAGACCGCATCGACGCCGACCAGCGCTGCTTCCCAGGCGGCCCGGTCGCGGACATCACCGACCAGGAACTCCACGTCCGCCGGGATGTAGTCGGGTTTCTGCCTGTCGCGGTGCACCGGGGGCTCGAGGGCATCGAGGATGCGCACCTCATGCCCGCGTGCCAGCAGCAAATCCATGGTATGCGAGCCGATGAACCCGGCGCCGCCTGTGATAAGGACCTTCATGCGTGATCTCGTTCGCTATAATGCGGCCCAATGGCACAAATCAACTCGGCGCGTCCCCAGCGCCGTCCCGCGCTCTTTCTGGATCGGGACGGCGTGCTGATCGAAAACAAACCGGATTATGTTCGCTCGGTTGGCGAAGCCATCCCGTTGGCCGGGGCGTTCGAGGCCGTTGGCCGCCTGTGTCGTACCAGACCCGAGCACCTTGTGATCGTCGTCACCAATCAGGCCGGGATCGGAAAAGGCATTATAACCCAGGCAACTGTGGAGGCGATCCACGCGCATCTGGCGCGCTGGGCGCGGGCGGCGGGCGGCCGGATCGATGCGTTCTACACCTGCCCTGAGCGAAACGACGAACCTCAGCGCTGCCGCAAGCCGGCGCCCGGCATGCTGCTCCGTGCGGCTGAGGAGTGGTCGATCGATCTGACGCGGTCGGTGATGGTGGGCGATGCGCTGACCGATGTCCAGGCGGGCCTGGCGGCCGGGGTTGCGCCGATGCTTGTGCGCACCGGCCGAGGCGCCCACGAGGCGGGGCGCCTCGCGGCCGCTGGCTTGGGG
>DKKP01000281.1 GCA_002455335.1 Anaerolineales bacterium UBA6663 | reverse complement strand
AACCAGTCCGCTAACGTGTCAGCCCCGAGTTGTATCTGGATGGCCGAACCCACGAGCACGACCAATGCAAAGGGCACGCTACCGATGCCGATCCCCGCCCCCAACAATACAAGAAGTGGAGACAGGACGGTATGTGTAACCATACCTGCAGGATCCTGCGATGCAAGTGACGGCCAAAACTGGATCAGGAGTAGCCCGAAGCCACTCATGGCGTCGATCATGATCAATGACAGTGCGGCTATGCAGAATGCAGCGCGCCATCGCCGGAACGTGTCATAGTCAGAACGGCCGTTGACCCAAGCAATTGCCACAGCACCAAAGACCAGTTGAACACCAATTTGGACAGCGATCGCGAACACAATACTGCCGACCTCGATGATCACACCCATAGCACTCCACCTTCAGGCGGCCTTCCCCTATGCCCGTGAGGCCGGCTAACATATAAGTAGACTGTATTCACCCAGATCGAATAATCTACCAGTATATACCCACATGAATGATGGCTCCAGGGCAGAGTAAGGGATATACCGGCATATCCCGCCTACCGCAGCTCCACCATGCGATCCTCAAGCTTGAGCAGTCGGACAAGCCGGTAACGCAACCGCCACCACTGGTTACGCCGGTCCCAGATGCCACCCGCTATGCGAATGTCCTTGCAGACCCGACGCTCATCCCAGCCCACTCGTACCCCAACCCACCGGTCCCAACTCCGTAACCCCTCCGACGGAACCCACTCACCGGCTTCTTCAATCAACTCCACAGTCTTGTACCGCCGCCCCGCAGCCGCGTCATAGCGATAACGTACACAGATCAGCCGATCTCCATACTTCTGAACCAACTTCTTGGTGCCCCGCTGCCCAGGCTTTAATGTCAAACGGACTTCCATCACGCAAGACTAGCCCACCACACCGATCGAGAGTCCTCAATCAGTCATCGCTGGAAAGCAAGTTTCCATAACGCGGCGGCGACCAGAAACAACAGGGCGGGCCCACCAGATCCCAATGGGCCCACCCTGAATCAACCCGCCTGGTTCGCCACGAAGAGGACTACAGCTCCTTCACGAACAACGCCTCAGTCCCCTCGCTCTTCTCGAGCTTGAAACCCCGCTCCTGCAACGCGCGGATCATGCGCGCATTGTCATGCGTGGTCTCAGCCGTGATCCGCTTGAAGCCCCACTTGCGGGCCACTTCAATGCCGTAATCGGTCAACACCCGGCCAACACCCCGCCCCTGCCAGGCATCTTCCACAAGCACCGCATAGGAACAACTCTCGGCATCACCTTCAGCTACCAACCGCACCGCACCCACGAACTTGCAGACGCCCTCTTCACAAACCTGCGCCATGATCGCGATCTCACGATCATAGTCGGTGAAGACGTAACGCGCCGCCAACTCATGCGTGGCTTCCTTGAAGAGATAGCGGAAGCGATATCGCAAGGTCTGCGCCGACGAGCGCATGATGAGCTCACGCCACTGCTGCTCATCCTCAGGCCGGATCGGGCGCAAGACGACCTCCGTCCCATCCTTGAGCTTGGTCTCCGTGACCAACTCCTCAGGATACGGCCGGATCGCCAGATGCGAATACTTGCGCGGCGCCGGCTGCCCCAACGTCGCCGTGTCCACCACCACCCGCGCATCGAGCGCGATCACGTCCTTCGGCCCAACCAGCAACGGATTGATGTCCAATTCGCTGATCTCCGGATGGTCCGCCACGAGATACGAGAAGCGCATCAGCACTTCCATCAGCTTGTCGAGGTTGGCCAACGGCCGCCCACGATATCCCCGAAGCAACGGGTACGACTTCAGGCTCTCCACCATCCGGCGCGCCAACCGCTCGTTGAGCGGCGGCAATCCCAACGCCCGATCCGCATAGAGCTCGGCCGTCACACCACCCATGCCGACCAGCAGAATCGCACCAAACACCGGGTCACACTTCGCACCAACGATCAACTCCGTGCCGTTACGGGTGTCGACCATCTTCTGCACGGTCACACCGAGCACGTCCGCATCCGGGCGCTTGGCCTTCGCACTCTTGACGATGCGGTCAAAGGCCGCCCGCACCTCGGGCTCGGTCTGCAGGTTGAGCGCCACACCACCCACATCCGTCTTGTGCGTGATCTGCGGCGAGAGCACCTTGAGCACAACCGGATAGCCGATCTTGGCCGCCAACGCGACAGCCGCGTCTTCCGTGTGCGCATCCTCCGGCCGAATCACCGGGATGCCGTAAGCCGCCAACAGGTTCTTCGATGCCGCCTCAGACAGCACAGGCTCCTCGGCCGTCAGATCGGCCGGGATCAGGTTCTTGCGCTCAACCTCGTCGATCACGACATCCACAGGCACAGCCTTCGGGATCTCGTACAACACATCCCGATTGCGCGCATACGACACAAGATGCATGAAGGCCCGCACCGCAGGCCCTGGGCGAACATAGGAGGGCACGCCGGCCGCGTTCAAGATCGCCCGACCCTCGGCAACCGCCTGCCCGCCCATCCACGCCGCCAGCACCGGCTTTGTGCTGTTCTTGGCCGCCTGGGCGATGATGCGCGCCGTCTCGGTCGGATCGGTCATGGCCTGCGGGGTCAGGATCACGAGCACCGCATCGACGTTCGGATCCGCCAACGTGATGCTCATCGCCTCGGCATAACGCTGCGCCGGGGCATCGCCCAATACGTCCACAGGGTTGTTGTGCGACCAGAAGGCCGGCAACGTCGCATTGAGCTTGGCCAACGTCTCGTCAGATAGCGTCGCGAGCTTGCCACCTTCGCCAATCAACTTGTCAGTCGCAATAACGCCCGGGCCACCGGCATTGGTGACCACGCCCAACCGATCACCCTTCGGCAATCTCTGCCGGCCAAGCAGCGCCGCACAGTCGAACATGTCGTCGAGGTCGTACACGCGCTCGATGCCAGCCCGCTGGAAGGCCGCATCGTACACAGCATCCTCACCGGCCAACGCGCCCGTGTGCGAGGCCGCAGCCTTGGCCGACTCGGCAAAACGACCCGACTTGTAGGCCACGATCGGCTTGCCACGCGAGAACGCGCGCGAGGCCGACATGAAGTCGCGCGGCTTCGGGATCGACTCGACGTACAGGATCATCGACTCGGTCGCCGGATCCTCGCCAAAGTAGTCGATCAGATCGCCAAACGTCACATCCAGCATGTTGCCGATCGAGACGAAATAGGTGAAGCCGATATCCTGCACCAATGCCCAGTCGAGCACCGAGGTGCAGAGCGCGCCGGATTGTGAGATGAAGCCGATGTTGCCCGCCTTGGGCATCCCGGCATTGGCGAAGCTCAGATTGATCTTGAGCGGCGGCACGATCACGCCCAGACAATTCGGGCCGATGATGCGCATCCCATCGAACTTGGCCTGCTCGGCCTTGACCTGCTCCTCGAGCGCCACACCCTCAGGCCCGATCTCGCGGAAGCCGGCCGAGATGATGACGATGCCGCGGATGCCGGCCTCGCCCGCCTGACGCACCAAACCCGGCACCGTCGTCGAGGGCGTGCAGATCACGGCCAGATCCGGAACCTTCGGCAGGCTCGCCAGATCCGGAAAGGCCGGGATGGATTGAACCGAGTCGCGCTTGGGGTTGATCGGGTACACCGCGCCTTTATAGCCGGTGCCGATCATGTTGTGCAGAACGTTGTAGCCAACGCTCGACGGATTGTCGCTCGCCCCAATGACGGCGACACGTTCGGGCTTGAAGATCTTGTCAAGGTTCCGAGTGGACATGTCATCCCTCCCAGGATGGATTACGGCTTCATCAACCACCACGCGCCGACAGCGATCAGGCCGGCCTCAACCAGCCCACCGACGCCGACAAACGTGAACGCACCGACCCAGAACTGGATCGGAAAGAGACGAATCAGCGAATCCGACCACAAGAACGTCCATGTGCCGTCGGCAAAGAAGATCTTGTGGAAGGTCACGAACAGCGAATCGAAGTTGATCGCGATGTAGGCCACCAGACCCAGGTAAAGCACGATGGTCAGACCGGCGCCAAGCATCAAAGCCCCGCGCAACGCCCCAACCGGGCCCCACTGAGCCAGCCCGACCACAGCCAGCGCCGCAACGATCAGCGCGCCTACCCAGACCTGCAACGCCCCAGCCGTGACCACCCGCACATCCACCATGTGCGACACTTCGCGCTCATTGTAGAAGTAATCGGGGCCGCGCTCGGCCGTGTAGTGGATGGCCGACTCGGGCGGCGCCATGACGCCCGTCGGAAACTTCCAATCCGCGAGATCGCCAGCAGCCGGATCGCTCAAGATGTACTGGATCGACAGCTTCGACCAGTACAGCCGATCGGCCTTGGTGAAGCCATAGAAATCCGCCGGGAACCCGGGCAGGTTGTAGATCACGTCCGGGAAGAGCGGCGTCATCAGAAGCCGCACATTCGTCAAGCTGAGGACGACCGGGATGCTCAGGACCAACAAGATCCGCAGCACCCAGGCCACGCTTTCTGGCATCGTTGCTTTCATCCGAAACAGCCCCATTGTACAGCCGGACCCGCCGTTCACCCTTGAACAGCCGTGAAACATGCACGGGCGAGTTGTCAGTCGCGGATTCTGGCGGCAAAGAGTACGCTGACAGGTCGTGCTTGCGCCGCCCGACAACACCCGGCACCAGGCCGGGTGAGATTATCCGCCCGGGCCGCCGATCGCGCCACTGCCGCTTGACAGCAATCAGACCGGTTCAGGCAGCAAACGATGTGACAGGCGTCATCCCCAAACCGGTGATCACCCGTTCGGGCTACCGCCCAAGGTCCGAGGTATCGCCGTTGAGGAAATACCCCAGCACGATGGCATCCGCATACTGCTCAACCGGCGCCCAGTCGTCGGTGAAGACGGTCGCCGAGGTCGGCGTGGGCTTGAGGTTGGCGACCGCGTCGCCCAGCGCCGCCCGCAACAAAGGGTGCGCATCGCCAGGCAGCGCCCCGAGATTGGCGGCGAGATTGGCCGGATCGGTTACTTGCTTCGTGGCGTACACCATCGAGTTGAACCCTGTGTTGGGCACATCGACCACGTACACCGACGGGAAGACCGCGCCCAGCGTCCCGACCAGCGCCTCGACCAGGCTGCGATCACCGGGAGTCCGGCCGACGTTGATCACCAATACGCCGTCGTCCGCCAGACGTTCATGTACGATCGCGAAGAACTCACGGGTGGTGAGCTGCCAGGGGATGTAGGGCGGTCGATAGGCGTCCACACCGATGACCGAATACCCACCCTCCAATTGCTCGAGCTCCCAACGCCCATCACCGACAATGACGTTGAGGTTCGGCTCGTTCATGTCGAAGTAGCGCCGCCCGACCTCGACCACAGCCGGGTCGATCTCGATGCCGTCGATCGGGATCGGGCCATAGACGGCCGTGTACTGCTTGGAAACCGTCCCGGCCGCCAGCCCAACCAGCGCCAGACTTCGGACATCGTTCTCGGTCACCGGCGCCGCGTTGAAAAACGGCGCCACAAGAAAGAGATCGAACGTGCCGCCGGTGCGCAGGCCGTTGGGGTTGTAGATCGAGTGATAGATCAGGCTGTCATTGAGGAACAGCCAACGCGTGTCGCCGGCCTGCGCCACCTGGATGAAGTTGTAGCTCGATTCGCGTTCCGAGCCGGGCACCAGTTGCGCACCCGGATAGAGTGCCTCGATCGGCCTCAGCGTGGTCGCGGGCGACAGCCAGGTGGCCATGGCCAGGACCACCGGCAGCGCCAGGGCCAGAGCCCCTCGCCGCGGATCCGCCCGCCACAACCCGATCAGGGCGACGAGCAGCAGCACGCCCGAGAGCGTCAGGAAGGTGCCGCGCGTGCCGAGCATGGGCACGAGGACGAGGACGGGCAGAAAAGTCCCGAGCAGCGAGCCCATGGTCGAGACGGCGTAGATCCGGCCCGAAGCCGAGCCCGCGCTGGCCGCATCGGTCACCGCCAGCCGCACCGCAAATGGCGAGGCGCAACCAAGGAGAGTCACCGGCGCCGCGAAGAGCAGCAACGTGCCGACGAAAGAACCGCCCAGGAGCGCCAGGTTCACGCTGCCCATCGCGACTGCCGCGAAACGCAACACGGGCTGCGCGATCAGGGGCGTCACCCCGGCCAGAAAGGCGCCGACCGCCAGGATGGTGTAGAAGGTGCGCAGGTTAGGAGACCGATCCGCCCAGCGCCCGCCGATGAAGTACCCGGCCGCCAGGTACAGCAACATCAGGCCGATGATGTTGGCCCACACCAGATTGCTCGAGCCGAAAACGTTGCCGACGAGGCGCTGCGCCGAGATCTCGATCCCAAGCACAACCATGCCGGAGACAAAGACGGTGAAGAGGAGATAACGATTGCCGGTAGCCTTCACAAAACACATTCCTTGCGAACGCGTGTTGACGCACCACGAACACGCCCAGGCGGGTCACACCTGGGCGTCAGTGGCCGCGTGATCTGGCTTCACCACAGCCATCCGGGAAACCACGAACCGTTCAAGCGGCCGTCGGGGGCAGACCGACAAGCACGTTCTCACCCTCAACCCGCACCGGATACGCCGGGATGTTGACGATGGCCGGGAAGGACATCACCTTTCCGGTGCGCACGTCGAAACGCGCGCCATGCCGTGGGCACTCGATCTCGTGATCGTCAAGCTCGCCCTCGGCCACCGGCCCGTCGTCGTGCGAACAAACGTCGGCGATCGCGTAAAGCGCGCCGGCGATGTTGAACACCGCAAGCGGTCGCCCATCCACCTCGACGATCTTGCGCGCGCCATTCGGCAACTCCGCCAACGTGGCGACGACGACGTACACGGCGGTTGTGGGGTCGATCTGGTCGTAGAGTGTCATGGTATTTGTGATTGGCGAATTAGGCGTCGGGCAGGGTGTCGTCGCTCAGGCCGTAGGCGCCGGCTTTGAGGACCTTGAGCGAGAGCAAGGCGCACTTGAGACGCGCCGGCGTGAGCTCGATGCCAAGCAACTCGAGGACGTCGTCCTTGCTCAGGGCGCGCAACTCGTCGAGCGACGCGCCCTGGATCTTCTCCATGAGCAGCGAGGCCGAGGCCTGCGAGATGGCACACCCACGCCCCGTAAACGCCGATTCGGCGACATGCCCGGTCTCGTCGAGACGGACGTCGATCCGCAGCTTGTCGCCGCAGAGCGGGTTCTCGTCTTCGTAGGTGAAGGTGTACGGATCAAGCGTGCCGCGGAAGCGCGGGTTCTTGTTGTGGTCGAGGATCAGTTCGCGGTAGAAGTCGTCCATGGTTTTCGCCGGCGGGCACGCCGGTCAGGCGAAGAGTTGCTTCACCCGGTACAGGCTGACCACCAGGCGATCGACATCTTCCCGCGTATTGTACAGGTAGAAGCTGGCCCGCGCGGTCGCAGCCAGATCGAAACGCTCGTGGAGCGGCTGCGCACAGTGATGGCCGGCGCGCACCGCAACCCCGTCGCGGTCGAGCACCTGGGCGATGTCGTGCGGATGCACCCCTTCGAGCGTGAACGCGGCGACGCCGCCCTTCCGATCTGCCGGGGGCCCGTAGACGCGCACCCCCGGGACCTCCTCCAGCCGCTCGAGCGCATAGGCGATCATCTCGCGCTCATGCGCCGCCACAGCGGGCATGCCGAGCCCGGTCAGATAATCGACGGCGGCGCCCAGCCCGACCGCCTCGGCGATCGCGGGCGTCCCCGCCTCGAACTTATAGGGGAGCTCGTTGGGCTTGAAACCGGCCAACGTCACCTTGCGGATCATGTCGCCGCCGCCCATGAATACCGGCATGGCCTCGAGCAGCTCCTGGCGCGCCCAGAGCACACCGATGCCCGTCGGCCCGCACATCTTGTGCGCCGAAAACGCCAGAAAATCGGCGCCAAGCGCCTGGACGTCGACCGGCAGGTGCGGCACCGACTGCGCGCCGTCGACCAGCACCTTCGCCCCGACGGCATGCGCCTGCGCGGCCAGCGATTCGACCGGGTTGATCGTGCCCAGCACATTGCTCATGTGCGTGAACGCCACGAGCTTCGGCTCACGGGACAGCAGGCGGGCATAGGCGTCGAGGTCGAGCAGGCCGTCGTCGGTGACGGGCACATAGTCGAGCTCGACACCGATCTGGCCGGCCAGGATCTGCCACGGCACAAGGTTGGCGTG
Source organism: Anaerolineales bacterium UBA6663 (assembly GCA_002455335.1). Lineage (GTDB taxonomy): Bacteria > Chloroflexota > Anaerolineae > Anaerolineales > UBA6663 > UBA6663. The sequence goes on along the minus strand of DKKP01000281.1, from coordinate 276 downwards.
GTGCTCCATCTCGGTCAGAACGATCCTGTCGCCGACATTCAGGTTGGCCCGAGCCCAGCTGTAGGCGACCAGGTTGATGGCCTCCGTGGCGTTGCGGGTGAAGATGACTTCTTCGCGCGTCGAGGCGTTGATGAAGCGCTGGACCTTGTCGCGGCTGCCCTCGTAAAGCGCCGTAGCTTCTTCAGCAAGCACATGGATGCCGCGATGGACATTGGCATGGTGCCGCCGATAGTACGCGTCCATGGCCGTGATCACGCTCTCGGGCTTCTGCGACGA
>DKKP01000345.1 GCA_002455335.1 Anaerolineales bacterium UBA6663 | reverse complement strand
GTGCTGGTCAACAACGCCGGCGTGCTGCGCGACGGCCAGCTCGTCAAGATGGCCGATGGCCAGCTCGTCAAGCAGTTGGGTGAGCCCGAGTTCGACCTGGTGATCTCGGTCAACCTCAAGGGCGTGTTCAACTGCACCCAGGCGGTCGCGCCGCACCTGATCCGCGGCGGCGGGGGCGTGATCCTCAACGCCTCGTCGGTCGTCGGTGAGGACGGCAACTTCGGCCAGACCAACTACGTCGCCACCAAGGCCGGCGTGATCGGCATGACCAAGGTCTGGGCGCGCGAGCTGGGCCGTTACGGTGTACGCGTCAACGCGATCGCGCCGGGTTTCACGGCCACCGAGATGGTCAAGGCCATGCCCGAAAAGGTGCTCGACGGCATGCGCGCGCGCACGCCGCTCGGCCGGCTGGGCGAGCCACGCGACATCGCCAACGCTTACGTCTTCCTCGCCTCCGACGAGGCGTCGTTCATCACCGGCGTCACGCTCCGCGTCGACGGCGGGATCGTGGTGGGCACCTGAGATCGATATGCACGCCGCCGATCTGCTCAGCGCGCGCGCCGGGCTGACGCCCGACCGTGAAGCGCTCTTCGAGGTCGATACCGGGATCCGCTATACCTACGCGGACCTGAACACGCGAGCCAATCGGCTGGCGAACCTGCTGCGCGAGCGCTTTGGCGTGCAGCCCGGTGATCGCGTCGCCATCCTGGCGCACAACAGCGTCGCCTTCCTCGATTTGCTCTACGGCCTGCCCAAGATCGGCGCGATCTTCACGCCGCTCAATTGGCGATTGACCGGGCGCGAGTTGGCCTACATCGTCGCTGACTGTTCACCGCGCGTGTTGATCGTCGGGCCCGACTGCGCCGAGACCTTTGGCGTTCTACAGACGCACATCGCTGTGCCGACCGTGATCACGCTGGGTGGCGCGGCCCCAGGAGCGCTCGACTACGACGATCTGCTGGCCGAGGCGTCGGCGGCCGAGCCCGCTCGGCCGCCGCTCGACGGCGAGACGCCTTACACGATCCTGTACACATCCGGAACGACCGGCCGGCCCAAAGGCGCTGTGCTGCCGCATCGTCAGATCCTGTGGAACGCGATCAGCACCGTGGTCAGCTGGGGCCTGACCGAGCACGACGTCTCCCCGGTGTTCACGCCGCTCTTTCACGCCGGTGGGTTGTTCGCTTTCCTGACCCCGATCCTGTATGCCGGCGGCCGGATCGTACTCAGCAGGGGCTTCGACGCGACGACCACGCTCGACCTGATCGTCTCCGAACGATGCACGGTCATCCTCGGCGTGCCGACAGTCTTTCAGATGTGGTTCAACGCGCCGGCATTCGAGACCGCGGACTTTGGCCACGTGCACTTCTTCATCAGCGGCGGCGCGCCCTGCCCGCCGGCGTTGATCCGCGCCTGGACCGAGCGCAAGGGCGTGATCTTCCGCCAGGGCTATGGCCTGACCGAAGTCGGCACCAACTGCTTCAGCATGACCGACGATGAGTCAGTCACCAGACTCGGGTCGGTCGGCAAACCGATCCTGCACAGCGAGATGCGCCTTGTCGACCCCGAGACCGGCGCCGATTTGGCCGAGGGCCAGGCCGGCGAGTTGCTCATCCGCGGCCCGCATGTCTGTCTGGGCTACTGGGGCAACCCGGAGGCCACGGCCGAGGCGATCCGCGACGGCTGGTTCCACACAGGCGATTCGGCCCGCCGCGACGCCGACGGTTTTTATACGATCGTGGGCCGCTACAAAGACATGATCAAGAGCGGCGGCGAGAACATCTACGCCGCCGAAGTCGAGGCCGTCTTCCGCGAACACGACGCCGTGGCTGACGCCGCGTTGATCGGCCAGCCCGACCCCAAATGGGGCGAGGTCGGGCTGATGGTCGTCATGCTCAAGCCCGGCGGGCGAGCCGACGCCGACGAGCTGCTGACGCTGTGTCAGGGTCGGCTCGCGCGCTACAAGATCCCCAAACACGTCGTCTTCGGCGACTTGCCCTATTCGCCGTATGGCAAGGTGATCAAACAGGAGTTGCGGGCCAGATATGTCACGAATGACATAGTCTGATCGCAAGAGAGGACGCCATGCCCATCCCCACGCTCCCCGGCATCACGTCAGAGACCATCACGACGCCCCGCCTCGCCACCCGCGTGCTCTTCGCCGGGGCCGAGGATGGTGCGCCTGTGCTCTTCCTGCACGGCAACACGTCGTCGGCGACCTGGTGGGAAGAAGTGATGACCAGCCTGCCCATGGGCTTTCGCGCAATCGCCCCCGACCAGCGCGGCTTTGGCGACGCGGACCCGTCGGCGCACATCGACGCCACGCGCGGCCTGGGCGATCTGGCCGACGACGCGCTGGCGCTGCTCGATCATCTGGGGATCGCCGACGCTCACGTGGTCGGGAATTCGCTGGGCGGCAACGTGGTCTGGCGGCTGCTGCTCGATCGGCCCGAGCGGATCCGCAGCGCCACGCAGGTCGACCCGGGCTCGCCCTACGGCTTCGGCGGCACGCGCGACGCAGACGGCACCCCGACGACGCCCGATTTCGCCGGGTCGGGCGGCGGGCTGGCAAACCCCGAGCTCCTGCGCCGCATCAGCCGAAACGATCTCAGCAGCGAGAGCCCGTTCTCACCGCGAGCGGCGCTGCGGACCGTGATCGTCAAGCCGCCGTTCATCTCACCGCGCGAAGACGCGCTCGTGCAGTCGATGAACGCCACGCATATCGGGCCGCAAGACATGCCCGGCGACAAAGTCGCGTCGCCGCACTGGCCGTTCGTGGCGCCTGGCATCTGGGGCGCCGCCAACGCGCTCTCGCCCAAATACGCGGGCGATGTCGGAGGGCTGGCGCGGCTCGCGCACAAGCCGCCGATCCTGTGGATCCGCGGCGACAGCGACTTGCTGGTCTCAGACACGGCCGCGTCGGACCCGGGGTTCCTGGGGAGCCGCGGCCTGCTGCCCGGGTGGCCTGGGGCCGAGGCCTATCCGCCCCAACCCATGGTGAGCCAGATCCGAGCCGTGCTGGCCGATTACGCGCGCGGCGGCGGGATGATCAACGAAGTTGTGTTGACCGACGCCGGACACGCGCCATACATCGAAAAGCTCGACGCATTCAACGCCGCCTTCCACGCGCATGTGCTGCGTTGGCGTTGATCGGAGAAAGAGAGGAGGCGCACGACCGACCCGTGTTCGCGCCGAACGATCCTGTCCATCCATCTTTGTTCCGCACGATTGGAGGAGACGACACATGAAAGCCACACGCTTGTTGTTTTCCGGGGTGACCATCCTGGCCACGGCCCTCGCGGCCTGCGCCGGCCCCACCCCGACGGCGGCCCCCGTCGAGCC
>DKKP01000111.1 GCA_002455335.1 Anaerolineales bacterium UBA6663 | reverse complement strand
GCGGGCTCCGCGCCCTGGGTAGCCCGCATGGCGCGGCGGCACTGGCACATCTGGCCAGGGACGCCGACGTCGGGGTCCAGGCGGCGGCGATCGGCGAGCTCTGAGGCCGATTCTCAGAAACAAAGTGGGCCGGGCTGAGCCCGGCCCACATCGATTTTCCTGAGGCCCGTGTCAACCGTCGCGCGGCACAAGCGCGTAGAAGGACCGCGCGCGGCCCTCGTGGTGCTCGGCGATGAAGTCGGTCACCATGTAGCCGGCGGCGAAGAGCATATTGAACGCCTCGCGCACGTTGAAGCGCCAGGCACGCCCCAACACGCCGTCGTAGGCCTTGAGCGTCTGGAAATCGTGCGGGATCTCGACCAATGCAAACATGCCGGTGGCCGAGCGCAGCGCCTCGGGCGGGCGCGCCAGGCCGTCATCGGGAGCGATGCTCGACGCGTTGACGATCGGCGCATCAACCTGCATGTAGGCCGCCAGGTCGAGCGCCGCGCGGCCGCCTTCAAGTCGCTCGCGCACCCGCGTCGACGTGATCCACCACTCGGCCTGCAGCCGGTCGCTGGGTAGGCCGGCGTTCAGGCCATCATCCATCTCCCCGTAGGCGTCTTCGATGTAGGTCGTCGCGACGGCGCCCAGCCGCGTGATGTTGAGCCGAGCGTTCTTGGACTCGAGCGGATCGAACGTCCAGGTGACCAACCGGATCCCTTGCCGCCTGACAAACTCGCATTGCGCCAGCTTGAGTCGATAGCCCAGATCGTGTCCACGGTACTCGGGCAGGACGGCCAGCATGTGCGAGCAATGCTTGAGGTGCGCGAGCGCCGGCCGCCTCGGCGCATGCTCGTCGGTGCCGATGAAGCTATACACGAAGCCGACGAGCCGCTCCTGATCAAAGGCCCCGATCACGGCCCCACCGCTGTGTGCGGTGACGTTGATCAAATGCCGCGGCACGATCTGGGTCTCCGAGTCGCGCCAGACCTCGCGCTGCACATCCTCGACCTGGACGAAGTCGCTGAGTGTATGGATGGGACGGATCTCGATCGGCATATTCCCCCTCGGCCAGGGCCGGGTTTAGGCTGAGCTCAGGCGGCGCCACTCGCGCCAGGCGCTTTGCGTCTTGAGATATTCCAATCCGCGGTTGAGCGGCGTAGGCTTGAACCCGAAGGCCTGCGTGACGCTGGTCAGTTCGGTGACGCCGCTGATCGCCAGATGATCAAGCCAATGCGCCGTGATCGGCGCACGCGGCAGGATCTGCTCCATGAACCAGGCCGTGCCGCGTAGCACGATCGGGCTGATCGACCAGAGCGCGCGCCGGCGCCCGAGCCCATCCATGACAAGCTCGAACAGCTCGCGAACTGTGTACATGTCTGGCCCGCCGATTGATATCGTCTGACCGGTCAGCTCCGGGTTGAGCAGCCCCCACTCCAGACAGGTCACCAGATCTTGGATCGCGATCGGTTGCAGCGTCGTCCGTCCTTCGCTGGGCAGGAGCAGCGCGCCCGGGGCCAACTTGACCAGCAGCGCGATGACGTTTGTGAACCGATCTTCCGGGCCGAACACCAGCCCGCTGCGCAGGATCAAGTGCGGCACCCCGCTCTGACGGATGAACTCCTCGGCGATCCCTTTCGCCTTGAGCACCGGATAGCCCGAGGCGCGATCGGCCCCAAGATGCGAGACGTACATCAGTCGTTTGACACCGGCCGCCGCGGCCGATGCGGCCAGCAGGCGTGTGCCCTCGACGTCGGTGCCTACGAGGTCGCCGCGCTGTCCGCGCCACTCGGCGCTCGCCAGATGGATGACGGCCTCGACGCCGGCCAGGGCGCCGCGCACCGCGCGTTCATCGTCCACGCGGCCAAGGGCCAGTTGCACGGGCACACCGGCTGGCAAATGGGGAGAGCGCCGCGAGGGGCGGACGAGACAGCGCACCTCATGCCCAGCCGCCAGTAAACGCGGAAGCAGCGCCCGGCCGACCTGGCCGGTGCCGCCGGTCAACAAAATCAGCACCTGGATCCTCCGGAAAACCTAACGAGTGTAGCGCAGCGATTCACCGACGTCAATTTACCCCGTGCATACCACGACCCGGGCCGCATCTTGAGCGGAGAACGGGTGTTATACTGCTCGACGCGCATACCCAAGAAAACATAACACTCACGGCAGCGACGCCTGCGCGGCGCTTGCATCCCTGTCGCCTGCCGGAACAGGATCATCATGACCCATCGTGTTGTCATCACTGGTATGGGCTGCATCAGCCCGCTTGGAAATACGGCGGCCGAAACCTGGTCGGCGGCGGTCGCCGGTCGTTCGGGAATCGGCCGGATCACGCACTTCGACACCACAGGCTTCGACACGCAGATCGCGGCCGAGGTCAAGGGCTTCGACCCTGTCGAGCGCTTTGGGCGGCGCGAGGCCCGGCGGATGGATCGGTTTTCGCAGCTGGCGTTGACCGCCACGGATGAAGCGCTCAAGGATTCGGGCCTGACGATCACCGAAGACAACTGCGAACGCATCGGCGTCTACATCGGCACTGGCATCGGCGGGCTGAACACCTGCAGCGACGAGGTCACCACACTGATCTCAAAGGGGCCGTCGCGAGTCGGCCCGCTCGCTGTGCCGTTGATGTTGCCCGATAGCGCGGCCGGTCAGGTCGCAATCACTTACGGCATCCGCGGCCCCAATCTGGCGATCATCTCGGCCTGCGCCACGGGCAACAACGTCATCGGCGAGGCATTCGAATCGATCCGGGCCGGGCGCGTCGATGCCATGATCGCGGGCGGCGCCGAGGCCGCGATCGTGCCTGTGGCGTTTGCCAGTTTCAACGCCATGACCGCGCTCTCGAAACGCAATGGCGATCCGACGGGCGCCTCGCGCCCATTCGACAAAAACCGCGACGGCTTTGTCATGGGCGAAGGGGCGGCGATCGTGATTCTGGAATCGGAGACGCACGCTCGCGCACGCGGCGCCCGGATCCTGGCCGAGATCGTCGGCTATGGCCTGAGCAACGACGCCTTCCACATCTCGGCCCCGCGCGAAGACGGCGCCGGCGCGGTCTCCTGCATGCGCGGCGCGCTGCGCGAGGCCGGGCTCGACGTGACCCAGATCGACTATCTCAACGCGCATGGCACGAGCACGCAGCTCAACGACAAGGCCGAGAGCATCGCGATCAAGCGTCTCTTCGGCGAGCACGCGTATGAGGTTCCGATCAGCTCGACCAAATCGATGACCGGGCATCTGCTCGGCGCGGCGGGCGCCGTCGAGGCCCAGATGTGCGTCAACGTCATCCAGGACAATCTGCTGCCCCCGACGATCAATTACGAAACGCCGGATCCGATCTGTGATCTCGACTATGTGCCGAACATCGCCCGCGCCAAAACGGTCAACCACGCCATGTCCAACTCGTTCGGCTTTGGCGGACACAACGCCTGTCTGATCTTCGCGCGCTACACACCAACCGCCAACGGGCACGCCTGAGCGGCAGGCAGGATCGAACGCATGTTGAACGGCAAAAACGGCTCCCATGAGCTCCCACCCTCGCCGGCGGCCGGCGCGCTGCCGACCAACAGGTACGCGCATGTCGTCGGCTGGGGCATGTCGGTACCCTCGCGCGTGATGACCAACGACGACCTGGCGCGGATCGTCGATACCTCCGACGAGTGGATCACGTCGCGCACGGGCATTCGTGAGCGCCACATCGCCGGCCCCAAAGACAGCACCTCGACGCTCGCGACCCAGGCCGGGCGCGCCGCGCTCGAGCTGGCCGACATCGACCCCAACGACGTCGATCTGGTCATCGTCGCGACTTGCACGCCCGACCACCTCTTCCCGGCCACGGCCTGTCTTGTGCAAGACGCGCTGGGCTGCGGCCGCGCCGGCGCCTTCGACGTCTCGGCCGCGTGCTCGGGCTTCATCTATGGGCTGACGCTCGGCACCCAGATGATCCGCACCGGCGCGATGCGCACTGTGTTGGTGATCGGCGCCGAGACCCTCTCGCGGTTCATCAACTGGAAGGATCGCGCGACCTGTGTGCTTTTTGGCGACGGGGCCGGGGCCTTCGTGCTTCAGGCCCGCGAGACGCCGGGCGGCCTTCTGACCAGCGTGCTCGGCGCGGATGGCTCGGGCGGCGATTCGCTGATCGTGCCGGCCGGCGGCTGCAAGCTGCCGGCCTCGTTCGAAACCATCCGCGACAATCAGCACACGCTGCAGATGGACGGCAAGGCCGTGTATCGCTTCGCCACCCGGGTGATGACCGAGTCGGTCCGCGAAGTGACGGCCAAGGCCGGGGTACCGCTCGATCAAGTGCAGCTGATCGTGCCGCACCAGGCCAACCGACGCATCATCGAATCGTCGGCGCGGACACTCGGTCTCTCGGAGGAGCGCTTCGTCGTCAACCTCGACCGCTTTGGCAACACCTCGGCGGCCTCGATCCCGNNCGGCGTTGCTGCAGTGGGATGCGACGCCCCCGGCCGAGCCGACCGGTCTGGCGCGCTTCCGCCGCCAGCTGTCGTACAGCTTCGCCGGGCTGCGCTCGACGGCGCGGCGCGGCTGGCGCCGGGTCGAGGGCCTGCTCTTCGGCTCTC
>DKKP01000217.1 GCA_002455335.1 Anaerolineales bacterium UBA6663 | reverse complement strand
CAGCACCTGGCGAACATGGCCGTCGAGCTCAAGGCCCTTGTCGGTCGCTTCCGCCTCGCAAACGGGGTCGCGCCAGCCGGTTCATCACGCCGTGGCGTCGAGCGGGCTTCGGCTCGCGAGGCGCATACGGCTGTGCACGTCAACCGCGCGCCCGCCCCGCATCGGGTTTGAGCGTGTGGTGAACGGCTGACGAGATGATCTTTCGCAAGTTCCTTCTGTATCTTCTAGGGAGCCTGGCCGTATTCGGCCTGGCTCTGTTTGCAATGCTCGCTCAGCAACGCGAGACCGAATTGCAGACAGCCGAAGAGCAGATCGCTACGCGCGAGATGTCTCGCTTACTTGGCCTGCTGATCCACGACCAGGAGATCCTGACCGATCGCGTCCGCGACTACGCCACCTGGGATCTGGCGTACGATTTCGCATCGGCCCGGGTTCGCGACGATGCCTGGGCCGAGATCTCGCTCAATACCTTCCAATCGGCCCATGTGGATTTCATCGAGATCTATGCGAGCGACAGCTCGCTCTTGCTCAGCCAGGCTTTTGACAACGCCACTGCAGAGCCCGCAACGGCTCCGGCCGATCTGCGCGCGACATTGGCCGCCGCCGACTGGCTGACGCTCGATCCTGACGCAACGTCTCAGCCGATGTGCGCTTCCGGTTTCGCCGATGTCGATGGCGGGGTGGCGCGGCTTGCGTTGTGCCCGATCCTGCACACCGACCGTAGCGGCCCGGTTGCCGGCTTCATGGTCTTTGGCAGCCTGCTGGACGCCGACGATCTGGTCGGGATCTCCGAGCTGTTCGGCTCGCGCGTCGATCTCCATGCCCTTACTGACGCCGGCCTCCCGCCGCTTCAGGCAGCGGCCTATGCCGAACTGCAGACCGGGCGAACGATCGCAGTTCGGACCGAGGGCGACGAGCTCGTCGCCTTTACGTTGATCCCGGATCAAGCGGGCAAGCCCGTGGCCTTGCTCGAGGAGCGTCAGCCACGGGTGCTCGACCAGATCTTCGGCAACACGATCCTGCTCATCGGCTGGATCGTGCTTGGCGCGAGCGCCGCGTTTGCGCTGGGTCTTGTCGGCGTCATGTATGCGCAGTTGTTTCGCCGCCTGCACAGGCTGCGCGAGCGCGTTCAGGTCGTGGCAGCTCAAGGCACCCTGGCTGAGCCGATCTCTATCGACAAGCTCGATGAACTGGGTGTGCTTGCCGACGCCGTCAATCGCCTCCTCGAAGGCTTCCAACAGACGCACCGCGAGTGGCAACAGACCCGCGTGGCGATGCTCGAACTCGCACGCTTCCCTGAACAGAACCCGACCCCGGTCTTGCGTATCGGCGCCGACGGCAACGTGATCTACAGCAACCCGGCCGGAACCGAGTTGCTGCGGGCGATGGTCGAGCAGGCTGAGGATCCTGAGGCGCTGCTTTCGGCCTGGCAGGCCGATGTCGCTGCGGCCCTGGGCAATGACGAAACCGGCCTGCGCGAGTATCAGGCCGCCGGGCGGACCTACGAGTGCAGTTTCGTGCCGTTCCCGATGCCCGGGTACGTCAACGTCTATACCACCGACGTCACCGAGCGCCGCCGTTTCGAGGCCGAGCTCCGCGACGAGCGCGACTTTGCCCATCATGTCATGAACACGATGGGCCAGGGGCTGACGATCACGGATGCCGGCAACCGCTTTGTCTACGTCAACCCGGCCTTCGCCCAGATCGTCGCACAGGCCGCCGAGGACCTGATCGGTAGGTCGCCGACCGACATGATCGTCGCTGAGGATCTGCCGATCCTGGCGCAGTTGCGGGCGCGTCGTCTGCGCGGCGAGGTGGCCGCCGCCGAGGTGCGCCACACCCGACCCGACGGCGCGATCGTGCATACGCTGCTCACAAGCGTGCCGCGTTGGCGCGACGGCGCCACAGTCGGCACGATCTCGGTCATCACCGACCTTACCGAACGCAAACGGGTCGAAGATCAGATGCGGTCGATCAACACAGAGCTCGAGGCACGCGTCGAAGAGCGCACCATCGAACTCGCGACGGCCAACCTGGCGCTCGAGGAAGAACGCGCGCTGTTGGCGCAACGCGTCGAGGAACGCACGGCCGATCTCAGCGCGGCCAATCTGGCTCTCGCCCGCGCCGCGCGGCTCAAGGACGAGTTTCTGGCAAACATGAGCCATGAGCTCCGCACGCCGCTCAACACGGTGCTCGGCATGGCCGAGTCGATCGCCGAGGGCATCTTCGGGCCAGTCACCGACGATCAGACCCAGGCGCTCGGCAACATCGCCGAGAGCGGGCGCCACCTGCTGTCGCTGATCAACGACATCCTCGACCTCTCGAAGATCGAGGCCGGTCGATTCCAGATCCACCTCGACCTGATCGACCCCGTGGCCATCTGCGAAGCCAGTCTGCGGATGATCAGACCGGCCGCCGCCCGCAAGTCGCTGCAGCTCGAAGCCGACCTGCCGCGCGACCTTGGCGCGATCCGCGCCGATCCGCGTCGACTCAAACAGATGCTCGTCAACCTGCTCAGCAATGCTGTGAAGTTCACGCCCGAGGGCGGCGTGATCGGTCTGACACTCGAGCCGGACCCGGTCTCCGAGCAGATCCGCTTTGTGGTGTGGGACACCGGCATCGGGATCGCCCCCGACGATCTGGCGCGGCTCTTTCGCCCGTTTACCCAACTCGATAGCAAACTCACGCGTCAATTCGAGGGTACGGGGCTGGGCCTGTCACTTGTCTCGCGGATGGCTGAGTTGCATGGCGGTGGGGTGACAGTCGAAAGCCAGCCCGGTCAGGGCAGCCGCTTCACGATCCGTCTGCCCTGGCACTCCGAGGCGCCAGTCGAGGATGAGGCGCCGATCGAGGAAACCGTGGTCGTTGTGCCGGCGACCGGGCCGCTCACTTTCGCGGCGCAGATACTTGTCGTCGATGACAACGATCAAAACGTCGAGCTGTTGAGCACGTATCTCTCGGCCCGCGGTTTTCGAGTTGTGACGGCTCGCAACGGACGTGAGGCCCTTGAACGGGTCGACGGCGGTCGGCCCGACCTTGTGCTTATGGACGTTCAGATGCCCGAATTGGATGGGCTTCAAGCCACACGCGCCTGGCGCACGATCGAACGGGATCGTCATTTGCAGCGCACGCCGATCATCGCGCTCACGGCGCTCGCTCTGGTCGGCGATGCCGAGCGCTGTCTCGAAGCCGGAATGGATCTCTATCTGACCAAGCCGGTCTCGATGCGAGATCTCGAGGCCGAGATCAATCGGTTTCTGACGCAGCCCATCGAGGCTGCATAGCGCTGGTCTGGCTGGGATGGGAGCGAGAGGCGATGGCCGTCAACCGCATTCTGATCATCGACGACGAAGTCAACAACCGCAAGACCCTGGCCGCGATCCTGGCGCCGCTTGGCGCCGAGATCTTCCAGGCCGTCAACGGCCGCGCCGGTCTCGAGCTCGCACTCGAGGTCAAACCCGACATCGTCCTGCTCGATGTGATGATGCCCGACCTCGATGGCTACGAGGTCTGTCGTCGGGTCAGGGACGAACCCACTCTGGCAGAGGTGCCGATCATCATGATCACGGCGCTCGACGATCGCGACTCGCGTCTGGCAGGCATCGAGGCCGGGGCCGACGACTTCATCGCGAAGCCGGTGGATCGGGTCGAGCTGCGGGCGCGGGTTCAGACGCTGCTTCGGCTCAACCGCTATCGACGGCTGATGGGTGAGCGCGCGCGGCTGAGCTGGATGGCCGATCACAGCAATGACGCCTACGTTCTTCTTGACGCGAAAGGCGAGATCCTGTACGCCAACCCGCGGGCGGCGCTGTGGTTTGGGCAGGCCGAGGGCGACGAACTCGGCGGCGATTTTGCGGCCCTGGCCGACGCCCGGTATCAACGTGCGCTCCAATCCGACGGTCGTATGCTTTTGGTCAGGCCCGAAACCGAGCTCCAGCGTGCGCTCTGGTTGGAATGGAAAGAGTTCGAGGCCCCGGTCGAATCGGCCGGCAGCCGCTTCATCCATCTGAGAGACGTTTCCGATCTGATCGAATTACAGCGCGGCGCCTGGTCGTTCAACACGCTTGTGACGCACAAGTTGCGCACACCGCTCGCCGGGCTGGCCACAGGGCTCGAACTGCTCACCGACATGGCGCGTGAGAGCGGCATCAAAGATCTGGCTGAGATGGGCGACCTGACCCGTCGCAGCCTGGCCGGTTTGCAGGGCGCGATCGAGGAGGTGTTGACGTTTGTCAACGCGCCCCGCCTGACGAGCGGCGGCCAACCGTTCGCCCTGGCCTCGCTCGCCGAGCTCGTCGCGGCGCAGGCGCTCGAGATCGGCGTCGAGGCCAAGGTGTCGATCGCGCCCGATATCCGTCACCTGTCTCTCAAGCTAACCGAGCCGGCCATTCGGCTCGTGCTGTCTGAGTTGCTTGCGAACGCCCAGAAGTTCCACCCGACCCATTCGCCGATCATCCAGGTGCAGGCTCAAGGCGGGGCGCCCGGCAGGGTTTTGCTTCAGGTCGCTGACGATGGGCGCGGCCTGCCGCCTGAGGAACTCGCCATCATCTGGCGGCCTTACTACCAGGGCGAGAAGTCGTTGACCGGCCAGATGGCCGGGATGGGCCTGGGTCTGACCCTGGTCGGCGGGCTTGTGCTTTCGGCTGGAGGGCGGGTGAAGGCCCGAAATCGCGAGGCCGCGACCGGCCTGTGCATCGAGCTCGATCTGCCCGTCTGCACGACCTGTCAGACGGGTAGCGCGGCAGAACCGATGAATCCGCTGATCCTCGCAACGGATGGGACGACATCACCGACCTCTCCATCGCCCTGAAAGGCCGAGGCTGGCGGCCCGTGCACACCCCTGCTGGCGGGCCCTCCGACCCGCAGGGCTCGGTGTTATCATGAAATGTGATGGCTGCCGCGCATCTTTGGATCCTCAGCGCACCTTCGGGCGCGGGAAAAACCACCCTCTGTAAGCGTCTGGCCGCAACGGCGCGTTCATCAGGCTGGGATGTCGCCGGCCTGATCACCCCGGCCGTGTTCGCGGATGGCGTCAAAGTCGGCATCGATGCCCTCACGCCCCGCAACGATGAGAGCCGACGCCTTGCGCAGACGACGCCTTCCGCAGACTTCAATCTGCCAGTCGGACGACAGTGGCACTTCGACCCCGCAGTCGTCGCCTGGGGCGACAGACAGATCGCGCTCAGCACGCCCTGTGATCTGTTGGTCGTCGACGAGTTGGGGCCACTCGAGTTTCAGCGCGGCCAGGGTTGGGTCTCCGCCTTTGACGTTTTCAATCAGGGCCGCTATCGGCTCGGGATCGTGGCGGTCAGGCCTGATCTGATTGCCGAGGCCCGCCAACGGCTCCCGATCTGGGGCGTGATCGGACCGGAGGCGGCCCCGACCACTGAAGACGCCCTAAGCACCTGGCTCTCTACGCTGGCCGACTGATCTGCACCGAGGCGAACGCTATGCTGGACACCTCTGCTCGCCCGTTCTTTGCCCGACTCGCACATCGACGTGCGCCGCTCACCGCTGTGCTTGTCTTCGGCCTGACGCTGGTCAGCGCGCTGGGCGCCTGCAACTCCGAGACAGTCGCTGTGGCCGAGAACCGTGAGTTGCGCACGGCGCTGGTCCGCCAGGGCGTCGGTCCGTATCCGGTCGCGCCGCAACCTCCGGCCGCGCAGGTAGCCCTGGGTCAGGCCCTGTTTTTCGACCCCGAGTTGAGCGGCAACCGCGATGTGGCTTGCGCGACCTGCCACCTTCCGTCGCAGGCCACCGGCGACGGCCTGTCGCTGCCGATCGGCACAGGTGGCGCCGGCCTTGGCCCCGACCGTCAGGCTGATCCGACCCGGCCCCGTGTCGCGCGCAATGCGCCCGACGTGCTCTTTCGTGGGTCGTCGGCCTGGATCACGGTGTTTTGGGACGGGCGCGTCTGGGGCGCGACCGGGCCGGGGTACATGGCGACGGCCGACGCTTACCTGCCGCACGACCTCGAAAACATCCTGGCGGCACAGGCGCTCTTTCCGCTCACGGCGCGCGAAGAGATGCGCGGCCAGGTCGGCGACACGGATGTGTTCGGTCGGCCCAACGAACTTGCCGCTATTGACGATGTCGATCTCCACGCGATCTGGGCCGCCGTGGTCGATCGGGTGACGGCCTTCCCCGACTACCGTGCGCTCCTCACTGAGGCCTATCCCGCCGTTGCGCCCGAACAGGTGACGATCGCGCACATCGCCAATGCCCTCGGCGCATTCGAAGTTTCGATCGGGAATTCCCCGGCCAGCCCGTGGGATCGCTATCTCGGTGGCGACGACGACGCGCTCACCGATGCCGCGCGTCGCGGGGCGCTGTTGTTTTATGGCGCAGGCGGTTGCTCGAGTTGCCACTCCGGAGCACTCCTGAGCGATCAGCTCTATCACAACCTCGCTGTCCCACAGATCGCGCCCGGAAAGGTCCCTGTGCAACCGCTCGATCCAGGGCGTGCGATGGTCACCGGCGCCCCTGAAGACATGTTCGCCTTCCGCACGCCGCCGCTGCGGAACGTCGCTGTGACAGGGCCCTGGATGCACAACGGCGCTTACACCACGCTCGAGGGCGCTGTCCGGCATCATCTGGATCCGGCGACCGCGTTGAAGACGTACGATGTCGAGCAGCTGTCGCCCGAGCTCCGCGCCGCTGTGGTGACCGATTCGGCCAGCGCCGGCGGGATCCTACGCGCTGCGGCTGTGCTCAAGACCGTTGATCCGCTGGTCAAGGCTCCGCGCTCGCTGACTGAGGCTCAGGTGGATGATCTGCTGGCGTTTCTAGAGGCGCTCACCGATCCGGCCACGGCGGATCTCGCAGCTCTGGTCCCTGAGAGTGTCCCAAGCGGGTTGCCCGTCGTCGGGCCGTGACGTCGTCAGGCCGTGCCGGTGCCCGGGCGCTGTTCCATTAACTTGTGGCAGAGCCGCACCCCGTCCATCGCGTCGACTGCCCAATAATCGGCGCCGATATAGCGGACGAGGTGTTCGTCGATCATGCCACCCCCGATCAGGATCGGCAGGTGCAGGCGACCCGCCTCGCGATGGGCTTTCAGTTGCTCGACGGTGACCCGCATCGATTCGTATGCTGAACTGATGAGGCACGAGAGGCAGACCACATCGGGCTGCTCGGTGATCGCGCGCTGAATGAAAACCTCGGGGGGCACATCGACGCCGAGGTCGATGACCACGAAGCCGTGGCTTGTGAGCAACATGCTCAGCATGTTTTTGCCGATATCGTGGATGTCGCCCTGAACGGTGCCCAGCAGGATCCGTCCGCCGGTCTGCGCCACGTGCCGACGCTCCAGGGCAGGGCGGAGCAGTTCAACCGCCTCGCGGAAGATCTCGCCGGCCATGATCAGGCCCGAGAGATAGTACAGCCGCTCTTCATAGCGCTCCCCAACGTGTCGCATCCCGGCTTCGCAGGCCGCCATGATCGCGAAGGGATCGACGCCGGCCTCGAGGCGGGCCTGAACCAGGGCGAGCGCCCCGGGCTCGTCAAGCTCGGTGATGGCGTTCACCAGATCGGGCATGGCTTGCTCAGGGCTCATCGGCGGCAATCTCCCTCAGGTCGGGTCGAGTGGATGTTCGTGGCCGAGCCCGACCCGGCTGCCGAAACGCAGCCTGTCGCCCCGGCAGAGAAACCAGCCCCAGCTCATGGGCCGTTCGTCGTACGCGTAGAAGAGGTGTTCGATGCGCAGGCCGGCCGCCGGTGCCACCGCCTGGAGCAAACGGGTTTCTTCGTCGTTGAGCAGCACGGCTTCGATGTTCAATTCGCCGTGTTTGATCAGCGCCTGGCCATGACCGCCGAAGAGCCCCTGCAGCGACGTGGTCGCGATCTCGGCCTCGACGACCGGGCGCGCCGGATCGTAAACCAGATACTCCACGTGGTAGCAGACCGGCCCGGCCTCGGATTCGACAAGCCGTCGCATGTAGATCACGCGCTCACCCACCCGCAACTGGAGCTTGGCGGCGGTTGTCGCGTCGGCCGCCGCGATGCTGGCCTGCAGCAGCCGAACCGTGGCAGGCTCGTCGCCGCCGACCAGGTCTTGCAGCCGCTGGAGCTGGAAGCTGGCGTCGCCCAGTTCGACAGCGCGGATGAAGATGCCGCGGCCCTGCTCGCCAACGACGACGCCCTGGTCGGCCAGGATGTTGACCACCCGCCGCACGGTCATCGGGCTCACGCCGTACCGACGGCACAGCTGAGCCTCTGAGGGCAGTTGATCCCCCGGGCGCAAGACGCCATCGGTGACTTGCTGCCGCAAGATGCGGACAAGCTGAGCATAAACCGGCTCGCTCGACTCGCGATTGATCGACTCGCCAGATGCGTCGTTCATGTCTCGGTCGGTGAGCTTGCGAGGTGTTCCCACGTCGCCGCTATTATCGTCCGGTTTGACTCAGCCTGCCAATGGGGGATGCCAGCTTTTGAGGGCGACGATCCACACACGCGGCCGGCGCTCGCCGCCTGCGCCATTGGCGCGCGGGTGCTCCTCCGTTCACCGGCCTCGCGTTCACCGGCAGTCGTCCCGCGACGCCTAAAGCGCAGATTCAGCGAATCATCACCCGTGCGAGTGATAGGTGTCACTATAGCTTCCCTATGGAAGCCGATATGCTGTAGAGGTCCAAATAACCCAAAAGACCTAACCAGAATGCGCGGGGGTGGCAAAGAGTACGACCCACGCATCTGGTTATGTCGACTCTGAGCCGCCACTGGCTGAAGGTGACGCACAGCGTTGCCGGAGGCTGGGCGCAGACGGTTGAGGAGGGCTCGCATGTCGTCAGAAACGCCAGGTCGTGTGGTGGTGCTAGCATGCGCAACCGTTATCGAAGAGATGCGGCCCTTCCTTCCACCGAACATGACCGCTCAGGTGCTGGACTTCGGTCTGCATCTCCGTCCCGACGAGCTCCGCCACACGCTTCAGCAGACGATCAACGACATCGGCGACACAGCGGACACGATCCTCCTGGGCTACGGGTCGTGCTCGCGGGCCGTCATTGGGCTGAGCTCGGCCCACGCCACGCTGGTCGTGCCCAGAACCGACGATTGCATCGCGATCTTCCTGGGATCGCGGGATGAATACCTCAAACAGGCCCGCAGCGAGCCCGGTTCCTACTATCTCACCAAGGGTTGGATCGAGGTCGGTGACACGCCGTTCAATGAGCATCAACGCCTGGTGCAGCGGTATGGCCAGGCCCGCGCCGATCGCATCATCGGCCTGATGCTCAAGAACTACAAGCGCCTGGCCTTTATCAACACCGGTGTCTACGAGATCGAGCGGTACCGCGAACACGCCCGAATGACGGCCGAGAAATTCGGTCTGCGCTTCGAGGAGATCGAGGGCGCGCCCGATCTGGTCAAGAAGCTTTTGTATGGGCCCTGGGACGATGAAATCGTTGTGGTGCCGCCGGGCGGCACGATCACCGACGACATGTTCCGCGGCTCGCTGATCTGCCGCCAATGACCCGACCCGACCACTTCGAGATCGATTTCGAACCCGTCGGCAAACGCGTCGATGTGCCGGCCGGATCCGACCTGCTCGACGCGGCCCGACAGGCCGGCATCGGGCTGGCTTCGGTCTGCGGCGGCGAAGGAACCTGCGGCCGTTGTCGCGTGGTGATCATGAACGGCAAGGTCTCCGAGCCGGTGGACGCCGATCGGCGCTTCCTGTCGCAGCTCGAGATCAACGCCGGCCATCGCCTCGCCTGCCGCGTGCACGTCCACAGTGACGTCAAGGTGCACGTGCCAAAGGCCTCGCTGGTGACCGACCAGCGACTGCAGGTCGGCGGGCTGGCGCGCGCGCTGACCGTCGAGAACACGATCAAGGCCTGCGCCGTCGAGACCGATCCGCCCACGCTGCGCGACCTGCGCTCCGATCTGGGCCGTGTCACAGACGCGATCGAATCGGCCTACGGTCTGCGCCACCTGGCGGTCGAGCCCTCCGTGATCCGCCAGCTCTCGCCGACCGCGCGCACACACAACTGGAACCTGACGGCTTTCATCCACGGCCGCGAGATCGTGGGCTTCGCGGCCCCAGCGCGCCGCCCGGTCGGCTTCGCTGTGGACCTCGGCACGACCAAGATCGCTGGCTTCCTTGTCGATCTCGAGACGGGCGCCGAGTTGGCCGCGGGCGGGGTGATGAACCCGCAGATCAGCTACGGCGAAGACGTGATCAGTCGCCTGGTCTACGCCGGCCGCGGCCCGGCCGCAGCCGCCGAGATCCGCGGCGTGGTCATCGAAGGACTGAACGGCCTGGTCGCCACGCTCTGCGAGCAGGCGGGCATCGAACGCACCGAGGTGGCCGAGGCCTGCATCGTCGGGAACACGGCGATGCACCACCTCCTGCTCGGCCTGCCGACCCAGCAGCTCTCTGTGGCGCCTTTTGTCGCGGCGGCCAGCGATGCGGTCGATGTGCGCGCCCGCGACCTCGGGCTCGAGCTTGCGCCGGGCGCCTACGTGCATGTGCCGCCCTGCATCGGCGGTTTCGTCGGCGCGGACCATGTGGCCATGATCCTGGCCTCGGATCTCGACAAGGGCGATCGGGTCGCGGTCGGCGTCGACATCGGCACAAACACCGAGATCGCGTTGTGCAAACCCGGTCTGGCTTACCTGACCTCCGCCTCGTGCGCGTCGGGGCCGGCCTTTGAGGGCGCCCACATCCGCGACGGCATGCGCGCAGCCTCGGGCGCGATCGAGGCCGTGCGTATCACGGCCGATGGCCCGCAGATCAAGACCATCGGCGACGCGCCGGCCGTGGGCATCTGCGGCTCAGGCATCGTCGACGCGATCGCGGCGCTCCATGGCGCCGGGCTGCTCAACGACCGCGGCCGGCTCCAGAAGGATGCGCCAGGTCTACGCATGGGCACGCAGGGGCCCGAATACCCGCTGGCGCTCGCGCCAAACACCGGCACCGGCCGCGACGTGGTCATCACCCAAAGCGACGTCAACGAGATCCAGCTGGCCAAGGGCGCGATCCAGGCCGGGCTTGAGATCCTGCTCGAGTCGACCGGCACGCCGGCCGAGGCCGTCGACGAGATGATCGTGGCCGGGGCCTTTGGCTCATTCTTGAACCTTGAGAGCGCGCTCGATATCGGCCTGCTGCCGCGGCTGCCACGCGCCCGTTACGCCCAGGTGGGCAACGCGGCCGGGGTCGGGGCCAAGGCGTTGCTGCTTTCGCTCAAGGAGCGCACGCGTGCGCAGAAGATCGCGAGCCGGACGAGCTACATCGAGCTCACAACGTATCCGGGTTTTCAAAAGCGCTTCGCGCTATCCATGTGGTTCCCGGCGGCCCACCGCCGGGTCAGGGAGGACGCATGAGGATCATCGCTGAGAAGATCAACGGCACCCGCAAGGCGGTCGCCAAAGCCATCGCCGAACGCGACGCCGCGTTTATCCAGAACCTGGCGCAGAAACAGGCGGCGGCCGGGGCGACCTGGATGGACGTCAACGCCGGGACACACCCCGACCGCGAGCCCGAAGACCTGCTGTGGCTGATCGACCTGGTGCAGGGCGTGACCGACGTGCCGATCTGCCTCGACAGCGCCAACCCGGCCGCACTCCGCGCCGTGCTGCCCGCCGTCAAGAAGACGCCGATGATCAACTCGATCAGCGGCGAACCCGAGCGCCTCACGGGCATCCTGCCGATCGTGGCCGAACATGGGTGCGACGTGATCGCGCTCTGCATGGATGACAAGGGCATCCCGGCCACGGCCGAGGCCCGGCTCGAAGTCATCCGGCGCGTGTTCGTCGAGACCCGCAAGGCCGGTGTGCCCGACGAGAAGGTCACGGTGGATCCGCTGGCGATGACCATCGGCACGAACATCCAGGCGGGCCAGATCATCTTCGCCACGATGCGCGCGATCCGGGCCGAGTTCCCCAAGGCCCATATCGGCTGCGGGTTGAGCAACGTGTCGTTCGGGTTGCCGATCCGTGCTTTGATCAACCGCACCTTCCTCGTGCTCGCTCTCGACGCGGGCATGGACACCGCCATCATCGATCCAAACGACCGCGACCTGCAGGCCGCGATCTACGCCGGCGAGCTCGTCCTTGGCCGCGACAAGCACTGCCTGCGCTATACCCGCGCGTTCCGCGCCGGGTTGCTCGAGGCCCCGAAGGCCCCGGCGCCCGCAACAAAGTGAGCCCATCCAACCCTTAAGCACCCGGCTTTCAGGGCCGAGCGACTGTTCGCATCGAAGGAGTGACGCCTATGTCCCAGGAACTGATCACCGCGATTGCCGAGATGAATGAGGAGGAAGCGCTGGCGTTGACCCGCCAGCTGATCAAAGAGGGCGCCACGCCCGTGGCAATCCTGGAAGACTGCAAAGTCGCCATGGAGGAGGTCGGCAAGCGTTTCGAAAAGGGCGAGTATTTCATCCCCGAGTTGATCCTGGCCGGCGAGATGCTCAAGTCGATCTCGGACGAGGTCAAGCCGTTGATGGCGCAATCGACGGGCGCCGCGACCGGCGCGAAGGTGCTGTTGGGCACGGTCAAGGGCGACATCCACGACATCGGCAAGAACCTCGTCNNAAGGGCGACATCCACGACATCGGAAAAGACATCGTCAACTTCATGCTGGGCGTGAATGGCTTCCAGGTGAAGGACTTGGGCGTCGACATCCCGCCCGAGGAGTTCGTGGCGGCGATGAAGGAGTTCAAGCCGCAGGTGGTGGCGCTTTCGGGGTTCCTGACCCTGGCGTACACATCGATGAAGGAAACAGTCGAGGCCATCTCCGCGGCCGGGCTGCGCGATGGCGTCAAGATCATGATCGGCGGCGGGACGATGGATCAGCAGATCTGCGACTACGCCAAGGCCGATGCCTTTGGCAAGGACGCGATGGCGGCCGTCGCGCTCACCAAGCAATGGACGGGGGCCAACTGACATGACAGCCAAGACCTCTGCCTCCACGATCGACGCCGGCAAGGGCCCCGAGCAATTGTTCGGGGAACGCATGGCGCGTCTGCAAACAGCGTTGAGACTTGGCCAGCCGGACCGAATTCCGATCCAGTTGGGCTTCGGCTACATGCTGTCGGAAATGGGTGGCATTACGCGCCAGCAGTTGCACGAGGACGCCGCCAAGGAGCAGGAGCTCCTCGAAGCCGCGGCGCTGCGCTTCCAGCCCGACAGTGCGATGAGTGTTTTCAATAACCCGGCCTCCAGTCTGGCCATCGGCGGCGACGCGATGACCAAGTTCCCGGGCCACGGCCTGCCGCCAGACGGCTCGTTCCAGTTCGTCGAGGGCGAGTACATGAAGGGCGACGACTACGACGCCTTCCTGGCCGACCCCGGCGACTGGGCCATCCGCAAGTATTGGCCGCGGGTCTTCCCCGGCCTGGCGGGCTTCGCGGCGTTGCCGCCGCTCGGGATGGCCGCATTCGGCCATTACAACCTGTATAACCTTGGCTCGCTCAAGGCTCCGCCGATCGTCGAGGCGCTCCGCAACCTGGCCGCCGGCATCGAGGCCCAGGCCGCCTCCGACGCCCGCGCCGTGGCCTCGGTCGGGCGCATGGCCGCGCTCGGCTTCGCG
>DKKP01000343.1 GCA_002455335.1 Anaerolineales bacterium UBA6663 | reverse complement strand
CGCGGTCCAAACGCGAAGGGCAAGATGTGCGTCAGCGGTGCATGCTGCACCTCACGGCCCTTGCCATCGACCACGATCACGTCGATCTCCGGCGCGAACTCGTTGAGCACCTGGCGACAGGCGCCGCAGGGCATGCCGCCGTTTTCGGTGGCGACGGCGATGGCCACGAACTCGCGCTCGCCCTCCGAGACCGCCTTGACCACGGCCGTGCGCTCGGCACAGATCGAGTCTCCATAGGCGGCGTTCTCGATGTTGCAGCCCAGATAAACCCGCCCGGATGCACCAAGCAGAGCGGCCCCGACCGCGTAGCCCGAATACGGCGAATACGATCGCCGTCGCGCTTCGAGCGCCTGTGCGATCAAGGCCTGAACGTCGAAAGTCGCCATGGGTCGCCTTGTCTCCTATCGGTGCGGCCAACCGCGCGAGCGCGTTCAGCCGTCTGCGGTCACACGCCCACGATCGTCAGCACTGTCGGCGGATTCAGCAGGCTCGGGCGTCGCTGCGGCGGCGCGATCGGCGAGCAACGTCGCCCGCACCTTGCGGATCCGTCGGCCCTGCACCTGCAGCACCTCGAACACAACCTGTTCCGCCGTGAAGGTCTCGCCGATCACTGGCACATGGCCGAGTTGACCATAGACGTAACCGCCGAGCGAGTCGATCTCCTCATTCGGGATGTGTGTGCCCAACTGCTCGTTGACCTCGTCCAGGCTGATCCGCGCGTCGAACCGAAACTCGGTCGGGCTCAGACGCTCGCTGTAGGCTTCTTCATTAACGTCGTACTCGTCACGAATGTCGCCCACGATCTCCTCGACGATATCCTCGAGCGTCACAAGACCGGCGGTCCCACCGTACTCGTCGACCACAATCGCCATGTGGATGCGTTTCTGCTGCAACTCGGCGAGCAGGTCGTTGGCCTTCTTGGTCTCCGGGATGAAATACGCCTGGCGCAACAGATCGCGCAGCTGAGTCGCCGGCGCTTCGGGGTTGGTCCCGGCCGCACGCCAGTGGCGCAGGAGGTCTTTGGCATACAGGATGCCGATGACGTTGTCGATCGAATCCTCGTACACCGGCACACGGCTGTGGCCGGTCTGCAGCAGCATGTCGGCGGCCTCGGTGATCGACGTCCCGACATCGAGCGCGCTGATGTCGGTGCGCGGCACCATCAATTCGCGGGCCCAGGTCTCCGAGATCTCGAAGATCGAGTAGATCATCTCCTTCTCGTCTTCCTCGATCGCCCCGCCTTCCTCGCCGGCATCGACAAGGGTCTTGATCTCTTCCTCGGTCACAAGCGGCAGCCGCTGACCCGCCACAGGACGCGCCACGACATCCGAGATCCAGAGCAGCAGCCGCACCAGAGGCCCGAGCACCCACTCGAGCAGCGCCACAAGCGGCGCAAAGCTGATCGCCGACTCCTCGGCGTTGCGTAGCGCCATCGCCTCGGGGACGAACTCGCCGATCGCGATCACGAGCATGGTGGCGATCAGGACCAGGACAGAGAACGCCAGCGGCCCGGCCTGGTCGAGAAACGGCCACACCGCCAGAAGCTGTCCGCTCAGCAACGGCGTAAAGATCAAGGCCACCAGCCCGGCGGCCCCAAAGCGACAGAAGGTCTGGGCCAGGCGCAACGTCGCCAGCAGCGGTGTCGCGTCTTCGGCGACCTTGACAGCCAGGCTGGCGCCCGCGATCCCGGTCTGGGCCATCTGCCGCAGGCGCCCGCGCGACGCATTGACCAGACCGGCCCGAGCTGCGGCCAAAGTGCCGTTGAGGATCAACAGCACGGCTGTGGCGATCAAACCCGCGATCGTATCCGACGATAGGGTCAACATGGGTTCAGCGGCCCTCTGGCCGTTTCTCCGTGAGCCGTTGGCCGCGCTCCCGGACGACGCGCGCTGGGACGCCGAGCGCCAGCGTGTTCGCCGGCACATCGCGGGTCACGACCGAGCCGGCCCCGGTCTGGGCGTCGTCGCCCAGGGTCACCGGCGCGACCAACAGGGTGTCACTGCCCAGGAAGACCCGCTCGCCCAGAACCGTCTTGCTCTTCTTGACACCGTCGTAGTTGCACGTGATCGTGCCGGCGCTGATATTGCTCTCGGCCCCGATTTGGGCGTCGCCGATGTAGCTGAAATGGCCCATCTTGACGCCCGGGCCAAGCGTGGCGTTCTTGACCTCGCCGAAGTTTCCCATATGCACGCCGCGCTCAAGCCGGGCGCCGCTGCGCAGATGCGCAAAGGGTCCGACGTCGACATCTTCGGCAAGCCAGGCGCTTTCGAGCAGCGACTGGCGCACCACGCAACGGGCGCCGAGCGTGGTGTCGACGATCACGGTGTTCGGCCCGATCTCGCACTCGGCGCCGATGGTCGTGGATCCGCGCAGGTGCGTGTTCGGCGCGATCACGGTATCGGGGCCGATGGCCACAGTCGGTTCGATGTAGGTCGTCGCCGGGTCGATCAACGTCACACCCGCGGCCATCCAGGCGGTGTTGATGCGCTCACGCAGCGCGGCCTCGGCCTGCGCCAGTTGTGCGCGGGTGTTGATGCCGATCGTCTCTGCCAGGTCGTCGGTCTTCACCGCCTCGACGCGACGGCCATCGGTGACGGCAAGCGCGATCGCGTCGGTGAGATAGTACTCGCCCTTGGGCGAGAGCGGCAAGCGTGGCAGCGCCGCCCACAGCCAGGCCGCGTCGAAGCAATACGCCCCGACGTTCCGCTCGGGCAGGGCGCGTTGCTCGGGTGTGGCCTGGGCGAACTCGACGATCGCCGTGACGCCGCCCTCTGGCGCGCGCAGAACCCGGCCGAAATCGACAAGCTCAAGCGCATCGATCGTCAGGAGCACGACGGCGGCGCCCGTCTCGCGTCGGCGCTCGATGAGCGCCTGCAGGGTTTCGGGCCGAAGCAACGGCATGTCGCCGTAGGTAACCAGCACTTCGTCAGCCTGCCCCACGAGCGCGGCGCGCCCTTGCAGCACGGCGTGGCCTGTGCCAAGTTGTTCGGCCTGCACGACATACGACGCGCGCTCGCCAACCGCCGCGCGGACCGCCTCGGCGCCGTGCCCGACCACAAGCACGGGTCGCCCGCCCGTCACGGCCGCCGCTGCGTCGAGCGCATGCAACACAAGAGGCCGACCCGCCAACCTGTGCAACACTTTCGGTAGTTTCGATTTCAGGCGCGTGCCCTGGCCGGCGGCCAGGATCAGGGCGACGATCGACATCAGAGAGCTCCAGAGGCTAAACAAAACGTCGGGCGCGCCACACGTCGCAACGAAACGACCGACAATCGCCATCCACAGGCTGAGCCTGATGGATCGATCTGTCAATCGGCGTTTCCGCGCTCACCTGTGGCTGCCCGACTTGTTCCTGGCTGGGGCACTTGGACTCGAACCAAGATTCACGGATCCAAAGTCCGGTGTGCTGCCAATTGCACCATGCCCCAAGATCAGAAGTCAATTATAGCAAATGTGACCTGGCGCCCAAGAGCTCGAGCACCGCGGGGTGTGCACGGGCGAGTTGTCACCCTGGTCCAGGCGCTCGCGACTAGGATTCATCGCCCCAGAAAGCGGCTGCGTCTTGCTGGCCGAGGTCGGCGAGGGCCTTCTCGAAGCTTTGCAGGTCGTTGTCACTGAGCTCGGCTGCGGCGCGCGCTGTGACGTTCAAGGGCAACGGCGCTGCGACGTTCGCGGGCGCCGGGCCCAGGCCGTTTGCCGAAAGCGGCGGTGCAACAGTCTCAGGGGCAACGCGCTCCCGCTGAGCCGGGCTCACCGTGCGCGCCACTGGGACCGGGGTCGTCGTTGCCCGCGCGGGTTCACGTCGCAGCCGGCGCCGGACGGCCGCGAGCCGGGGGCTCGTCAACTCGGCGAATTGGGCGACGAGCACATCGTCGCCCTCGCGCCACAGGATCAACAACGCATCCTGGGCCTCAATGACGTGCCAGTGACCAGTCAGCAGTTGCGCGGCCAGATGCAGCGGCTCCGGGCCCAGGACCGCCTCGGCCGTTTCCGGCAGGCGGGTGCGCCACTGTCCCTCCGAGGTCAGTCGCGCGATCGCCAGGGCGTCGAGTTCGCGGCGCAGCGCGGCCTCGGGCTCGTTTTCGCGCCGTGCAGGGCGCGTCGTTTCGCCATCAGCCGCGGGTTGAGGCTCACTCGGGATCGACAACGCCAGAAGACGCTGAACGGTCTCCAGGAACACTTTGAGTTCGATCGGCTTGTCGAGCACGGCCGCCGCGCCCAGCCGTTCGGCCTCGCGGCGCATCTCGCCGTCGGCGGCGCCGCTGATGACAAGGCTGCGGGTGCGCGGGCTCAATCGCCTCGCACGTTCGAGGAGCTGCAGGCCGCTCATCCCGGGTAGACGCAAATCGGCGACGAGCACGTCGACAGGCCCGGTGGCCTGGTCGCGCAAGGCGAGCAGGGCCTCTTCGGCCGAGAGCGCCTCGTCGATGCGCAGGGGACGGCCGAATGTCTCAAGCGCGGTACGCAGGAAACGCGTGATGTCGCGCTGATCGTCGACCAGGAGGACGCGAGGTGGCATGTCCATAGGATGTTACGGCGGCTCCCGGCCAAACCGCTGCAAGTTTCACGCCACGTTTAGGCGTCCGTCAGACAGGGCCGGGCAATCGCGTCAAAATCAGCCTAAGCGAGTTTGTCCCGCCCGGCTCAGTCCCCGTCGGCCTCCGCCGCCGACTCCAGGTAAGCCCGCACCGTGGCCAGGCTCGCAGCCGGGTTGTCGTTGAAGAGCATGTGACCGGCCGCGGGGATCACCACGACCTCGGCCGCGGGGAAGAGGCTCGCGTGCTGACGCTGCAGGTCCTCGCCCAGCCAGGTGTTGCAGGCCGAGGCCAGAAACAGGATCGGACGAGGGTAGCGGTCGGCGTTTTCAGAGAAGAGCGACATATCGGTGGTTCCCGCGGGTGTGCGCGCGCTGCCCTGGATGGCGGCGCCGGCCGTCGCGCCGACCCGCCAGGCCGATTGAGCCATCGGCTGCCCTGGGCAGTGATACGGATTATCCGCATCGCTGCTCCACAACTCGGCCTGACGGGCGGCGATGAAGTCAGCGCGCTCGACGCCGTCCGAGATGTGGAGCGCCTCGATATAGACAGGCGCGATCCGCAGCAGCAGATCCGCGTCCATGATCGAAGCGAAATGAGCCTGGAAGGCCTGCATCGTCTCGTCGGTGAGGGCGCCGGGCTCGGCCAGCACGGCCTGGCTGACACGCTCCGGGTGCTGGCCGATATAGGCGGCGGCCAGCATCGCGCCCCACGAGTGCCCGATCAAGATCACGGGCCGATCCGGGCTGTAGTGGTCGGTGACCAGGTCGAGATCGTCGACCATATCCTGAGCCGTCAGCGTTTCGGCCGCGATGCGGGTCGACAGCCCACCGCCACGCTGGTCGTAAAACACGACCAAGTACTTGTCGGACAGGGCCTGCAACCCCAACAGATAACGATAATCGGCGCCGGGACCGCCGTGCAGCACGATCAGGGTCGGGTTGGCCGGGTCACCAAAGCTTTCGGCATGAAAGGTCTTGCCGTCCAGGCTGATCTGCGGCAGGGTGGGATCCGTGTCCACAGTCGCCGGCAGGGGGGCAGGCACAGGGGTCGTGACAAAGGCCCAGGCGATCAGCCCGGCCGCGACGACCAACAGGAACGTCAAAGCAACTGCGGCTCGTTTGAGCAAGTTCCGCATGGTTCACCTCACTGGGATTGAATCGGGAGCCGAAGAGGGAAGACGCCCGCGCTCAGGGCGGCGGTAGCGATTGTGCCAACAGGATGTCGAGCTGACGGCGATAGGCGTCGCGCACGCTCCCCGATTGGCCTGAGTCGACCAGGATCGGGGTCAGGAAGAACACGCTCATCAACGTGACGATGAACGCTTCGAGATCGAGGTGCGGGGCCAGTTCACCCGACTGCCGAGCAGCACTCAACGGCGCGGCCAGCATCTGTCGGAGGCCATCCGCTCGGATCGTGTCGATGCCGGCGTGATCGGGAAAATGCAGAGCGTACTCGGCGCGGGTCAACGGCGGGAATTCGAGGGTGCGACGCGCCTGATAGATCAGCACTTCGCGCATGATCCCGGGCGTGGTCTCCTCGCCCCGCGCCGCCGTATCGAACAGCATCCGCACCGCTTGGAGGTGGGTGCCGCCGGTCGCCAGACACTGCGCCATCGCCCACTGGGCCTCGATGCTCCAGAGCTGGACCCGGTAACCCACCACCGCCGCTTTCGTGGGGAAGTAATTGAAAAACGTGGCCTCCGAAACCTGGGCCTCGGCACAGATCTCTTTCACCGCGATCTCTTCGAGGCTCTGCTGCTTGAGCCGGACCGCCACGGCCCGGGTCAGCGCCGCCTTCGTGGCCGCATACTTGCGCTCGCGCAGGGGGAGTTCACTCATGTGATATTTATAGCACACATTATTTCTAGTGTCAACTATATTTTGTGCCGCTTCCCGCGTCCATGGCCGTACCGGCCGGCTTAAACAACGAAGCCGGCCCGGGGCCGGCTTCGCTTCGAGACGGTCAATAACGACGCTGGCAACTCACGCCACGCGCCAGCAGGCCACGAAGTGGCCGGGCGAAGCTTCTTTGAAGTCCGGCTCCTGCTCGGCGCAATGCTTGAAGGCCACCGGGCAGCGCGGGTGGAAGCGACACCCCGACGGCGGGCGCAGCGGGCTGGGCACGTCGCCCTTGAGGATGACCCGATCCGGCCGGTAGTTCGGATCGGGCATCGGGATGGCCGAGAGCAGCGCCTGGGTGTACGGGTGCAACGGGTTCTTGTAGAGCTCGTCGCGATCCGACAACTCGACCATCTTGCCCAGGTACATCACGGCGACGCGGTCAGAGATGTGCTCGACCACGCTCAGGTTGTGGGCGATGAACAGATACGTCAGGCCGAACTCGCGCTGCAACTCCTTGAGGATGTTGAGCACCTGGGCCTGGATCGAGACGTCGAGCGCCGAGACAGGCTCATCGCAGACGATGAACTTCGGCTGAAGCGCCAGGGCGCGCGCGATGCCGATGCGCTGGCGCTG
>DKKP01000288.1 GCA_002455335.1 Anaerolineales bacterium UBA6663 | reverse complement strand
GGGTCGCGTGGTCGAGCACCGACACGTCGTCGGCCGTCAGCGTGAAGGTGAGCGCTCCGACGTTGGCCGCCGCCTGCCGGCCGTTCTTGGCCCCCGGGATCGGCAGCACGATCGGGTCCTCGATCAGCCAGCGCAGGGCCACCTGGCTCGGCGTCCTGCCGTGGCGCTCGCCGATCTCGCGCAACAGCTGGAGGACGGGCTCGGCGGCCGCCATNNCGCCCGCCCGCCGTATTGCGGCAACAGCCGCCGAAAGAACCCCCCGGCGCGCTTCGCGGCCGAGTACTTGCCCGTCAGGCGGCCGCCCGCCAGGGGCGAGTAGGCGATCAGGGTGACGCCCAGCTCGCGACAGGCCTCCAGCACGCCGTTCGTCTCCGGCTGGCGGTGCAGGAGCGAGTATTCGACCTGGTTCGACGCCAGCGGGATCCCGCGATCGGCCAGCGCGGCGTGCGCCAATCGCATCTGCTCGGCCGAGTAGTTGCTCACGCCCACAGCCCGGATCGTGCCGGCCGCGACGGCATCGGCCAGCAGCCCCATCAGGCGCGGGATCGAGACGCCCGGGCCCGGGAAGTGATGCTGGTAAAGGTCGATCGTGCCGCGCCCGAGCCGCGCCAGACTGGCCGCGAGCTCGCGCGGCAGGTCTTCGGCCCGAAAGAAGAAGCTGCCCGGGAACTTCGACGCGATCAGGGCCTCGCTGCCGCGGGCCAGTTCGCCGAGCCGGCGCTCGGACGCGCCACCGCTGTACATGGCGGCCGTGTCGAACAGGTTCGCGCCGGCGGCGACGCTGGCCTCGAAGGCGCAGCGCTCCTCGTCTGCATTCTCGGCCCCGCCGTACGCGGCCTTGGCGGGTTGCAGGCGCGCAAGCCCACGCGCCTCACCCCAGGTCATCACGCCGACGCCGAGGCGGGGCACCCGCAGTTCGCTTCGTCCGAGCGGGGTGTGTGAGTTCAACGTCCTGCACCTTTCTCAAGCCGCCCACTGCGTCTTCGCATGACCGAGGTGGGCGAACGCGGACCCGTGCGCTGACTTCAGGCCGGGGCAAGCTGGCACATCCTGTCCATTCGATGGCACCCGGCGGTCGCCCAGGGATGGAGCGGGCGGGTCGAGACGTCGTCAGCGCACGATCTTGACGTTGAATATCCCTGTGCCGAGCGCGCCAAAGGCCCTGACCCAGAGCGCCAGGTACATCTCCGTGCCGCGCGCGTTGGAGATGCCGCCCAGGTCGAGCACATCGCGCCAGCCGAACCAGGCCTTCAGCCAGCCGGTCACCTCGCCCTTGGCGCCGGCGTCGTCGCCGCAGATGAACAACGTATGGTCGCCGCCGCCGACCTGGCCGGGGTCGATCATCAGCGCGGCCGTGACCGTGTTGAGGGCCTTGACCACTTTGACGTCAGGGTAAGCGCGCTGGATCTGTTCGCCGAGCGAGTCGGTGTTGCACACGCTCAGCGACGGCGGCATCCCCTGAGAGAAGTCGAGCGGGTTGGCGATGTCGACCAGGATCTTGCCGTCGAGGTTGGCCGCCCCGGCCCGTTCGAGCGCCGCCAGCGTGCCGCCGCCGTTTGTGGCGTTGAGCACCACAGCGCCATGGCGCGCAGCGTCAGCGAAGGTACCGGGCCTGATCGTC
Organism: Anaerolineales bacterium UBA6663; assembly: GCA_002455335.1. GTDB lineage: Bacteria > Chloroflexota > Anaerolineae > Anaerolineales > UBA6663 > UBA6663. The sequence continues at coordinate 2,949 of DKKP01000288.1, read as the reverse complement.
GGGTGCTCCTTCAGCCAGACGCTGAACGCCGGGAGGCCATAAGGCCCCGACGCGGTGCGGGCCAGCGTCTGCGCGACGTCGCGCGTCCCAACGACGACGTCGTGGCCGAGGTCAGCGAGCTTCCCGGCCAGGGTCTGGCCCACGCTGCTTGTGCCAAGGATGCCGATCTTCATTGGAGGTTCCTTCCTGATGTTTGCACTTCAACGGTCGACATGGTACGATACAGATCTGTATCGACGTGCGTCAGCATACAATACAGATCTGTATCGTGTCAAGAGGCCAATCCGATGAAGACCGGGGCTACAGCCAGGGACAAGGTATTCGAGACCGCGGCGCGGTTGTTCTTCCAGCATGGGTATCAGGCCGTCGGGGTGGATCGGATCGCGGCCGAATCCGGGGTCGGGAAGATGACGCTCTACCGCCACTTCCCGTCCAAAGACGATTTGATCCTGGCCTATCTGCGCCGGACCGACGCCGAGTTCTGGGGCCACTTCGAGCGGAGCACGCAGGGCACACCCACCGCGCGTGGCAAGCTGCTGGCCTTCTTCGAGAGTTTGCAGGCGTATGTGACGTCGTCGGGGTGCTATGGCTGCCCGTTCATCAACGTCGCGGCCGAGTTCCCCGATCCGCAGGATGCCGGCCATGCGCTGGCGTTCGAGCACAAACAGGCGGTGCGGCTGCGGTTCGAGGCGTTGGCCGCCGAGGCCGGCGCCCGGCAGCCGGCCGTGTTGGCCGGCGGGCTCTTGCTGCTGATGGACGGCGGCTACATGTCCGCGCGGCTCTATGGCGCCACGGTCGCCAATCCGGCCCATCAGCTGGCTGCAGCGGCGCGACACCTGATCGATGCCCAGTGCGGGGCGCCGTCAACCGACTGAACGAACAGGCGCGGCTTGCGGGGTTCCCGTTGAGCCGCCGCTGCGTGGAGATCTATCGATGGAGTCTGAGACGATCGCGAACGCGGCCTACGATGCGCTGGCCGAAGGCTATGCGGCCCGGATCGACACAAAGGCGCACAACGCCTACTACGAGCGCCCGGCGACCTGGTCGCTGCTCGACCCCGTGGCCGGCAAACGCATCCTCGATGCGGGGTGCGGGGTCGGCAAGTACGCCGAGATGCTGCTTGACGCCGGGGCCGAGGTGGTCGCGGTCGACGCCAACGCCCGGATGCTCGAGATGGCCCGACGCCGGCTCGGGTCACGGCCTGTGCAGCTGATCCAGGCCAACCTCGAGCGCAAACTGGATTTCCTCGAAGCCGAGTCGTTCGACGGCGTGGTCTGCGCCCTTGTGCTCGACTACGTCTACGACTGGCACGCGGTGTTCGCCGAGTTCCAGCGCGTGCTGAAACCAAACGGCGCCGTGGTGTTCTCGGTCACGCACCCGTTCGTCGACTACATCGAGCACAGGCGCGGCGCGAACTACTTCGCCGTGGAGCAGGTCGCGTACCTCTGGCGCGGCTTCGGCGTCGAGGTCGAGGTGCCCAGCTATCGACGCTCGTTCGGCGACTTGCTGACGCCGCTGCTCGCCAATGGCTTCGCGCTCGAAGCCGTGCTCGAGCCGCGCCCGCAGCCCGAGTTCTGGGCCGCCGACCCCGAGGAGTATGCAAAGCTGATGGTCAGGCCGGGTTTCATCTGCCTCAAGGCCCGGAGGAGATAGGGCCCCTGGCCATTGTGTCCTCGTTTTCGCCGGAGGACCCCTCCCGCGCCGCGGTTGAGTGTCTGTTAATCGACCAACCGGAATCGCGGCGCTGCCCTCCCCTGCAGGGGAGGGCGTGACGCCGTGGGCTTTCAGCCCATCACCGCGTGGCGGCGGCACGGGAGGGGTCTTGCGTCTTCGCGGTTCATCCCCTGCCCTCCGTTATAATCGCGACCATGTCCGACATCCCGCTATACGACGATCGCGACGACATGCCCGTGCCTTTGCCGCGCGAGGCGATGCATTTCGAGACGGTCGCCGCTGACCCGTACGCCGACGGCCGCCGGGTGCGGCTGCGCTTCCGGTTGCCGCCCTTCGAGGAGAAGCCGTCGGTCGACGCCTGGGTCACGAACAGCGACGGCCAGGTCGTGGCCGCGATGAGCCTGATCGAGGCCATCGACCAGGATTTCGAGTTCACGCTCCACCTCCGCGGCCCCGAGCCGCGCGGTTCACATACGCTGCACCTGCAGATCTTCTACCTCGTCGCCGACGACCGGCCCGACGAGAAACAGGTCGTGGCCGAACGACAGGTGGGCTTCGATATCGCCGCCCCTTACTGAACGGCCTGACCGATCGGCCCGGCACACAGTCACCGGATCCCTATGTCTCTTCAACCCTGGACCGTGCTCGAGACCGAGCACCTGCTCGACTTCTCGCCCTGGCTGCGCGTCATGCGCCAGGAGGTGGCGCTGCCCAACGGCGAACGGATCAAGGATTATCTGCTCACGCCGGCGCGCGACTACGCCATGATCGTGCCGCTCACCGACGCGGGCGACGTCGTGCTCGTGCGCCAGTACAAACACGGAGTCGGGCGCGTGGTGCTCGACTTCCCTGCCGGCTATCTCGAAACGCCTGAAGAGGATCCGCTCGGCGCGGCGCAACGCGAGCTCCGCGAAGAGACCGGCTACACCGCAGCGCGCTGGACGCCGCTCGGCGCCTACGCGCTCGACACCAACCGCTCCGGCACCCGCGCCCACCTCTTCCTCGCCCAGGGCCTCGCCCAAACCCACACCCAGCACCTCGATTCCACAGAGAACCTGGAGTACGAGCTGCATCCCGCGGGCGCCGTGCTTGGCCTGATGCAAAGCGGCATCATGCCCGGCATCGGCTGCCCCGCCGCCTGGGGCCTGGCACAAATCGTGCTGACTTCACGCCCAGACGACGCCCTCGACCGGCCCGATCGCTGACCGCGCCAACCTGCCAGCGTCGGGAGCCTTGAGCGAGGACCCGGTGAGCCCTGGGCGGTGCCCCGTCCTG
>DKKP01000412.1 GCA_002455335.1 Anaerolineales bacterium UBA6663 | reverse complement strand
GCCATGAACCGGCAGATGTCGGCCGAGCGCACGCGCCGCGCACTGGTCACCGAATCGACAGGCGACAAGGAAGCGGCGATCAACCGCGCCGAAGGCACAAAGCAGGCCAACATCCTTCAGGCCGAGGGCGAGCGGCAGTCGAACATCCTTCGCGCCCAGGGTGAGAAAGAAGCCCAGCAGTTGCGCGCCGAGGGCTACGCCGCCGCGCTCCAGGCCATCTATGGCGCCGCAGCCAGCATCGATCAGAAGACGATGACGCTCCAGTACTTCGAGGCGCTCAAGGCGCTCGGCGCCAGCCCGTCGACCAAGTACATCTTCCCGATGGAGTTCACGTCGCTGATCCAGGGCGTGATCAAGAAAGACTAACTCTCGAAAAGCGAGGAGCGAAGGGCGAGGAGCGATGATCTCCTTCGCCCCTCGCTCCTCGCTTTTCGCCCCTCGATGAAACTCCACCGGGCCGGCTGGCGCGACGTCCTCGTGATCTGGCGTGTGCAGGTCGCGGCGTTCGGGCCCGATGCGTGGGATCCGATCGAGGTGTTCTGGCAATTGCTTTTCGCCCCGGTGCGGATCAAAGCGGTCGATGGCGATCAGGTGGTCGGCTTTGTCTTCGCCGAGCGACGTAGCCGGCAGGGTCTCGTCACGTCGCTTGGAGTGCACCCGGCGCGGCGGCGCCGCGGCATCGGCCGGGGGTTGCTTCAGGCCGCCGAGCGTGCGCTCGCGACGCAGACCATCGGGTTGACGGTTCGGGCCTCGAACCAGGCGGCCCAGGGCTTATATATCGCGCAGGGCTACAGGCCGGTCAGACGCATCCCACGTTACTATTCGGGCGGCGAAGATGGGGTGGAGATGGAGCGTCGCGATCTGGTATAATCAAAGTTCGTAACCGCATATCGGGCGTCTGTACCCTTCGCCCGGTCATCAAAGAGAGGAAAGGGCTAGACCCATGCGTGTCTTACTCCTGAAGGACGTCTATAAACTCGGCCACGCCGGCGAAGTCAAGAAAGTCGCCGCGGGCTACGGCCGCAACTACCTGCTCCCGCAGGGGATGGCCGTACTGGCGACCCCCGAGGCGCTGAAGCGCGCCGAGACGTTGCGCCAGAACGCCGCAATCNNCCCGCGCCAAGCTCAATGCCGAGCTCTCGGGCGTCGCCGAGAAGCTCGTCGGCCTTGTGCTGTTCTTCCCGTCGAAGGCGGGCGAGACGGGCAAGCTCTACGGCTCGGTCACCACGGCCCAGATCACGGCCAAGATCAAGGAGGCCTCGGGCCTCGATATCGACCGGCGCAACGTGGGCGGCCAACCGCTGCGCGAGTTGGGCGAGTTCAAGGTGCCGGTGCGCCTGACCGCCGACCTTGTGCCGACGGTCACCGTGATCGTCCATCGCGAGGGCGAGGCCGCCAAACTGCCTGGCGCCGAGGCGCCGGCTGCGGCGCCCGTGGAGGCCGAGGCCGCTGCGCCCGAGGCCCCGGCCGAGGAAGCCGCCGACGCGGCCTGAACAACGGATCGCTGAACACAACTGGGTGAACGGGTGGGGCGCGTGTGCGGCCCGTCCGTTCACCCAGTTTCCTTAAGGGCCCATGGGCACCACAGGCGAGAAGCTGCGCGTTGAACGCGAGGCAAAGGGCTTGACGCTCGAAGACGTCGAGCGCGCGACGCGCATCCGTGCCAAATACCTGGCCGCGCTCGAGGCCGACGATCGTTCGGCTTTCGTCTCGCCCTCACAGGCGCGCGGGTTTCTCAAGAACTACGCCGAATACCTCGGCCTCGAGTCGGAGCCATTGCTGGCCGAAGCCTTCCCCGCCAGGCCAGGGCGCCCGGTGATCGCGCCCAACGCACAGCTGCCAAAGCCCAAAGCACCGCCCCCGCCGCTGAAAGCCCGCGCCCAGCCGCCGACCCAACCCAATGCGGCGCAGGGCCCGGCTCAACCTGCCGGCCCGCTTAAGCTCGGCCCGCCCGGTGCGACCACCCGACAGAGTCGTCTGGTCACGCCCGAGGCTGATCGCCGTTTTCGGTGGTCATGGCTGTGGTCAGTGGATACACTCCTTGGGGTGTCGGTCACCGCGGCGCTTGTGATGCTGCTCGTTTGGGGCGCGGCCGAGCTCGAGCTCACCAACCAGCTCCTCGCGACGCCGACCCGCTCGACCGTATCGTTGGCCGAGGCGACGGCCGAGATCACCCAGGCTACGCAAACCCCTGAGGTGACCCCAACGGTCGACTCGCCGCTGCCGACCGCGCGACCGAATGCCTCAGGCGTCAACCTTGTGTTGCGGGTCGATCAACGCACCTGGCTGCGCATCGTGGTCGATGGGACGATGACTTTTCAGGGGCTGTTGCCGCCCGGTGAGCTCCGTGAGATCGCGGGCGTCCAGAAGGTCGAGATCTGGACGGCCAACGCCGGCGGCACCCGCATCCTGTTCAATGGGCAGGATCAGGGCAGCCTGGGCGGCTACGGCGACACCCTGGTTCGCGTCTTCACGCCGGAGGGCGCGAGCGCGCCGACGCCGACTGTCGCACCGTGAAGATCGTGGCAACTCCCAAAAGGTACCCCCTCCATGTCTCGTTCATCGCAAGCGCGTGCAAGTAAATTCCACCTTGTCAATCTGGGTTGCTCCAAGAACCTGGTCGACAGCCAGTCGATGGCGCAACTGCTGGGTGAGGATGGGATGCGCGCGGCCGAGACGCCGAAGGGCGCTGAAGTGTTGATCGTCAACACCTGCGGCTTCATCGGCCCGGCCAAACAGGAATCGATTCGGGTGCTAAACGAGCTGGCGGAGGGCAAAAAGCGCGGCCAGCTGCTGATCGCGGCCGGCTGTCTCTCGCAGCGCTACGGCGCGCAGCTGATCGAGTGGGTGCCGGCGCTCGATGGCATCATCGGCACGCGGCGCTGGATGGATATCGTCGACTTCGTCCATCGGCTGCGAGAACGCAAGGCGCCTGAAACCCTTTACCACCTGCCCGAGGCCGCGCACACAGTCGGCAGCGACGAGGGTGGGGCGCTGCGCGCGGCCGTGCAGGGCGCCAGCGCGTATCTCAAGATCGCCGACGGTTGTCGCCGGCCATGCGCGTTCTGCGCGATTCCGCTGATCAAGGGCACGGCTGTCTCGCGTCCCCTCGACGCAATCGTGGCCGAAGCGCGCGCGTTACGTGACGCCGGGGTGCGCGAGTTGTGTCTGATCGCGCAAGACACGACCGATTGGGGCCATGACCTGGGGCTCAAAGACGGTCTGGCCACGCTGCTCGAGGCGCTTGTCGTCGCGGTGCCCGACATCGACTGGCTGCGCGTGATGTATGCGTACCCGGGCTATGTGACAGACCGGTTGATCGAGGTGATGGCAGCCCACAAACAGATCGCACGGTACCTGGATATCCCGCTGCAGCACGGACACCCCGATGCGTTGCGCCGGATGCGTCGACCGGCCAACATCGACTGGGTGTACCGCACGCTCGAGAAGATGCGCGGCGCGATGCCCGACCTCGCGATCCGTTCGACCTTCATNNACCGAGGCCGAGTTCGAGGCGCTCGTGAAGTTCGTGCAGGATCAGCGCTTTGATCGGATCGGGGCCTTTACGTTCTCGTTCGAGCCCGGCACCGAGTCGGCGCACTACGGCGACCCGATCGCCGAAGACGTCAAGCAATCGCGGCGCGAGCGGCTGATGCAGGCGCAGCAGCGGATCTCGCTCGAGAAGAACCAGGCCCTGATCGGGCGGGTGCTTCCGGTGCTTGTTGAGGGCCAGAACGACGGGATCAGCGTCGGGCGCAGCTATCGCGACGCGCCCGAAGTGGATGGTCTGGTGATCATCGATGGCGAGGTGCCGGTCGGCGAGATGGTGCCGGTGCGGATCTCGGGCGCGATGGCGTACGACCTGAGCGGCACTGTCGAGGGCTCGGGGGCGACGATTGTGCTGGAGTGACCCATGATCAAACGAGCCGGGCGCTGCGACCGCAGC
>DKKP01000097.1 GCA_002455335.1 Anaerolineales bacterium UBA6663 | reverse complement strand
GCCGCGGCCTGCTCCTCGCGGCCGGGCCGCACCCAACGGGTGGCCGCCGCGAACAGGGCACTGAGGATCAGGCCTCCGGTGAGGAAAGGCGCAGTCGAGCCAAAGGTCTGAAACAGCGCGCCGCCGAAGAGCGGCGCAAAGGCATTGGCCCCGCTCAGCAGGGCGGCCGAGATGCCCAGCATCCCGCCGATCTCATCGGGCTCGATCCGCTTGGTGATCAGACTGTTGATCGCGGGCTGGAGCACGCCACCGCCGAGTGCCGTGGGGACAAGCGCCACGACGAGCCACGCCAGGCCAACCCAGCCGCGGGTTGCTTCGTCCGGGAGCGTCACAGGGACGTTGCCGGTGGCTGACTCGTTGGTGTGGCCGGCGCCTTCGCTGCTGAGTTCGGCAGTCAACGCCGCGCGATCGTACCAGGGCGCGGCCTGGGCCGGGGTGAGCGCGACCAGGCTGAGCCCAAGCGCCAGAGCCAGCAGGCCGCCGAAGACCAGTCGACGATCGCCGTACTCGCGGCTCCACCGCCCGACGAAGTAGCCCTGAACGGCCACGACAAGCACCCCGATCAGCGTAAACAATCCCGCGTTTCCGGCGGCGTTGAGGCCCAGCCTGTTGAGCGTGAAGAGCGAGAAGAGCTGCTCGAACCCGCCAAAGGCCACCTGCTGGGCGAAGATCAAAACCAGCAACAGGCCGACCTGCGGATGGCGCACGGCCTCCCATAGCGCTCCAAACGAAAACGCCCGGCGTTTGGATTGGCCGCGACGTTCTGGCGGAAGCGACTCAGGCAACCAGAAGTACGTCAACAGCAGCGAGGCGAGGCTGAACGCGGCGGCGATGAAAGCCGGCACGTGATAGTTGTCGCCGCTCACGGTGAGCGAGACAGCGGCGATGATCGGGCCAATCACGAAGCCCAGGCCAAAGGCGGCGCCGACCAGGCCCAGCCCCTGAGTGCGTGTCTTCTCGGTCGTGTTGTCGGTGATCACGGCCTGCGCGGTCGAGATGTTCGCGCCCGAAAGGCCGTCGATCAGGCGCGACAAAAAGAGCAGCCAGAGCGCGTCGGCGAAGCCAAGCACGATGAACCCGATGAGCGTCCCGAGCTGACTGAACAGCAACACGGGCCGCCGCCCGTATTGATCCGACAGCCGCCCGAGGATCGGGGCGCCGACGAACTGCGCGATCGGGTAGGTCGCGCCAAGCAACCCGATCGTCCAGGCGTCGGCCCCGAACGTCGTCGCATAAAGCGGCATCAAGGGGATGATGATCGTCAGGCCGAGCAGGTTGACGAGGATGATGACGAAGATCGGCAGGATCTTCTTGAAATCGAGTTTGTCGGGTTGGTCCATAGACTCTGGTTCAGCCCCAAAGTGTACCCCGGTTTCCCTCCGGCAACGATCGTCGGCCTGGCCTCGCCATCACACACCAACCCCATCCGTTGACGCGTCGGCGGAAGGCCGACAATCGGGGCGCGCTAATCGGGCCGCAGATTGTTTTTGTTCGCCAGGTGACGGACCGTGGCGCACAGCGCCGAGGCAGGCTCGTCCGGCGTCGCATCAGATGGTTTTAGTTTCGGGGGCAGACGATGCACAGACAATCGCACATATCGATCCGGTCATTCCGTTGGCTCGTCAGCGGGCTGCTCGTTGTCGGGCTGTCGGGCTTCGCCCAGCTTTTGGGTTGGGTGCCGGGCGCGGTTGGCCAGATCCAGATCTGCCCTTACCCGGATGGCTCACCAGCCGCTTTCCTTTACTGCACAGGCGGTTTTCTTAATACGCCAACTCCAGGTGCATCGCCGACAGCATCGGCCACGGCCACGCGGACGCAGACCGCCACAAGGACGCCGTCGCGAACTCCCTNNCTCCCACGCTCACCCCCACCCCGCCCCCGGTGCTCGACCCGGGCTATGGCGCCGGTGGGATCGCGTACCAGCCAAGCGCCTGGCCGGTGCGCGGCGCCGACATCCAGTCGGATGGCAAGATCGTGGTGCTCCAGCAGGACGGCTACGATGCCGTGCTCACGCGGTGGGGCCTCGACGGCCAGCAGGATCTCGCCTTTGGCACGGCCGGCGTGCTGCGCCACACCGTGCCAATGACCGATTCGACGGGCCTGACGCTGCTTGATATCGACGTTGCGCCCGGTGGGCAGTTGGCCATCGCCTTTGCGCGCGCCGGCACGGCGCCAATCGGCTATCGCGCGTCCATCGTCCAACTCAACGGAGACGGCACACTCGATATTGCATTCGGGGTTGGCGGTGAGACGGCCGGCATGCCGCTCGGCACACAGTTGTTCTCGCCTCACTTCTTGCTCGAACGTCGGGCTGACGGCGGATTGATCCTGAGCAACGCGCATCTCATCCTACCCGTTGACGCGACCGGCGTGCCAGAAGAGGCGAAGCTCTTGGCCTATGTCGCTCAAGCCACCTGCTCACCCAATCCAGCCTACTGCACCGGGGGCCGCGCCGCCTACCTTCCCGACGGCGCGCTCTTGATCCCGTTCATGAACTACGGCACCGCACCGGCCTCGGCGCAGGTGACCCGGGCGTTGGCGACCGGCTATCGCGACCCGGCCTTCGGCGTCGACGGCCGCGCCACAGTGCCCGGCAATGTCGGCTATGCCGTCGCGCGCGACAGCGCCGGACGCAGCCTGGCGCTGACCGTCACGTACCCGGATCAAACCAGACTGCATGTGACCCGGCTGGATGGCGCGGGCCTGCCCGACCCGGGCTTGGGAATCACCGGGACCGTCACGGTGCTGACCAACTACGACGTCACCAACGGATATCCTCACTTGAGGGTGGATGACCTAGATCGCCCGTTCATGGCCGGGATCACGGCAGGAAGCGTCGTGCTCCACCGGCTGACCACGGCGGGAGCATCGGACGTCAGCTATGGCGCGTACGGGTATCGGAACATCGTCTACGGGGCCAACCCGGCGCTCAGCCTGGTCGACGTGATCCGGCAGCCGGACGGCGCCTGGGTGGCGTTAACGGCCAATGGCTCGGGCGTCCAGACCGGCTTCGCGTTAGCCCGGCTCGCAGGTGACGCCGTCACGCCAACGCCGACAGCCACGACCCAGCCGACCACCCCGCCGCCGCCCACGGTCACAAACACGCCAACGGCGACCTTCACGCCCTCGGCCTCGCCCACGATCCACCCGACCATCACGGCGCAGCCGACCACTCCGCCGCCACCCACGGTCACGCACACGGCCACGGCGACCCACACGCCCTC
>DKKP01000158.1 GCA_002455335.1 Anaerolineales bacterium UBA6663 | reverse complement strand
CCCATACCCGCGACTGACCGCGTTTCCCGAACATAAAATCCGGGCAGGAGTTTCCCCCAACCAGGACCCACCTTTTCTGGGTTGGCTGCAGGCACTGCCGACTCTATTCTGGTGCCCATGGGGCACTATATCAATTCCTTCTCACGCAATATTGGTTTGGTCACGGACACCCAGCAGGAACAGCTACGGCATGCGCGCGTGGCGGTGGCCGGCTGCGGCGGCGGGGGCGGCGGCTATATCGCGGCCCTGGCCCGGGCCGGCGTCGGGAAGTTCAGCCTGGCGGACCCCGATACCTTCGACTGGGTCAATTTCAACCGCCAGTACGGGGCGTCTGCCGCCACAGTCGGTCGTAACAAAGCCGTGGTGATGGGCGACATCGTCAAAGGGATCAACCCCGAGGCCGACGTGCGCGTCCTGCCGGCGGCGCTCAACGAGGCCACGATCGGGGGCTTCCTCGATGGCGTCCAGGTGGTGCTCGACGGCATCGACTTCTTCGTGCCTGAGGCCCGACGCCTGCTGTACCGTAGCGCGCGCGAGCGCAGGATCCCCGTGGTCGTCGGCGGCCCGATCGGGTGGAGTGCGGCCTGGCAGATCTGGCTGCCCGATGGCCCAAGCCTCGAGGCGTTCTGCGGATTCACACCCGACATGCCTGAAGAAGAAGTTTTGATCCGCTACATCGTGGCGACGACGCCGGGCGGCACCCACCTGGCCTATATGCGTCCGGCCAGTATCGACTTCTCGAACCATGTCGCGCCCTCGCTGGGCACTGTCGCGACGATGTTGCACGGGATCGTGGCTTCCGAGGTCGTCAACCTGATCCTCAAAATCCGGCCCGTCCGCGCCGTGCCGCATTACTTTCAATTCGACATCCTGACCCAGCAGTATCGCCACGGCTACTTGTGGTGGGGCAATCGCAACCCGATTCAACGCGTGAAGATCTGGTACGTCCAGCGTTTGTTGGAGCGCGGCAAGCGCGAACGCGCTTCGGCCCCGGCGACGGCCTGAGCCATGGAACTCCCGCTCGAACGTTGGCTCGTGGGGCTCTATCTGCGTCGCTTTCGAGTGCCACGTGATCTGCTGCGCGTCGCGGCCCGACGCTACGCCGAGCGCACAGCCCTGGTCTCCGAGCGCGGCGCGCTGACGTTTGCGCAGTTGGCCGATCGGGTCTGGCGTCTGGCCGATACGCTGGCCGCTCAGGGCGTTCGACGCGGCGATCGGATCGGCTACATTGCCTCCGGCGGTCAGGATCAGATCGAAATCCTGCTGGCGGCCTATGAGATCGGGGCCGTCCTGATCGGTTTCACACCTGTCCATGCCCTCGACGTGATCCGGGCGGCGTTGACCGACATCCCACCAAAGGTGTTCTTCTTCGACAGCGCAACCCGGCCGGAGGTCGGGCTGCTGCTCGAGCAGGCGTTGCCCGACACGCTGCGGGTGGATGGGCTCGATGCGCAGGAGCGCCTGATCACTTCCGGGCGGGCGACTCCGTCGCGTGAGCCCGTCTCTCCCGATGATCTCTCCGGCCTGGGGTTCACGTCGGGCACCACGGGGCGACCGAAGGCCCTGACCGTCACACAGGGCATCTGGCTGACCAGCCTGCGGCTCTCGGTCCTCAATGTGCGCGTTAAGCTCGGCGGCCACGACGTGGCGTTGCCGGGCATGCCCATCTCGGGCGCCGGCGGTGGCCTGATCCTGCCCAGCCTGGCGGGTGGCGCGACGCTCGTGATCCCACGCGACTACACGACCGCCAGCCTGCTGGATGCGATCGAGCAGCACAAGGTCACCCGCGTCTTTGTGACCCCAAGCACGTTGATCGACTTGCTCGATTGGCCCGACCTCGATCAGCGTGACCTCAGCTCGTTGCGCAACATCATCTATGGCACAGCGCCGACGCCGGCGGCCAAGATCGACGAGGCGATCCGCCGCTTCGGTGCGATCCTCCAGCAGGGCTATGGCATGGCCGAGGTGTTGCCGCCGGTCAGCCTGCTGCAGATGGAGATGCACGGCGTCGGTCATCAGCCGGCGCCGCGCGCCGCATTGCGCTCGGTCGGGCACGTCGTGCCGCAGGCGCGGGTACGGGTCGTTACGGCTGCCGGCGTATTGCTCGGACCCAATCAGGTCGGTGAGGTCGAGGTACAGAGCCCGACCGTCTTCGGCGGATATTGGCGGCAGCCCGAACAGACGGCTGCCGCCTTTCGCGATGGGTATCTGCGCACGCGCGACTACGGCTACCTGGATGGCGAGGGTCGGCTCGTGATCCTCGATCGCGATGTCGATGTCATCGCCCGCGGCGAGCATCGCCTCTTCCCACGCGAGGTCGAGGAGGTGGTCCATGAACACCCCGCCATCAAAGAAGCCTGTCTGGTCGCCGACGGCGGCGGCCGGCTCGTGCTCGTGATCTCGTTGCGCCGGGCGTTCCGCGCCAACACCGCGGTGAGGCAGGAACTCCACGATTATCTGCGCGTCAGGCTGCCGGAGTGGCAGGCGCCTGAGCACATCGAAGTGATCGACGAACTGCCGCGCAGCTATCTCAACAAGGTGTTGCGGCGAGAGATCCGGACCATGTTGTCGGTGAACGAAGGAGCCCCTGTATGAACCCTGCGCCCGCGCGTCGCATCCCGCTGGGTCAAAAACTGTCCTATTCGGCGGGCGGCTTCGCAATCACGTTGTTGATCTCGTCGACCGCGATCTTCCTGCTGAACTTCTACACCGATGTCGCGCTTGTCCCGCCGGCGATCGCCAGTTCGGCGCTCCTGATCGGCAAGGTCTGGGACACGATCAACGACCCCTTGATGGGCTGGATGAGCGACCGGACGCGTTCGCGTCATGGCCGGCGGCGGGTCTATTTGATTTACGGCGCGCTACCTTTGGTACTGACCACGATCCTGCTCTTCTCGGTGCCGCGCGGGCTCGACTCGCTTTGGGCCTTCATCTGGATCGCGCTGACCTACACGGCTTTCGATACGCTCTTCACCCTGATCAGCGTGCCGTACAACGCGCTGGGGGCCGAGCTGACCGATGACTACGACGAACGCACCAGCCTGATGGCCGTCGGCGCCATCGGCACTGTGCTCGGCTATGTGCTNNCTGGCGGTCGGCGGGATCTTTGGCGGCCTGGCCGGGCTGGCCATGGCGTTGGTCGCCTGGCGGGTGCGTGAGCCGCGCCGGACTGGCGCTTCAGACACGCAACCGCTTCTGCGCGCGATGCGTGCGACGCTTTCAAACGGCCCCTTCACCACGTTGCTGACCGCTTTCAGCCTGGCGCGATTGGGTTTCACGCTTCTGCAAACCATGCTGGTCTATCACGTGACCTATGTGCTCGGCGGGCTGCTGCCTGTCGAGACAGTCCTGCTGATCCTGTTCGTGATCATCGGCGCCGGTGTGCCTGTGTGGAAACGTGTGGCCGATCGCTGGGGCAAGGCCGTCGGCTACGGCCTGGGAATCGGCCTCTCGGCGATCGGCGTGCTCGGCCTGTTCTTCGCCGGCCCCGAGCAACCGCTGATGATCTACGCCCTGATCGGGATCACGGGTCTGGGGATGTCGGCGCACTGGGTGTTGCCGTGGGCGATGTTGCCCGATGTCGTCGAAGCGGCGCCCGAAGGGGCTCGCGAGGCAGGCGTGTACTATGGCGTCTACGGCCTGAGCGACAAGATCATGCGCACGATCGGCATCACACTGCCGGGTTATGCGTTGCAGGCGGCGGGATATGTGCCGAACGTCGCCCAGGGCGCCGAGTCGCTGCTGGCGATCCGCGTGCTGTTCGCCCTGGCGCCGGCGGTGTTCCTGTTCCTGGCCGTGCCCGTGCTGCTGCGCTATCCGCTCGATCGGCGCGCGCACCGCGCGCTGCGCGCCGAGAGCCCGTCGCCGGCAGGTGACTGAGCGCCGCCGGCAGCGCTCAGGTTGGGTCCTGGCGTGGCAGGAGCCGCAACTGGGTCTGATTGAGCCGCAGCCCCACGGCCGCGCCCTCGGTGTGGACCTGACTAGGCGTGTAATCGACCACAAACAACGCCTGGTTACCGACCTCGATGTCGTATTCGGCGGTCTGGCCGAGGTAAGCCGCCCCAACGATCTCGCCTGGCGCGGCACCGCTTTCGGTGGTGGGCACAATCTGAAGGGCATCGGGTCGGATGACCAGATAGGCCTCGGAACCCTGGCCAAGCCCGGCGTGCGCCGGAACAGTGAGCGTCTGGCCCAGGGCGCTGACCCGGGCGTGGTCGCCATCAAGCGCCTCGACTGTCGTCGGCACGAAGTTGGCTCGCCCGATGAAGTCGGCCACGAATGCGGTCTGCGGCTCGGCATAGATCTCACGCGGAAGGCCCACCTGCTCGACGCGACCGGCGCGCATCACCACGATCCGATCCGACAGGCTCATCGCCTCGGCCTGGTCATGCGTGACGTAGACCGCCGTCACGCCCAACCGGCGCTGCAGCCGCCGCAACTCCATCCGCATTTGCAGCCGCAACTTGGCGTCGAGGTTCGAAAGCGGCTCATCGAAGAGCAGCACCTTGGGCTTCATGACTAAGGCGCGTGCCAGCGCCACGCGCTGCTGTTGACCGCCAGAGAGTTGATGCGGGCTGCGCGCGTCCATGCCCGTGAGGTTGATCAGGTGCAGGACGATGTCGACCTGCTCGCGAACCTCGCTCTCGCGCAGATGTTTGAGCCGCAAACCATAGGCGATGTTTTCGAACACGCTCAGATGCGGAAAGAGCGCATACGACTGGAACACCATGGTCATCTGGCGCTGATTGGGCGGGACGACAGTGATGTCCTGGCCGTCGAGCAGGATCTGGCCGCTGGTCGGGAACTCGAACCCGGCGAGCATCCGGAGTGTGGTCGTCTTGCCGCAGCCCGACGGGCCGAGCAGGGTGATGAACTCGCCTGGCTCAATGGTGAGCGTGACGCCATCGACCGCGCGCACCGGGCTTTGGTGGCCCGGTGAAGCGAATTCCTTGATGACGTTGCGCAGTTCGAGCGAACCCGGACGTGGTGCGGTAGACATCCATTACCCCCCGAGGCTGGCCTCGCGTTCGGCGCCCGTGGTTGAGCCGATGACGCGATAGAGCAAGGCGATCGCGACGAGCACGATGGCAATCAGGATGACGCAGTACGCAAAGGCGTTGCCGAATCGCCCGGCGTCGGCCTCGGTGAAGATCTGAGCGACCATGATCTTGGTGTACGGCGTGGTCAGGAAGATGATCGAGGAAAGCGACGTCATCGATCGGGCGAAGGCGTAGATCATGCCAGAGAGCACGGCCGGGCGGATCAGCGGCAGCGTGATCCGTCTGAAGGTCGTGCCGTTGTCAGCGCCCAGGTTGAGCGAGGCCTCCTCGAGCACGGGGTCGATCTGCTGGAGCGTCGCTGTGCCGTTGCGGACGCTGGCGGGCATCGAGCGTGCGGCGAAAGAGAGCACGATCACGGCTGCGCCGCCGAGCAGCCCCGCACCGCCGGCGAGCTTTGGCAGAAGCGTGATCCCGGCCACCTCGATCGGCTGGTTGTAGGCCAGGACGTAGCCGATGCCCAGCACAGTCCCGGGCACTGCCAGGCCGAGCATCGAAGCGAAGTCGAGCGCGTTGCGGCCCGGAAACTGCTTGCGCGTCACAAGATAGGCGACCAGCGTGCCGATCAGAGCGGCGATTGGCATCGCGATGCCGGCGAGGATGACCGTGGTCACCATCGCCTGCGAGCCGTACCCGAAGAGCATGAATTTGAAGTTATCGAGCGTGAACGAGTAGTCGATGCCGAAGAGCCGGGTGAAGGCCCCGACGAGCACTGTGCCATAGATCAACACGATGAGCGCGGCCACCGAGGCCACGGCGGCGAACAACGACCAACGCGCAAACGGCGACGAGATCAGACGCGGTGTGCCCGCCGGTTTGCCGGTGACCGTGACATACGATTTCCGGTTGACGATGTAGTTCTGGGCCAGGAATAACGCAAGCGTCGGCACAAGCAGGTTCACCGAGAGCACAGCCCCGGCGATCATGTCGTACTCGCCGATGATGGCGATATAGATCCTGGAGGCCAGCACCGTGAAGTCGCCGCCCAACGCCAGCGGATTACCGAGATCGGCCATGGCCTCGACGAAGAGCAGCAGGAAGGAGCCCAGGATCCCGGGGACAAGGATCGGCACGGTCACGGTTCGAAAGACGTGCCAGCGGCTCGCGCCGAGGTTGATGGCGGCCTCGTCGAGCGCCGGGTTGAGCGCGCGCATCATCCCCAGCAAACCGATATAGGCCGCCGGAAAGAACGACAGGCTGAGCACAAGCGTCAGGCCGTCGAGGCCATAGATGTCATAGCGCAGGCCGAACAGCCGGTATGTGATCAGGCCGCTCCGGCCGAACAGGCTGATGACCGCCAGGGCCACGGCGAACGGCGGCGAAATGATCGGCAACAGCGCGATCCAATGCAGCAGCCGTTTGAAGGGCACGTTGACCCAGACCTGGACGAAAGCGAAAAGGAACGCCAGCCCAGTGCCGAGCGTCGCAACGGCAGCGCCCATCACAAGCGTGTTGATCGCGATACGTTGGAAGGTGCCTCTGCCCAGGACGACCGCGAACTCGGCCAGGCCTTCGGGCGACAGGCTCAGGGCCAGCATCCGCAACAGCGGCCAGACGATCCCCAGGGCCAGGAAGATCACGGCCAGCACCAGGCCGCCGGAGAGCGTCCAATCGCCCAACCATTGCCGCACGGTCCGCAAGTGAGAAGACATGCGCATAGAAGCGTAATCGGCGGGGCCCGGTCTGCTCA
>DKKP01000405.1 GCA_002455335.1 Anaerolineales bacterium UBA6663 | reverse complement strand
CGTCGGCGAACGCGTCGACGACGGGCTTGATATCGTCCATCATCGGGTACAGGATTGGGCAGGTGACGCCCGCCGCGATGTACTCCTTGACCTTGGCCACGCATTCCTCGCTCGTGCCGACGGCCATCAGCGCGCGGGGCACATCATCCGGGATGACGCGGGCCGCGGCCAGATACTCGGCCTCGGTCGCCGGCCAGCCCATCACGGCCTGCACCTTGGCGATCAGGTCCTCGGGCACGCCGCTGGCCTTCATGATGTGCGGCTCCNNTCTTCGAACATGGCCGCGGCCGGGTCCTCGTCGCTCAGCGAACAGACCAGCAGCTCGGGCCGATCGACCTGGTCGAGCGTCTTGCCGGCTTTCGCCGCGCCCCTGGCGACGAGTTCGACGGCGTGTTTGATGTAATCGACCGAGACCACGTAGTTGAGCACGACGCCGTCGCAGATCTCGCCGGCCATCTCGAGCATCTTGTCGCCTGTGGCGCCGATGTAGAGCGGGATGTCGCGCGGGCGCGTGTCGGCGAAGACGACGTCGAGCTTCACGCGATCGAGCTTGACGAACTCGCCCTGGTACGTGACTTCTTCCATGGTGAAGAGCTTGCGGATGGCCTCGATATGTTCGCGCATGGCCTGCAGCGGCCGCTCGCGCTTCACACCCACGCGCCCCGCGATCGGCTCCCACCAGGCGCCCAGCCCAAGCATCACGCGTGAGCGCTCATCCGGGTCGCCACTGATCTGATGGCCCAATTCCCACATCGTGCTCCAGGTGGCCGCGATGACAGCCGGGTTGCGGGTCCAGATCGGGAGGACGCCGCTGCCCAGTCGCAACTTCTTGGTGCGCGTCAGGAACGCGGACATCAACACCACGCAATCGCGCGCCAGCCGCGTATCGGCCTGCCAGACCTCGCTGAACCCGCGCGCCTCGGCGTACTCGGCCATCTCGAGTTCGTGCCGCAGCGAGTGCTTGTCCTGCATGTAGAGCGCAAAACGGGGTTGGGTGGCCATCGATCCTCCTGACTCATGAGCGGATGGATGGGGTGGTATCTTGGACCGAGAGCCTTGCCCCCGCCCACGAGACCACCCCATCCATCCGATGTTCCAGATTACTCGCCGAAGAATGACCGCTGAAGCACCGCCTCATTGATCACGCCGGCGCTGAACGTGCGCCCCGTGCGAATGTTGTTGAGATGGAGCACGGCCGGCGAATGCAGGTCGAGCGGGATGTTGTAGAAGTCGCGCCCCGCTTCTTCATAGATCTCGACGAACGGGCGACCATAGGCGCGCGACGCAACCGACACGACCTTCTCGACGACGGTCGCAGCGGCCTCGTCGGTCGTGTCGACGTACAGGGTCGCGATGCCGCCATATAGGAGCGTGTCGTTGATCCGCCCCATCGCCACGACCTCGTCGGCGATCAGCGGCGGGATGACACCCACCCCGTTCGCGTGCTTGACGACGTTCAGGTCCAGGCCTTCCTCGGCCAGGCGGTGCAGCGCCTGCTCGACGATGCGCGCCGCCACCTGGACGCCACACACCAGGCTCGAGTTGGGGGCCACGAGGATGTAGACGTCTTGCGGCCTGACTCGACAGGCGGCCGCGATCACGTCGGCGGTTTCCGCCGTGACAGGGTCGGCCGTCTGGATGGCCACCACAGCCTCGTGATAGTCGTCGCGGTACGAGGTCAGGTCGAGGTAGTGGTCGGGGTTGGCGCGGTTGAGCGCGCGGCCCGGCCCGGCCAGGATCGGGGCCCCCGCGCGCGAGCCCTCCAGTCGCCAGCCCGCTATCTGCGAGGCGACACAGGCCTCAAGCGGATGGTCGATCATCACCCGAATGGCCGAGAGCATCCGACCCGCGAGCGGAAAGGGCTCGTAGCTGACCCGGGCCAGACCGCCAAGCGTGATCTGCGTGTAATAGCGGGCCGCGGCCCAGCCGCCCGGCGCCTGCTGGCCCATGTCGATCAGGGTCGAGCCGTTTTCAAGTGTCACGACGCGCACACCCAGACGTTCAGGCGCGTCGAGCACTTTGCGAACCACCCGCATCGCTTCGCGATTGATACTGATCATCGTGGTCCTGCCTCCAGAACGCCCAAACCGCCGTCCACGCCGATGAGCGCGCCCGTGATGTAGCTGGCGGCATCCGACGCCAGAAACGCCACCACACTGGCGATCTCATCCGGGGACCCGAACCGTTTGAACGGTATGACTTTGGCGAAGTGTTCCTCGCCGATCGCGGCCATGCCGGCTTTGAGGGCCTCGGTGTAGATCAACCCGGGCGCGATCGCATTAACGCGGATGCCATGCGGTGCCAGATCAAGGGCCATGGCTTTGGTCAGCGACTCGATGGCGCCTTTGGTCGAAGCATACAACGTCCGATTAGGGATCGTCTGCCGCGCCAGGATCGAGCTGATGTGGATGATGCTGCCGCGCACCCCGTCGGCGATCATCCGACGCGCGACAAGCTGGCTCATCAGAAACGGCCCACGCACGTTTGCGTTGACCATCAGGTCGATCTGGTCGAGCGTCACATCCAGGAAGCTTGAGCGATCGAGCGCCGAGGCGTTATGCACCAGGGTCGTGATCGGACCCCAGGTCGAGAGGACTTCATCGATCATGCGGACGACGTCTTCCGCCGATCCGACGTCGCCCTGCAGCACAAGGGCCTGGCCGCCGCCGGCTTCGATGTCGCGGCCGACTTGCTCAGCGCCGGCGCGATCTTCGCGGTAGTTGACCACCACGCGAGCCCCGGCGGCGGCGGCCATACGCGCCGTTGCCGCGCCGATCCCACGCGACGCGCCACTGATCAACATCGTCTGCCCGCCGAACGAAAACGTGCATGCGTTGTTCATGGCGATCCCCAGCCTTCCGTACTGGAAAGACTCTTCTGAAGATCCTGGAGAAAAGCCGCGGCGGTTGCACCGTCGATGAAGCGATGGTCAAAGGTCAGGCTGAACAACGCGGTCGGACGCTCGACCGGCACGCCCTCGACCAGGGCGAGCTCGGGTCGCATTCGCCCGACCAGCAAAATCGCGCTTTCCGGTGGCCGTGGCAACGGGAACCCGCCGTCCACGCCAAACATCCCCAGGTTGCTGAGCGTGAAGGTGCCGCCCTCGATATCGGCCAGACCCAACTTGCCGGAGCGCGCCCGGGATGCAAGGTCGGCCGACGCGCTGGCGAGTTCGAACAGGGTCTTTCGATCGGCATCGCGGATCACGGCGACCACCAGCCCATCGGGCACCGCGATCGCCAACCCGAGGTTGACGGCGTCGAAGACCACGATCTTGTCTTCGACCAGCTCGGCGTTGAGCAGCGGATGATCGCGCAGCGTCCGCGCGACGGCGGCCATCAGATAGACGTTCAACGACGGCCGCGTTTCGCCGGCCGCGACCCGGGCGGCCTGCACGGCCGTCAGGTCCATGAAGCGCGTGACCTGGCTCAGCGCAGCTCGTTGCACCGTCTCGCGCATGGTTTGGGCCATCACGCGCCGGACACGGCCGAGTGCCCGGGTCTCGCGAACGGGCAGGCTGCGATGCGTGGTCTCGGTGGCCACGGTGATCAGGNNCCCGCGTCGTCCGCCGCGATAACGGCCAAAGTCGCGCCGACGGGCACCGTCTCGCCCACGAGCACGACGATTTTGGCCAGGATCCCCGCTGCCGGAGCCGCGAGTTCGTTGTTGACCTTGTCGGTCTCGACCTCGGCGATCACCTCATCGAGCGCGACGGCATCGCCCTCCTGTTTGTGCCAGACCGTGACCGTGCCTTCTTCCATCGTGAGGCCCCACTTGGGCAGGATGACGTTCTCGGCCATAGGATCCCCTCTTCGAGTGAAGGGCGAACGCTGGGTG
>DKKP01000330.1 GCA_002455335.1 Anaerolineales bacterium UBA6663 | reverse complement strand
ACTCATCGTCGACCTCATGGCCGCCGGCCCGGGCCTGCGCGCGCGCGCGCGGGGCCGAGATCGCCAGATCGCCAAAGTACACGCGCCCCTCGTCCTCACCGCCTGCCGGAAACGACAGCACGTCGGTCACCGCATCGTGCCCAAGGAAATCGCGGTTGAGGCGCCGGATCTCGGCGTCGCCGACAAGGCGCACCGTGAGCGCGCCGGGTTCTGCGGCACGCCCTGCGAGCGTTGCGCGGACGGCGGCCCGAATCAGCCGCGCGACGCGACGCGCCTCGGCCTCAGGCCACCGACCTGTGTTGAATTGGATCTGGACCCGATGGTTGGGACGGCGGGGTGTTGGGCTCGGCATGGCGGGTTGGGGTGGTCGACTCGGTGAGCTGCGGTGAGGCGCCGGCTGTGGAATCGCCGGTAGCTTGCGGTGTCTGAGTTGGTACATCGGGATACTGGATGCGTGTGTGATACAGCCCGCGCAGCGTTGTGATGAACGAGCGGCGGATGATCGCCAGGTCCTGAAGCGTGAGCCCGGTGTTTTCGAGCTGACCCCGCTGGACGCGATCCTCGATCATGCCGGTGACGATGCGCGTGATGTGCTCGTCGGAGGATGGTCGATCGGCCCGGGTCTTGGCCTCGCAACTGTCGGCCAGCATGAGCACAGCCGTCTCGCGGCTGCGAGGCGCGGGCCCGGGATACGTAAAGAGCCGTTCGTCGACCTGGCTTTCATCGCCGCCGGCGGCCGCGACGGCGCGGGCGTATTGATACCGTGTCGACAGCGTGCCATGGTGTTCGGCGATGAAGTCGCGGATGCGCGGAGGCAGGCGATGTCGATTGGCGAGCATCAACCCGTCCTCGACATGGCGGATGATCCGCTCCGCGCTGGCGACCGGGTCGAGCTCGGAGTGGATGTTGTGCCCTTCGAGCTGGTTCTCGATGAAGTACTGTGGATTGAGCGCCTTGCCGCTGTCGTGATAGAGCGCCGCGACGCGCATCAAGAGCGGGTTGATGCCGATCAACTCGGCGGCCTGCTCGGCCAGGTTGGCGACCTGGAGACTGTGCTGATAGGTGCCTGGCGCGTTGCGCAGGATGTAGCGCAGCAACGGGTGATCGGGCCGAGACAGCTCGACAAGCTGCAAGGTCGTCGTGAAGCCGAGCAGCCCGCCGATGGCGAAGAGGATCAGCAGAGCGATCGCGGTCGAGGCGCCGCCGTTGACGGTAGCCATCGAGATGCGCAGCGCGATGTCCACCGGCTCGATCGGAGTGCCGGCGCGCAAAGTGGAGACCACAAGCACACCCACCCCGGCGAGCGCCGCCCCAAGCCCGGCCCAAAAAAACAGGTTGAGCCGATCGGCGCGTTGCAGCACGATCGCGGCGATCACGCCCATCGCGATGTTGTAGGCCGCGAGCTCGGGCTGGCTTTCAGCCATCAGCCCGACCAGGCCGCTGAGCAGCACCACAGCCAGGATCGTGAATTGCGGGCCGGTCAGGGCCGTAAAGATGATGGCCAGCGCAGCGGTTGGCAGAAGAAGCGGCATCGGCATCGGCTCGCGAAACGCCAGAACGGCCACGGCCAGGTACAGCAACGCCAGGATCGTGAACGCGGCCGACATCCGCAGGCTGCGTGAGACCTCAGGCCGGAAGCGCCAGCAATACGCGGCCAGCAAGGCGCCGGCCAGAAGGGCAGCGGCTCCCGTCACCCAGAGTTGGCGTTGATCGCCCTCGGCCTCGCTCAGGCCCAACGCGCGCAACGCCTCGAGGTCGGCTTCGCCGACGACGATTCCGCGCGTGAGCACCGATTGTCCCCGGATGATCTGCCGCACCACAGGCCCAACGTTGTCGCGCGCAACCTGGCGCGCGGCGTTTGTAGCCACATCGTCATACAGGCTGTTGGGGATGATCAGCGGATTGATCAGCGCGGTAACCGCGGTCACCTGTTCCTCGGTCAGATCGACGCCGAGCAGGGCCGGCGCCGAACGTCGCACCGTTTCGAGTTGATCGGCGCGGACCTGGCTTTGCATGACGCGCTCGAGCGCGGTCAGCGCTTCCTGTTGCGTGGTGAGCCAGGCGTCCTGCGAAAACCGCAGGATCAGGGAAGCTGTGGCGTCGGTCAGCGGGACATCGGGCAGCGCCGTCAGTTGCGACTGCTTGGCGCTGAGCGACAGGCGTGTGTCGCGCCGCAGATCGTCGATCTGGCCGATCACGTCGCGCATCAGCAACACCTGCTGACGGGCGATCCGGCTGTTCGGCGGATCATAGACGTCTGGGACAGCAGCTGCGGCGCGTTCGCGGGCCTGTTGGGTTAGAACGGCGCTTTCGAAGGACACCGAGATCGGAGCCAGCACATCTTGCGGCGCTGGCGCGCCGACCTGGACGTTGAGGACGGCCGGCAGGGTGCGCGGCGCAGCCGTCAACCCGGCCGCGCCGGCGACCAGGATGACCCACAGGGTCGCAAAGAGCGTCTGGCGCCCGAAGCTTTGCCGCGGCTCGCGATGACGCGACGACACGTACTGCTCGACGGGGGTTGCGATCATAGCGTTCCCACGACGTGCTGCGGGGACTCAGCTCAAGAGTTCACGAACCACGTCGTTGACCAACCTGCCATCCGCGCGCCCCTTGGTGCGCGGGCTCAGGATCTTCATCACGGCGCCCTGGCCCTTGAGGTCGGTGACGCCCGCCTCCTGGATCGCGGCCCGAGCCAATTCGACGAGCTCCTCACGGGTCAGGGCCTTTGGAAGATAAGCCTCTAGCACTTCCAGTTCAGCCTGATTGTCGGCCACCAGATCGGGTCGGTTAGCCTTTTCAGCTTCGGCCAGCGCCTCGCGCCGCGATTTAGCTTCCTTCTGGATGATGCCCAGCACAGTGGCGTCGTCGAGCGCGATGGTCTCCAGCTCCTTGAGCTGCGCGTCGGTCGGGTTGCTGCCGAGCTTCTTGACTGCCGTCATCCGGGCTTCGAGCTCGCCTTGACGGATCGCGGCCATCAGCAGCCGTAACGTCGTCTTCTTGACCTCGGCGCCGCTGCGCATAGCGTCTTTGAGCGCGCCGTTAAGGGTTTCCTTGAGGGACATGTTTCTCCACCTGTCGGTCCTTGACCTTAAAAAAGAATTATACCTTCAGGGTTGAAAGAGCGCCGCGGCGTGAATGAGGGTGTGCACGGCGAACCACAAGCGCGGGATGCTCATCCGCGGCAGATGCGCACCGACTGCACGTGCTTACACACATCAGCGTGGCGCGATTCCGAACGCCCGGAGAAGGCGAGGGCTTAGCCCGGCGGCCAGCCGAGGGCGCGGCCGCCGAGGAGATGCACATGCAGATGGGGCACGGTCTGGCCGCCATCGGCGCCGACGTTGATCACGAGACGATAGCCGGCTTCTTCGAGGCCCAACTCGCGTGCGAGCCTTGCGCCGACGAGCAACAGATCGCCGAGCAGGGCCTGGTCTTCGGCCGAGGCCGCGTCGACGCCGCGCAGGGGCTTGACAGGGATGATCAGGATATGGGTCGGTGCCTTCGGCCCGATATCGCGGATCGCAACGATCCGGTCGTCTCGGTACACGAAGTCGCCCGGGATCTCGCCGTCGATGATCTTGGAGAAGAGGGTTTTGCTCATGGCGTTTCAGGGTTGGCGGACGATGACATTGTCGAACCGGATTTGGACGCCCGGCTCGTTGAAGGTGCTGGCCATCACGGCCACGTCGCCGTGGGTCAGTTCGCTTTCGGTGAAGGCCCCGACGGGTTCGCCGTTGACGGTGAACGTCAGGCTTTCGCCCTGACAGACAGCGCTAAGCCGGTTGACCGCGCCAGGGTTTTGGTCGATGGCGGCCAGGGGCTCGAAGCCGCCTGCCGGGTTGAGGAAGACGCGTTCCTTGTTGTGCTGACGGACCACGGCGTAGTAGCCGTCCCCGCTGATCATGAAGAAGATATAGCTCGCATCGTCGCGTTCGCCAGTCAAGCGGCAGGCGATGCCGAATGCATTGTCCTGCGGACCGGCGATCCAGGCCGCTTCGGCGTCGATCCGTGCGTCGTTGAGGTCGAGGCCAGGCTGGCCCCAGACATCGACCTGGGTTTGTTCGATCGTGATCTGGTAAGCGCTGTCGGCGTAATCGACGGATTGTTCCTGGCTGATGGCGCGGGTCCAGCCGCTCTCGACGTCGCCGAACTCGTCGCGGAGGATGACGCCGTCGGGTGCAGGCGCTGGTTGGGGTGCGCCGCAGGCTGCCAGGGTCAGCACAGCTCCGCAGAGGGCGCCGGCCCAGCGCTGGAGCCGGGTCAAGCGAACGAGCCGCATCGGTTCATTGTAACCGACCCGGCGCGTGATGGTGAACCGTCGGTCGGGCGCAGACGGGGAGTTGACGATGAGGCTGTGTTGTGCCAGTGGGGGACGACTGACGTCGTCACGACACGACCACAAGGGCAGTGCGTCTCCGAAGAGGAGGCGACACCGCTCTCCATTGGAAGTGCGCCGGGCCTATCGTCGTGTCGTGACGACGTCAGTCGTCGCGGGTTCCGCCATGACGATCGGCCCCTTACTACGGCGAGGTCAACGCGAGCGCCTTGAGCGCAAGGTCGCCGTACGGGCCTTGCGGGTCGAGCGTGAGCGCCTGATCGAGATAAGGCCCGGCGGCCTCCCGATCGCCCTGGCTGAGCAGGGTGACGCCGAGATGATAGTGCGCGGCCGCCAGCCCGGGGTCGAGGCTGAGCGCGCGCTCGAGTTCCTGATGCCCCGTGACCGTGTCGCCGGTAAGGAAAAGCGCGAACCCGAGCGCATCGGCGGCCAGCGCGCTCGTCGGGTTGAGCCCGACGGCCATGCGTGCCGCGGGGAGCCCCTCGTCGGCGACCTTGAACTCTCGATCGACATAGAAGCGCGCCAGCAACAGCCAGAACTGCCCGTCGCGTTCATTGAGCGCAACCGCCTTACGGAACCAGAGCTCACCGTTGGTCAGGTCGCCCGTCGCGGCGTAAGCGCCGCCCAGCTCGGCCGCGATCGCCGGGTTGCCGGGGTCGGCCGCCTGTGCCTTGTGGAGCCACGGAATGGCCTTCGCCGATTCGCTCAGGTCGCGGAAGTGCAGGCCGTAGAGGAAGTTCACCAGCGCCGAGCCGGGCGTCAGCGCCGCCGCCTGCGCCAGTGCCGGCTCGCCGTCTTTGCCCTGGCGATCCTGGGCCAGACCGAGGTAAGCAAAGGCATCCGCGAACCCGTCGTTCTGAGCCACAGCCTGTTGTAGCGCGGCCTCCGCCAACGCCCACTCTTCGACCTGGATCAGGGCGATGCCGATGCTGGCCG
>DKKP01000141.1 GCA_002455335.1 Anaerolineales bacterium UBA6663 | reverse complement strand
CGGCGAGCCGGCGCATTGGGGCGAGTCCTCACTGACGCTCGCCTTCGACGGCGCGCGCGGTGCGCTTCGTCTCGACCCGGTGACCCGGGTGCTCGCCGGCCCGCTGCACTGGCGCACCGGGCGGCTGGCGCGCGAGGGCCTGCTGAACGTCAGTGTCGAGGCCGTGCCCTTCCCGGAGCGCTCGCCCGAGATCCCCGAGATGCAGGCGGCGTGGCTCAACCCCTACCTGAGCAGCTGAAAGCGAGGCGACGATGGCAGAACCCTTCCTCGGCGAGATCCGTTTGATGTCGTTCGTGTTCGCGCCCAAGTACTGGGCGTTGTGCAACGGCCAGCTCCTACCGATCAATCAGAACATGGGCCTGTTCTCGCTGCTGGGCACAACCTTTGGCGGTGATGGCCGCGTCAACTTCGGGCTGCCCGATTTTCGCGGCCGAGTGCCGGTGCATGTCGGCGGGGCGCACACGCTCGGCGAGCGCGGCGGCGAGCAGGCGCACACGCTCTCGATCTCCGAGCTGCCGATGCACACGCACGTCGTCAACGTCAGCCTGTCGCCGGGCGACCAGATCGACCCGACCAACCGCATCCTGGCGCGCAGCCGCGAGCCGCTGTACGCCGGCGCCGGGACGCTCGTCGCAGCCGGAAGCACATCGGTCGCCAACGTCGGCGGGAGCCAGGCGCATCTCAACATGCAGCCGTTCCTGACGATCAGCTTTTGTATCGCGCTGCAGGGGATCTTCCCCTCGCCGACCTGAGGAGGATGAGATGGCGCAACCCTATGTCGGCGAGATCCGCATCTTCGCCGGGAACTTCGCCCCAGCGGGCTGGCAATTCTGCGAAGGGCAGCTGATGCCGATCTCGGAGAACGAGACGTTGTTTCAGCTGATCGGCACCACCTACGGCGGCGACGGCGAAAGCACGTTCGCGCTGCCCGATCTGCGCGGGCGGCTGCCGCTGCATCAGGGCAATGGCTTCATCCTGGCCGAGACCGGCGGCGCCGAGGAGATCACGCTCACGGTCAACCAGATCGCGGCGCACGCCCACCCGCTGCTGGCGGTGGATCGGGTCGCCAACGACCCGAACCCGGGCGGAAACCTGCTGGCCGAGTCGTCGGTCGAGTACGCGTACTCGCCCGAGACCGCAACGACCAGCCTGACGCCAAGCGCGATCGGCTCGGTCGGCGGCAGCCAGCCGCACACCAATTTCCAGCCGTACCTGTGCGTGAACTACATCATCTCTCTGTTCGGGATCTTCCCGTCGCCGACCTAGGCCGGGACCCAGGAGCGTAAGCATGGCCGACCCGTTTGTCGCCGAGATCCGGCTCTTTCCCTTCAACTTCGCGCCGAAAGGCTGGGCCTGGTGTGATGGCCAGCTCCTGCCGCTCAGCCAGAACACGGCGCTGTTCTCGCTGCTCGGCACGACCTATGGCGGGAACGGCGCGAGCAACTTTGCGCTGCCCGATCTGCAGGGACGCGCGCCCATGCACCCCGGCCAGGGCCCGGGGCTCAGCCTGCACGACCTGGGCGAGACAGGCGGGAGCGAGACCGTCTCGCTGCTCGAGAGCGAGATCCCGTCGCACAGCCATGCGCTGCGCGCCGACACCGACGTCGCCACGCGCTCGGCGGCCAGCGGCAACGTGCTCGCCCGATCGGTCGTGACGCCGGGCTATCAGAGCACGACCAACAGCAACCTGACCCAGTTGAGCGGCAATGCGCTCGCGCCGGCCGGCGGAGACGCACCGCACAACAACCTGCAGCCGTACCTTACTGTGTACTTCTGCATCGCCTTGCAGGGCGTCTTCCCACCCCGCACATGACAGGCGCGCCAGCACCCACGCTCACGCTCCGCCCGGCGAGCACCGGCGACCGCGCGTTCCTGGATCGCGTGTACATCAGCACGCGGCTTGATGAGCTCGCGCTGCTTGACTGGCCCGCCGAGCAGGTTCAGGCCTTTCTGAGCCAGCAGGCCGCGGCCCAGCACACGCACTACTGGACGCACTACAACCCGGCCCGGTTCTGCGTGGTCGAGCTCGAGGGCGCGCCGGTCGGTCGGCTGTACGTCGACCGCTGGCCAGATCAGATCCGCGTGGTCGATATCGCGCTCCTGCCCGAGCACCGCAACCGGGGGCTGGGCACGGCGCTTCTCGAGTCGGTGCTGGCCGAAGGCGACCGCGACGGCCTGCCGGTCACGATCCATGTCGAAAGCTTCAACCCCGCCCAGCGCCTGTACTTCCGCCTCGGCTTCGAGCGCATCGGCGGCGACGACGTCTACTGGTTGCTCGAACGCGCCCCGCAGAGGAGCTGCACCCATGCTGGCTGAACTGACCCACGTCGACTTCGAACCCCAGCTGCACACGACCTTCGCGCTGCAGCTCAACCCGCAGGAGGCCCTGCCGCTCGAGCTGACCCAGGTCGAGCGCGCGCCACAACAGGGCCCGGGGCGTCTGGGCTTCAGCCTGATCTTCGCCAGCGACCGGCGCGGCCATCTGCCGCAACGAACCTATACGCTCGTCCACCCGGCCCTGGGCGCGCTCGAGCTCTTTCTCGTGCCGATCGGGGCCGATGCGGTCGGCATGCAGTACCAGGCGATCTTCGGCTGAGCTTATGGCTTGCGCTTCTTCCTTATGAACAACACGCTGCTCAAAACCGCGCGTCTCTCCACAGCCCTGGCCCTGACGCTCTCGACAGCCGGGCCCCGTCCGGTTCGGGCCCAGATCGCACCGGCTCTGGCCGCGGTCCAGAGCGTGGCACTGCAAACCGATGTCGACGGCGACGGCCAGGCCGACCCCGGCGACACGCTGCGCTACACCCTGGTGGTCAGCAACACGGGCGGCGCCGACGCGCAGGCCGTGAACCTGACCGAGGCGCTCGACGCGAACACGACCCTGACGGGCGCGGCCCAGGCCACGCCGCTGGCTTTGGGCGACGTCTACACCGCGTCGAACGCCGCGCCGCTGATGGTGGCTTCGCCCGTCGGCCTGCTGGCCAACGACTTCGGCCTGCCGGCGCCGACGGTCACGACGCAGAGTGCGCAGCCCACGACCGCCGGCGGTTCGGTCAGCGTGGCCGCCAGCGGCGCCTTCACGTACACCGCGCCCTCGGGCTACACCGGCGGCGACAGCTTCAGCTACGCGATCGCCAACGCCTCCGGCGCCGACATCGGCACGGTATCGCTCCAGGTTTACGCGCCGCCGCAGGCCGTCGCCGACGGCTATTCGACCGTGCAGGATACGCCGCTGACGATCGCGGCCGGGAGCGGCCTGCTGGTCAACGACACAGTCGCGGGCGGCGCGCTCACGGCTTACGCCGCAGCGTCGAGCGAGGGCGGGAGCGTGGCGGTCAGGTCCGAT
>DKKP01000321.1 GCA_002455335.1 Anaerolineales bacterium UBA6663 | reverse complement strand
AGCCGGCGAGCGCCAGCCCGGCGAGAAGAAGACGGGTTTGATTTCGAGCCATGCGACCCATTGTACGGCACGCTGCGGCCATCGAGGGTCAAGCGCTTTTGAGGCCGACAAAAAAACAAAGCGCCGGGTGACGATCATGATCCGTCACCCGGCGCTCTCGAAACCCGATCGTCAGGCCTTGGCCGTGAGCGCCTCGGCCGCCTTGCGCAGCGCTGCGGCCCGGTCGGTGCTCTCCCAGGGCGCTTCGATATCGGTGCGGCCGAAGTGGCCGTACGCGGCGGTCGCCTGGTAGATGGGGCGCCGCAGGTTGAGGTCGCGGATGATCGCGCCTGGCCGCAGATCGAACTGCTCACCGATCAGGCGCACGATCGCCTCGTCGGCGATTTTGCCCGTGCCAAAGGTCTCGACGTTGACGCTGAGCGGATGCGCCACGCCGATGGCATACGCCACCTGGATCTCGCAGCGATCGGNNGCCACGACGTTCTTGGCCACCCAGCGCGCTGCATACGCCGCAGAACGGTCGACCTTCGTCGGGTCTTTGCCTGAGAAGGCGCCGCCGCCATGGCGAGCCATGCCGCCGTATGTGTCGACGATGATCTTGCGCCCTGTGACGCCCGAGTCGCCCATCGGGCCGCCGATGACGAACCGACCGGTCGGATTGACGTAGATGCTCATCGCATCATCACGCAGTTCGGCCGGGATCACCGGGTCGATCACGTGTTTGATGATCGCGGCGCGGATCTCTTCCTGAGAGACCTCGGGCGCGTGCTGGGTGCTGATCAACACCGTGTCGACGCGTTTGGGCTTGCCGTAGGCGTACTCGACGGTCACCTGGCTCTTGCCGTCGGGGCGCAGCCAGGGCAACGTGCCATCCTTGCGCACCTGGGTCAGCCGCCGGCTGAGATTGTGCGCCAGGTAGATCGGCATCGGCATGAGCACGTCGGTCTCATTGCAGGCGAAGCCGAACATCATGCCCTGGTCGCCGGCGCCGATCTTGTCGAGATCGGCTTCGCTCGTGTGATTACGGATCTCGAGCGCCGAGTCGACGCCCTGCGCGATGTCGGGGCTCTGCGACGCGATCGCCACCTGCACGGCGCAGGTGTGGCCGTCGAAGCCCTTGTCGCTGTTGTCGTAGCCGATGTCGTTGACGACCTTGCGGATCAGATCGTCGAAGTTCACGAAAGCCTGGGTCGTGATCTCGCCCAGCACCATGACAAAGCCGGTCTTGGTCGCGGTCTCACAGGCGACGCGGCTTGTCGGGTCCTGCGTGAGGCAGGCGTCCAACACGGCATCGCTGACCTGATCGCACAGCTTGTCGGGGTGCCCCTCCGTCACCGACTCTGATGTGAACATCAGCTTCGGAGAGGTCATAAAGGTTGTGCTCATCCAATACTCCTTGCCAGACGGCACGTCGCCGGGCTGGTGCGCCCGTCGACCTTTAACAACGAAGCCCCCTCAGGCAACAGGGGGCTGGGCGATACACGCGTGACCCTCTCATCTCTCCAGAACTGACACCCTGTCGGGCATCACCAGGCCGGATTTGGCACCTTGCGCCGCTGTTACGGTCGCCGGTTGCCGAGGCTTCGTAGGGCCGGTCCCTCCGCCTCTCTGGATAAGAGCGCCTGTTTGGGCAAACCAGGGTGGCACTATAGCATTCGCGGTTCCAGGTGTCAATTGTTCGGAAGGTCTCGGGCCACACAGGGCCGCATCTGCGTGTCCACCCTGAGGATGTGGTTGACGATCCAACCCGAGATCTGTAACTGAAGATCGGTCGCCAACGATTCGGTCGGGCCTTCGTGCTCAAACCGTCGCTGCAACGAGCCAAACAACGACACGAACTGGGTGTGGGCTCTTTGATTGACCTCCGCGATGGGGCACTGATGCTCGGCCATGCAGGCTTCCTCAGAAGCGAAGTGCCAGGTCGCATAGTCGCCCAGAAACGTCAACGTGGCGCCGATCTCGGCGTGACCCTGACCTGCGGCGATCGAAGCGTAGAGCTGATTGACGCGTCGGATCAACTCCTGATGCTGATCGTCGATCTCGGACACCCCGACGCTGTAGGCTTCATTCCAGTCGATCTGCATGGCGCCTCCCGGGGCGCACCTTAGCGCGATGCGCTGATTCGCGCCAGTGACAATTGCCAGTGAATGGGGGTAAATACCCGTGCGCGACCCGGGTATTGCCCAGACCAAGCGCGGGTGCTTGACTTGGTGAAGTGCCCGCTTGACAACCACGAGTAAACACTGTATACTAAACACTGTAATCTAAATAAAGGACCCAGGCTCATGCCGCGCAGTCGCATCATCGCCGCCTATGAAAGGACACAAGAGCAGATCAAATCGGTCGCCCGCCGACAGATGCAGGCGCAGGGCACGGCCGGGCTTTCGCTCCGCGCGATCGCGCGGGAGCTTGGGGTTTCGGCGCCGGCGTTGTATCGCTACTACCCCAGCCTCGAGGCCCTGATCACGGCCCTGATCCTCGATGCCTTCAACGCGCTCGCCGACGCGCTCGAGACCGCCGAGGCCACGTTTCCGGATGAGGAGCCCCGTGGGCAGTTACGGGCTGCTTTGTTGGCCTACCGTGAATGGGCGCTGGCTCACCCGACCGATTTTGAGCTGATCTACGGTAACCCGATCCCAGGGTATAGCGCCCCCGCGGAGCAAACCGTGCCTGCGGCCTCGCGTGCGCTCGCGATCCTCGGACGCATCACCGATCGGGGAGTCCGCTCGGGTCACATTCGGCTCACGCCGGCCCTGACGACCATCCCCGAATCGGTCAACGCCCACCTGTCGCTGCTGGCCCCGGGGTATGGCACGTCGGCTGAGGTTCTGCACACTTGCATGATCGGCTGGACGCGCATCCACGGCGCCATCCAGCTCGAGCTCTTCGGGCATACACCGCCCGTCGTCGGCGACCCCACGGCCTTTTATGGGGGTCTTGTGGAGGCCCTGATCGACGGCGGCTGAGCACCATCGGCCCAACCCATCCAGTCCAACGCGACTCAGCGCTCGTGTCCGCGGCACGTAGCAGGCTTTGTCGCGCCCAACAACCAACGCCACACGACCCGCGGGCCGCCACGGCGAGCCCAGGAGGATGACATGTTGACCCACTCAACCGACCTGCACGTGATCTTCGGCACCGGCCCGCTCGGAACAGCCGTGATGCGCAGCCTGCGTCGACGCGGCAAACGCGTGCGCGTCATCAACCGCACCGGCCGCCCATCACCCGCCCTCGGAGACGCCGGCGAGATCGAGCTCATGGCCGCAGACGCGTACGACAAGGCCAGCACGGCAACGGCGATCGCCGGGGCGACTCATGTGTATCAATGCGCCCAGCCCGCGTATCATCGCTGGGCCGAGCAATTCCCGGCGCTTCAACAGACGATCCTTGAGGCAGCCTCGGCCCTCGGCGCGAAGCTCATCGTCGCCGAGAACCTCTACATGTACGGCGAGCCTCAGGGCCGCCCCCTGACCGAAGACACGCCCTACCGCCCCAACACCCGCAAGGGCCGCGTAAGGGCCGAGATGACGGATGCGCTCTTCGAGGCCCATGCCCGTGGCCAAATCCGGGCGACGGCCGGCCGGGCCAGCGACTTCTACGGCCCCGGCGACTTGCTCGGTGAGCGTCTCTTCGGCGCGGCCTTGCAGGGCAAAACCGCCAACGGGCTCGGCAACCTGGATCAGCCGCACACGTTCAGCTACATCGAGGATTTCGGAGAGGCGCTGGCCGTTCTGGGTGAACGCGAGGAGGCGCTTGGCCACGCCTGGCACATCCCAAGCGCAGAGCCGCTCACACAGCGTGACCTGATTCGACAGATCTTCACCGAGATCGGCGCACCGTCCAAAATCGGGGTCTACAGCCCGTGGATGCTTAAGCTCGTCGGGATGTTCACACCGGCGGTGCGCGAGGTCAACGAGATGCTGTACGAGTTCACGGCGCCCTTTGTCATGGATAGCTCGCGCTTCCAGCACCAGTTCGGCCAGCAACCCACGCCGCACGTCGAGGGCGTTCGCCGGACCGTAGCGTGGTTTCGCGCGCACCTGGCGGCTGCCCGCCCCGAGAGGCCTCGCTGAGGGCGTGCAGGCACAGGGTATCAGGCCATTCTCGGCCGGCCTTGTTTCGGGATCCTATGGTCGGCACGGATGGCGCTGAGTGGGGCGGTGAAGACTCCGCGGGATTCGGGCGTATACTGAGAGGCACATCCCACACCACAACCCAAAGGGCCCGCCACGCGGCCCGGGTCTGAGCTGTCGGGGCGGGCAGGGAGTGCGTCGTCATGAGCCGTTCGTCAGCCATGAGCCGACCCCCAGGTGTCGCGCCGTCGATCGCAGCCGAATCGGCGGCGCTGCGAAGACCGAGCCTCGTCCCGCGAACGCCCATTGCGCCGACCGAAGAGCGCCGTCCGCCAGTTGCGCTGATTTTGGGCGATCCCCTCGAGATCGGATCGTTGAAAAGCGGCCTGATCCAGGCCGGTGCGCCCGTAACGACCGCGTCCGATGGGCCGACTGCGCTCCGTTTGATCGAACAACGCCGCCCGGCCGTGATCGTGATCGACCTGTGGCTGCCCGGGTTGACGGGCCTCGACGTTTTGCGGCGGCTGCGCTATCGCGCGCCGGCGTTCCTTGTCGCGGAGTTCACGTCGCCCCAACTACGGAATGATGTCGTCGCCGCTGGCGCGCTGGGCCTCATCGTCCGGCCTGTGACGCCGGAGGCGCTCTATCGACAGATCAGCCCCTACATCACGTGGGTGCCGCGGGCCGGGGCGACGATCTGGGCCGTGGATGGGCGCGAAACGAGCCCGACCTCGTAGTGTGGTCTGTCGTTGCGTCGGTTGGCCCATCAATACGCGCTGCGGTCGAAGAACACCTTGAACGCGGTGCGTAGGATGATCTTGAAGTCGAGCCAGATCGACCAGTTCTCGATGTACCAGAGGTCGTATTTGGTGCGCTCTTCGATCGATGTGTCGCCGCGCAGCCCGTTGAC
>DKKP01000386.1 GCA_002455335.1 Anaerolineales bacterium UBA6663 | reverse complement strand
CAGGCGAAGCCCAGGGCCAAACGCGGGCTGCCGTCACGCCAGGTCTCGGGCAGCGCCTGCAGCCAGCGCTCCATCGCGCGGACCTCGCCGCGGTTGAGCAGCACCCACCCGTGCGTCTCGAGCAGCCTGATCACGTGGGCATAGTCGGCGGCGGCGAGAGCATGGTCGATCGCGGCGTGCGGCTGCGCGTGCTCGGCCAGCCAGTGGCTGGCGCGGCGATGCAGCTCGNNGCCCGTGACGGCCGTGCATAGCTCGGGCGAGAGCTGTTCCAGGATCGACGTGTGCAGCAGAAAGTCCTGCAGGTCGATCGGCAGACCGCCGAGCACCTCCTCGGTCAAATAGCCGAGGATGAAGCGCTGGCTGCCGCTGAGCGAGTCGACCAGCGTCTCAGGTCTGTCGCGCCCCTGCAGCGACAGGCCGGCCAGCTGCAATCCGGCGGCCCAGCCCTCGGTACGCTCGGTCAGACGCGCGACCGCGTCGGCGCCGAGGCTCAGGCCAAGGCGCTCGCGCAACAGCCGCGCGCTCTCGTCGACCGTGAAACGCAGATCGGCGGCCCGGATCTCGGTCAGCTGGTCACGGGCCCGAGCGCGCGTGAGCGGCAGGGGCGGGNNTGTCGTCGAGGACCAGGATACGCGGGTCGGGCCAGGCCGCGACGGCGTTGATCAGGGCCGGCACGACGATTTCGGTGGGCGGGAGCTGACCGGCCTGGAGGGCAACGAAGAGCGCCTCGGCCAGGTCCGGCTCGAGGCAGCGCAACGCCGCGACCAGATGTAGTAGGAAGCGCCCGGGCTCATCGTCGGCCGGATCGAGCCTGAGCCATGCATGTGGGCGCTCGCTGCCCGCCAGCCACGCCGCGACCAGCGTGGTCTTGCCGTACCCGGCCGGCGCCGAGACGAGCGTCAACGGCCGGCCAGCGGCCAGACCGCGCTGGAGCCGGCCCACCAACCGTTCACGCGCCACGTCGTTCGGGCGCGGGGCCGGATGGAAGAACTTGGAGGCCAGCAACGTCATGGGGCTATTGTGCCATTGTTTGCCCCGCGCACTTTGCGTCTTCGTGGTGGTCCGCCATCGCAGCGCCCCGCTGCCAGATTGCGCTATGGCCAGGCGGGAGATACGCTACGGTAGCGGGATGCCGAGCGAGACGACTTCGTAGCTGAGCGGCACGTCGCTCACGATGTTGGGCTGAGTCCCTGGGTATAATCGCTCAGCCAAACGACGCGACCGAGACACCCGCACCCCGTACACGACCCAGCCCTTGATCCGTCAGGTCACGACCACGATGCCCAAACCGACACCTTCTGCATCACCTGAGGTCTTCGCCGAACGCGAGCGAGACTGGCGCAACGGCGCCATCGTGTACCAGGTGCTCGTCGACCGCTTTGCGCCATCGGCGCGCCTCGAAGCCAAGCGCGGGCTGTATCCCTCCCCGAAAATCGTGCGCGACTGGTCGGAGGCCCCGACGCGCGGCGCCTATCTCGACTCCGAGAAACTCCACAGCCACGAGCTCGACTTTTGGGGCGGCGATTTCGCCAGCCTGCTCGACCGGCTGGATCATGTACAGCAGCTCGGCGCCGATGCGCTCTATCTCAACCCGATCCATCTGGCGTACACCAACCACAAGTACGACGCCCTCGATTTCCAACAGATCTCGCCCGAGTTCGGCGATCGCGACGACTTCCGGCGCCTGGTCGCCGAGGCGCACGGACGCGGCCTGAAGGTGATCCTCGATGGCGTCTTCAACCACATGGGCCGCAACGCGCCGATCTTCAAGGACGCGTTTGGCGATCCAAACAGCGTCTGGCGCGATTGGTTTGCCATAGGCCCCGAGTTCGAGGGTGGCGCCCGCGTGTGGACCGGCTTTCAGAACCTGCCCGAGCTCAACCTCGATCATCCGGCCGTGCGGGCGTATCTGTATGAGTCACCGGATTCCGTCGTGCGGAGCTATCTGCGAGACGGCGCCGATGGCTGGCGCCTCGACACCGCGTATGAACTGGGCTACGACTACCTGCGCGACCTCACCCACGCGGCCCACGCCGAAAAGCCCGGCTCGCTGATCGTCGGCGAGGTCGTCAATTATCCGGATAAGTGGCTACGCGCCATCGACGCGGTGATGAACTTCAGCCTGCGCCACATCGTCCGGGGGGCCATCCTGGGCGAGATCGCGCCGGCGACGGCGAGTCGCCTGCTCGAGCGCATGGTCGCCGACGCCGGGATCGAGCCGATGCTGAAGTCGTGGATCGTGATCGACAACCACGACATCCCGCGCGTTGCGACCCAGTTCCCGGACCCGGCCCAACGACGCCTGGTCCAGGTGCTTCAGTTCACGCTGCCCGGGGCGCCCAACATCTACTACGGCAGCGAGGTCGGGATGACCGGCGGCGACGACCCGGCGAACCGTGGGCCGATGCGGTGGGATTGGGTGCGCGCCGACAACCCGGAGCTCGCGTGGCTCACGCGCCTGATCACGCTCCGCCGCGAGCATCGTGCGCTCCGGATCGGCAACTTCCGGCCGGTCGAGTCAGATCGGTTGTTGGCCTTCGAGCGCTACACCGATCGCGCGCTGGAAACGTTGATTATTCTGATGAATCCCACAAACGCAGCGGTGACCGACCGGATCATGATCGCCAACGCCGACCTGATGGATGACACACCGCTGGTCGACGTCCTTGGCGCCGCCGATGCGCCGCCGATCGGCACGGTCGGGGCGGCCTTCATGACCGTGGCCGTGCCGCCACAGACCGCCATGATCCTGAAGCCGCGCGAGCGCCAACTCGGCGGCTATAGCCGGTACAAGAACGTGCCGTAGGGTGCGAGGTTCGCGAGCCGTTCCCGCAGTTCAGGCTCAGGCCATGATGGCGACCAGATCCAGGGCGCGCTCCCCGAGGCGCGCATCGCCGAGCACCTCGATGCCCGGTCGGGCCTCGTCGCGCGTGATGCCCCGGGTGAACAACCGCCAGGCGACGTCCTGATGAAGACGCACCTGGCTGACCGCGTTCGGATCGGATCCGACGAACAGCTCCCACGCCCTGTCTGTCCGCACCAGCGACCACGACCCGCCGGATTCACCGTCAACGCTCACCGTTACGCTTGCGCCGCGGGAGCCCTCGGTGTCTTGAAACGTGCGTGGCAGACCGCGCAGGAACGTATCGAGCACCGGAAACATCCATGGCTGTTGCGTCAGCAAGGGCCGCTCGACCGCTTCGCGAATATGCTGCTGGTGCAGCCATTTCTCGGTGTACTCGCGAGCGATATCGAACCAGTTGGGCGGCAACTGATCGCTCGCCCAGGCCACCGTAATCGGCGCCGGCGCCTCCGGGGGAAGGCTTCTGAAATGATGTTCCAACGCGCGATCCGTGATCTCCAGGAACTCCATCAGCAACGCCGGGCTGATCCGCTTTGCGGCGTCAACCCAACGCCAGTTCTCGCGGTTGATGAACTGCAGGAGATCGTTGTACGCGATGGGCGCCGAAGGTCCGGCCCTGACGGAATGGTCTCGCTCGCGGAGGCGACCGAGGCTGCCGCCCAGCAAATGTGCGGCCACGTCCTTCACCGTCCAGGGCGCGCAGGCCGTCAACCGCCGCCAGTCCCCGGGCGTCAACGAACGGAGCACAGTCAGCAGTTCACGGCTCAACGGCAGAAAAAGGTCTAGCGTGTCTATCGGCTGAACCGGATGCATGAGCACCTTCATCGACACACCTGGCCGCGATCACGTCATCTGGGGGGCCAACCGGTTCGCTGTCGATCACTCAACCGGTCGCGCCAGGGTGCCTGACATCGAGGGAGTATAGCGTTGTCGGGAGGACGTGTCACCGTAGCGGTGTGCGCAATATGGCCTGCTTGCGACAGTTCCGTGGGGGGAGACGACTGACGTCGTCACTACACGANNCCTCTGACGAAGAGACGCGCCGCCGGTCTTGGGTCACGCCACATTGGCCTAACCACAGCGCGGCGGACGCGGCCGAATCCCATTTGCCTGCCTGGGCCGGATGGCAAATGGCGTTTGCCTTGAGTTCGGCTTCAGACGCGGGTTTCGCCCCGAATGAGGTCTGCCAATCCGGGCGTTACGGCAAAGGGGGCGTCAGAAGGTCGCACGTACATACGCCATCCGGCTCTTGACGCGACGGGTGTCGACTTCGGGCAGGTGCTCTTCCACAAGCTGGATCACGTCATCCAGGATGAGCCGCGAAACCTCGATCGACTCGGCATACGGCACACCATAGGCTGAGCGAAAACGCCGGTCGGCCCCGGCGGGCACGATCGCCAATTGATCCAAGGTCGGATAGAGCCACTTGAGCGTGGTGAAGTACCGTCGATTGAGGCCCTGGAGCACCCTGAAGATGGATTCGTGCAGCCGGGCCAGGCCCTCGGCGAACGCCGTCGGGTTGTCGCGGAGCGCCAGTAGGGCCAGATCGTTCAGGCCGCATTGGTTCAAGTGCTCCTGAACCACACGCACCCACAGCTCCTGCGGGACCACCGCGGCGCGACGCTTCCACCCATCGATGAGCGCCTGGCCGTGCAAAGGCACACACGAGCACAAGGTATCTAGCGCATGCAGGTCGCCAGCAGCAGTGCTCAACTGCCCGACGACCCGATCCAGGGTTGCCTCCTCCTCGGCCACGGTCACATGCCACAGGTCCACCTGCAGCCCATCGATCATGAGCTGGTCTTCCTGCGCCGGGCCGTCATAGCCGTAGAGGAAGCGCCCCCCGATCTGGGCGACAAGATCGTGGCGAACCGCAGCAGTGGGCAGCGCGTCCCAGAAGATCGGGATCTCGATATCCGAGTAGGCGTCGGCATAACCGCGGCCCACCGAGCCGGCGACCACGATCGCCTGGACGCCGGCAAGCCGTGCGATCGGCCCGGCCAGCTCACGCGCCCGTTCGAGGCGCCGTTCAACATGAAAGTTACCCATCGGATGCCCCGCCCGCTACGCTTTCCAATACACGCGAAACCGCCACCGAATGGAGGTCTTGCCTTCCTTCTTGAGGTGCTCGATCACGCGCCGTCCGAAGATGAACCCGTACGTGCTGACGATGTGATCGACCGTCCCGTACTCCTGGACCGACTCGATATCCTGGTGCGAGAACCCGAACTCATCGATGAAGATCCGATCCACCACGTCATCGACTCGCTCGAAACCCTCGATCACGTCGAAGAGCTCTCCGCCGTACCAGCCGGGCGGTATGCCCACATACACCACAAGCCCGCGCGCGACGCGCATGCCCTCGCGGATAAAGGTCCGATAGCGGTCAGGCGGATAGAGCGCCAGCGTGAGGCCCGTGACGATATCGACCGAACCGTCGGCCAGGGGCAACGCCAGCGCATCTCCCGCCAGGTAGCCGGCCGGCTTTCCCGGGCCGCGCTCCGGAGACGACGTCGCCTGCTGAATCATGGCCATCTCGCGCTCAACGCCGACGACCCGCTTGGCGTATTGGGCCAGCGACCGGCTCGACTCGCCCGTCCCGGCCCCGATATCGGCGATCACCTTGCCGCGCAGGTCGACGATGGCGGGCAGTTGCTCGTAGATCGTCGGCTGATACGGCGTGCTCGAAAAGGCCTCGTAGACCTCCGGGTAATCCCGATACAGGATATCCCAGCGGTTCTCGATCGACTCTGGTTTGGTCATCATGTGGCGCCCCCCATTCGCTCGCACCTGTATTGTAGAACATCTCTTCGCCGCACTTTAGCAACCAGACCCGAATGATAGAATCGATCGACGTCGAACCCGTCCGTAGCCCATCACGCCCAGACGACAAGAGGTCCATCATCATGGCCAAGAAACCGGTGCCGGTGAAGCGAACCGAGATCATCGACGGCTACACGATCAAGTACCACGCCAACGGCCAGACCCGCTGGTCAAAGGGCAAGATCGTCGACGGCCAGACCGAAGGGTATTGGGAGTGGTATCGGCCGGATGGCACGCTGAAACGGTCGGGCTACTTCGCCAGGGGCGAACCGGTCGGTTCGTGGACGACCTACGACGAGCAGGGCAACGTGTACAAGGTCACCACGAAGAAGACAACGACCGTGTCCAGCGGCAGCGTTGGCGTTGCCTGCCCCGACGAGAGGCCGCCCGCGCCGAAGCGGCCCAGGAAGCCGGCCCGATGACGAGTCAACTCTTGAAGGCCAGGCTTCAACGGGCCTTTGCCCTCACGGCCGATCTGGTCGGGCATCTGGACGAGGTCAGTCTGAGCGCTGACCTGCCGAACCTGCCCTCGAACCGGATCTCGGGTCAGCTCTGGTGTATCGTGGGCGCACGTGAGAGCTACTGCGCCGCCATCGAGTCGGGCGAATGGCAGGGGTTCGCGTGCAGCCTGAAGACACCCGACGAAAAGGGGGCCGTGCTGGCCGCGCTGCGCGCCTCGGCCGAGCGCCTGGCCGCGATCGACTTCGCGACACTCTCAGACCGCCAGCTCGAGCTCGGGTTCGATCTGCTCGAGCACGAGATCCAGCATCATGGCCAGTTGATCCGGTACGTGTACGGCAACCGACTGTCGTTCCCGAGCAGTTGGAGCCAGCGCTACACGGTGTAACCGTGTGACGCTGGGCAATGTGAAGAGTGCTTTCGCGACAGAGTGAGAGTCCCGGGCACACCAAGTGAGCGCTATGGATGCATTGACGATCGCTGTGGTTAAAGTGGAAAACCTGTCGCAGGCCGAGCGAGACGAGATCATTCAACTCTGTACGGAAGCCTATGAGGAAGACTTCTCCGACTTCTTCCGGGCGATGCCGGGAACGACGCATCTCTTGGGGCGCGTCGCTGGAAGACTCGTCAGCCACCTGGCCTGGGTGACACGATGGTTGCAGCCGGATGGCCTGCCGCGTCTTGAGACGGCCTACATCGAAGCCGTCGCGACGGCGCCCGATTATCAAGGGAGAGGCTATGCGTCGCAGCTCCTGCGCGAGGCCGTAAGCCACGTGCGGGGCTACGAGCTCGCAGCGCTCTCTCCGTCTGAAGCCGGGTTCTACGCGCGCCTCGGCTGGGCGTTGTGGCGTGGGCGGCTGGGGATCCGGACGGCCGAGGGCGTCGACCCCACACCGGAGGGCGAGGAGGTCATGATCCTGCGCCTGACGAAGACGCCCGACCTGGACCTGAACGCGACGCTGACCGCCGAGTGGCGCGAGGGCGAGTTGTGGTAGACCAACATGGCCGGGAGGAAGCGCATGGAGATCTCGATCACGATCGAAGGCCAGTTCGGGTTGAACTGGGAGGTCTGGCAGCGCACGGTGGCGCTTGTGGAGTCGCTTGGCTACGCGGGCCTGTATCGCTCGGACCACTTCATGGTGGGC
Organism: Anaerolineales bacterium UBA6663; assembly: GCA_002455335.1. Lineage (GTDB taxonomy): Bacteria > Chloroflexota > Anaerolineae > Anaerolineales > UBA6663 > UBA6663. Next base: position 6,639 of record DKKP01000386.1, on the reverse strand, counting down.
AAGACCGGTTCCGACTCGTTGGAACTTATCACGTCGTTGACGTATCTGGCCGACCACAGCCGGCGCCTGCACTTCGGATCGCTCGTCGCGCCGCTGTCGGTGCACAACCCGAGTGTGCTCGCACGCCAGGCGATGACCATCGACGCCCTGAGCTCGGGGCGCATGATCCTGGGCGTCGGCGCGGGCTGGCACGAACCCGAACACGAGATGTTCGGCTTCACCCTGGGTGACACCAAAACGCGTCTGGACCGGTTCGAGGAGGGCGTCCAGGTGATGCACGCCCTGATCCATGGCCCATGGCCGGCGAGTTTCGCCGGCAGGCACTTCCACTTGAAGGACGCTGAGCTGCAGCCGCGCTCATGCGTGCGGCTCCTCATCGGCGGCAACGGCCCCACCCGCACCCTGCCGCTGGTCGCGCGCTACGCGGACGTGTGGAACGCGCAGCTGGTGAGCGCCACGGAATTCAAGGAAGTCAACCAACGGCTCGACGGACTCATCGCCGCCGCCGGCCGTGACCCCGGAGACGTGAAGCGGACGGTGATCGTTCCCGTCGTGTGCTGGCGCCACGAAGCCGATCTGGATCGGCATGTGGCGCTCTTCCGGGAGCATGCAGCCCCGTGGCGCGATCAGAGCCACGCGGAGGCCAAACACTGGTTGCTCACGGTGCTGGGCGGCGCCAAGGGCACGCCCCAACAGGTCGTCGATGAGCTGGGCGCCTACTTCGCGAACGGGGCAGAGGAAGTGATCGTCGAGTGGTTCTCGGTGCGCGATCTCGAAGGCATCGACCTGCTCGGGCGCGACGTGGTGTCGGCGTTTCGGCGGGCCTGATCGGCGACGCCGGCTCTCACGCATTGTGCTCTACGGCTGGTCGCAACAAGCGTGAACATGATGACGCTCTATACCTCATTCTTCCATGGCGTCCCCCTGACCACGGGCGACATCATCTGCACCACGGATGGTGAGCAAGACAGCCTGTTCGGCCGCTTCTGGCAGATGATGGGCCAGCTGGCCCCCGGCGACGTGGATCACTGCATCCTCTACCTCGGTCCGGGCGGGCGTTGCATCGAATCCGGCGCCAGGGGCGTGATCACGTTCACGATGCCCGGCGAGGTCTGGGATGCCGCCGCGCTGGTCGACGAGCGCTGGCTGCTCGATCGCTTCTACGGCGTGGCCTATCCGCTGGCGGATCTGGGCCTCGCGCCCGAAGACGAGCGCGGCATCCGCGAGCGCGTCGCCGACTTCTGCCTGCGACAGGCGATCTCGAGCAAGCCCTATAACCCGAACTTCTTCAACCCGGACACCGACGGGGCCTATTACTGCAGCCAGTTGATCTACCGCGCCTATCTGGCGGAAGGCATCGACCTCAACACCAACCACGGCATGCCCGCCGGTCTGTTCGCGCCGATCGTCTTCCCGCAAGAATTGTGGAATACGTGCCCCCACCTTAAGCGCGAACCGCCCGAGTGATCGGCTCAAAGTCCGCGTGCGCAGGAGCCACGTGAACCCGGATTTGATCAGCGTCCCACCTGCTCCCCGATCCTGACGTTCAGGCCATACACTAGGGTTGTTTCGATCACGCCGCTGATGCCCCGGTAGGCGTGCCCCAGCCCGCTCGACCGGCGCTACCCAGATCAAAAGGCCGGTTCAGCCGGTAGCCCGTCAGCGCTCGTCTGTGATCAGGCAACCGGCTCGTCAAGCGCCTTTAGGGTGCTGCGAATATCGCGCAACAGAGGCCAGGCACCGTTCGACGTATTGGATATCACTGTCACGAGACGATCGGAATCTAGCCGCACGCTCGACCAAAAAGACACACCGGCATCGCTGCCGACGATGTAGACCTCAGGATGCTCCGCTCGCTCCAGGTTTAGCCACAGCCCGTGCCCGTAATAGGTGGCTTCACCTTCGCCATCGGCCTTCATGTAAGGTGATGCAAACAGTGCCCCCAGGTTTTGCGGCACGATCTCGTTGGCCCAAAAGGCCTTCCACAACGTCGCCAGATCGTCGACGGTGGTGTAAGCGCCGCCGTCGGAGGCGCCGACGATCGGGAGGTTGTAGATATTCGTCCGCCATCCGTCTGCTCCCCCAATATAGCCGAATGCCGTCCCTTCGGGGAGTCGATTGAAGGCAAAGAAACCGGAACGCTTCATGCCAAGAGCCCTGAAGATGGCCTGATCGACATAGTCCTGATACGGGCGGCCGGTGACCTGTTCGATCACGACTCCGAGCAGAATGTAACCGCCGTTCGAATACGAGAAACGCGCCCCGGGCGCGAACTTCATGGGCTCATCGGGAAAGACGGTCAGGTAATCCCTGGGGCCCCTCATCTCATACCACGGCCGGCCAACGAAGAAGTTGTCGAAGTCCGTGATCTTTTCTTCGTCATAGAAGTCGGGGATCCCCGAAGTATGGGTGAGCAGATGCTGGATCGTGATCCCGGGCACATACTGCTGCGGGAAGTCGAGGACGAGGCAATCCTGGAGCGTTGTGGACAGAGAGAGCTTTCCCTCCGCGATGAGTTTGCCGATCGCCAGAGCGGTCAGGAACTTCGTCCCTGAGGCAATGCCAAAGCGGGTCTCGAGCGTGTTGGCGATCTTGTTGCTCCGGTCAGCATAGCCGGTGGCGCGCTCATACAGTATCCGGCCGTGCTGACGAATGGATACGACACCCGAGAAAGCATGCGCATCGATGGAGGCATCTAGCGCCTCGGTGAAGCGCCCGTATTTCGCGTTCATGGTTGTGCTCCCTCTCACGATCATCAGTCGCGTTGTTCTCCTTCGACTCGTTTCTCTCAGTTCAATTCCTCAACGATCTGGTCCAACGCGTCGAAGCGTGCATCCCAGAGCTGGCGGTACCGCTCGATCCAGGCGGCCTCTTCCTCCAACCGGCGCTGGCCGAGCTTGCACGTCCGCACCCGCCCGACCTTAACCGTGGCAGGGGTCCACGTTCACTGTCGCGGCCGTCGCCGACATCACCGGAACCTCCGTGGACGCAGTGACGGCCCCTCTCTGATCGCCTGACGGGTTCCACCGGTCTGGTGTGCCCGGGAACGGAAGCGGCCCGTTGCAGCGTGGCGAGGGTGACCGATCGGTTCTACGGATCGAGCAAGCATTCCAGGGACGCACGGCTCGCTTTCATTGCCCAGCCCTCGCGCTCTTGCTCAGACGCTTGCGCTTCATCTCCGCTGCAATTCGACAGGAGCCGAGACCGTACCGCCCGGCAGTGCGCTAGTGATCGCCTCGCATCAACGGCCGGGTATCGGCTTGTGGCGAGAGGGATGTGGGGCTACGGGAGGGCCGCGCCTTAGCCTTCATCGGCCGCCAGCGGCGTGCCGGCCAGGGCATCGCTCAGCGCGTCGCCGATCAGGTTGATCGCCAACACCGCCAGAAAGATCCCGGCACCGGGGAACACCGTCAGCCACCACGCCTGCCGCACATACTTCATCCCGGCGTTGAGCATGGCCCCCCACTCGGCCGTGGGCGGCTCGGCCCCCAAGCCGAGGAAGTTGAGCGCCGCCCCCGCCAGGATCGATGAGCCGATCCCCAGGGTGAGGAGCACGAACAGGGTGCGCAGGGCGTTGGGCAGGACGTGGCCCAAAAGGATGCGGACATCCGGGCTGCCCAGCGCGCGCGCGGCTTCGATGTACGTCATCTCACGCAGGACGAGGACGTTGCTCCGCGTCAGCCGCATAAACGAGGGGACAAAGGCGATGCCGATGGCGAGCATGGCGTTAGTGAGTCCGGGGCCGAGGATGGCGATGATGGCCAGCGCCAACAGGATATCGGGGAAGGCCATCAGCACATCGGTGAGCCAGGAGACCAGGGCATCCAGCCAGCCGCCAAAGTAGCCGGAGACCAGCCCCAACGTGATGCCCACCACCGCGCCGATGGCGATGCCGGCCAGCCCCACCCGTAGCGAGAGCTGGCCGCCGTACAGAAACCGGGTGAAGGTGTCGCGGCCGACATGGTCGGTGCCCATCGGGTGCGCCAGGCTGGGCGGGCGCAGGGCCTGCGACGGCACGTTCTTGTTGGGGTCCTTGTCCGAGAGCAGGGGCGCCGCATACAGCACCGCCACCAGCGTCAGCAGGAGCAGGCCGCCCAGCCGCGCGCTGCGGCTGCGCCAGAGCTGGCGGAGCAAACGGCGGCCGGGCGAGTCCACGGGCGGGTTGGGGAGGGCGGCCGTCATTTCAGGCGGATCCGGGGGTTGATGGCCACATAGGTGATGTCCGTGAGGGTGTTGATCAGGACATAGACCGCGGCCGTGACCAGGACCACGCCCTGCACCAGCGGGTAATCGCGGTTGAAGATGGCCTGAACCGCCAGCCGGCCGATCCCCTGCCGCGCGAACATCGTCTCCACGATGGTGGCACCGCCGAGCAGATACGCCATCTGCAAACCGGCAAAGGTCACCACCGGGATCAGGGCGTTGCGCAGGGCGTGTTTCAGGATCACCAGGCGGTAGGGCAGGCCCTTGGCGCGGGCGGCGGTGATGTACTCCTTGCCCAGCACATCCAGCAGGCTGGCGCGCACCATGCGGGCCACCACAGCGGCCTCGGGCAGGCCCAGGGTGAGCGCCGGCAGAAAGAGATCGCGCGGGCTGGAGCTGTTGGAGATGCTGGGGAACAGCCCCAGTTGCACTGAGAAGAGCAGGATGAGCAGGAGGCCCATCCAAAAGGTGGGTACCGAGAGGCCGCTCACCGAGAGCGCCATGACCAGCGTGTCGAACCAGGTTCCATGGCGCAGGGCCGCGGCAATGCCGAGCGCGCCGCCGAGGGCCAGCGCCAGAGCGAGCGCCGCAAAGGCCAGGGCCGCGGTGCTGGGTAGCTGCGTGGCGATGGAGGCCGCCACCGGTTGGCCGGTACGGATCGACTTGCCCAGATCGCCGCTCAAGGCGTTGCCGAGATAGCGCCCGAACTGCACGGGCAAAGGATCATCGAGGCCGAGCTGCGCGCGCAGCTCGGCCACTCTCTCTTCCGTGACCCGCTGACGCCCGAGGATCGCCATGGTGACATCACCCGGCACCAGGTGGATGACCGAGAAGACCAGTCCCGAGACGCCCAGGAGCACCAACAGCGAGGTGAGCAGGCGACGGATCAGATAACTGAACATCCGGCGCTAGGGCGCGAGCGCAAGGTCATACAGCCAGGGGTAGCCCTCCAGGTCGAACGTAAAGCCCACCACGGTGGGCGCCACCAGGTACGACGTGTTCACGGTGAACATCGGCAGGGCAAGCGCGTTCTCCATGATGATGTTCTGCGCGGTCACATAGTCCTGCTTGCGCAAAGCCTCGTCGGTCTGCACGCTGGCATCGGCCAGGGCGGCATCGAGATCGGCGTTGATGAAGTTGCTCCACGCGCCGCCGCCATTGGCATTCTCGGAGTGGTACAGCGAGCGCAGGGGCGAGGGATCGGGCCGGGTCCAATACATGTACACGAGGCTGTAGTTGCCGGCCAGCAGCTCTTCATAGGCCGCGCCATCGTCCATGGAGCGGTAATTCACCTCAAAGCCGGCTTCGGTCAGATAGCCGATCAACAGCTCGTTGAAGGCCTCGGACCAGGCCGGGTTGTCGGGCCAGTCCACCGAGAGGGTCTCGCCGTCCTTCTCGCGGACGCCGTCGCCGTTGGCGTCCACCCAGCCGGCCTCATCCAGCAGGCGGGCGGCCTCCTCGGGGTTGTAGCGGTACAGGCTGGCCGCGCCCTCATCATAGCCCCAGGTGCTGGGGGAGATCACGCTGTAGGCGGGCAGACCCAGGTTCTGGAAGGCCGTTTGCGCCAATTCCTCCTGGTTGACGGCCAGGATCATCGCCTGGCGGACGTTGACGTTGTCGGTGGGGGCCTTGGCGGCGTTGATCATCAGGATGGCGGGCACCCCGGGCTGGGCGAAGTTCTGGATCTGGGCAGCGCCGCTCTCGGCCAGGGCGATGGCATCCAGCGCGGGCGGCTCGCCGACGATCTGGACCTCGCCGGTCTCGTAGGCCGTCAGGCGGGTGGCGGCCTCAGGCAGGATGCGGAAGGTCACCTGCTCGAGCAAGGCGGGGCCTTCATGCACGGCGAACTCAGGCCCCCAGTTGTAATCCGGGTTGCGCTCGAGGACGATCTGCGACTGGGCGTCCCATTGCACAAATCGGAACGGGCCGGTGCCCACCGGGTTCCGGCCATAGTCTGCGCCATACTTCTCCAACGCGGCCGGCGACGAGATGCTCAGCCACTGGCGCGCGGCGTCGCGCAGGAAGAGCGGGTAAGAGGCGCCGAACGTGATGGTGACTGTGTAATCATCCACCACCTCGGCCGCCACAAACTGGTGGTCCTCCAGAACGGACTTGCCGCCGGACTCCAGCACGGCCCCGCTCACGATGTGGTCAAACGACGCCTTGACGGCCTCAGCCGTAAACGGCGTGCCGTCGTGAAAGACCACGTCCTGGCGCAGGGTGAAGGTGAACTCGGAGAAATCGGCGTTGGCCTGCCAGGCCTCGGCGAGGCCGGGGTAGAGCGTGCCATCGGGTGCGATCGAGAGCAGGGAGTCAAACAGGTTCATCAGGATGAACTGCTCCTGCACATACACCGCATCGCCTGGGTCGAGGGTCTCCGGCTCCACCGGAATGCCGATCGTGAGTGAGCCCCCGGCGGCCGGGGCCTCGGTGGCG
>DKKP01000206.1 GCA_002455335.1 Anaerolineales bacterium UBA6663 | reverse complement strand
CAAGCTGACGGCGGACCGCCGACGGCCGCCGGCGGTCCGCCGTCCTTCAAAGAAGCACGCACGCCGCCAACTGGTCGGGGGCGACAGGGGTCAGGGCCGGGTCGGTTGCGGTGCAGCGCGGCTCGGCGACCGGGCAACGCGGGTGGAAGCGGCAGCCGCCGGGCACTGCGATCGGGTTGGGCGTCTCGCCCGAGAGGATGATGCGCTCGCGGCGCAGCCGCGGGTTGACGACCGGCATCACCGAGAGCAGCGCCCGCGTGTACGGATGCTGGGGGGCCGTGAGCACCTGACGCGCCGGGCCGATCTCGACGATCCGGCCCAGGTACATCACGGCGATCCGATCGGCGAAATACGCGACGGTGCTCAGGTCGTGGGTGATGAAGACCAGGCTGATGTGGCGCTGCTCGCGCAGGTCGCGCAGGAGGTTGAGCACCTCGGCCCGGATCGAGACATCGAGCATCGAGACGGGTTCGTCGGCCACGATCAGCTCGGGGTCGAGCACCATGGCGGCCGCGATCACCACGCGTTGACGCTGCCCGCCCGAGAGCTCATGCGGGTAGCGCCTCAGGTAGTCTTCGGCCGGGCGCAGACCGGCGCCGTCGAGCGCGGCCAGGATCTTCTGACGCACGTCAGCGCCCCGCCCGGCCAGGCCGTGCACCACAAGCGGCTCGCTGACGATCTCCTCGACCGTCGCGCGCGGATTGAGCGACTCGTATGGGTCCTGAAAGACCATCTGCACCCGACGGCGCAGCGCCTTCAGGCTGAGCTCGGAGCCCACGCGCTGACCGTCGAACTTGATCTCGCCCTGCGTGGGCGTCTCGAGACCGATCAGCAGCCGTGCGACGGTCGTCTTGCCGCAGCCCGACTCGCCGACCACGGCCAACACCTCGCCGCGGCCCACAGTGAGATCGACGCCGTCCACCGCGCGCACACGGAGGGCCGGCTCGCGTTTGAGGGCCGACACCAGGCCGCGACGCACCGGGAAGTGCTTGACCAGCCCCGAGAGCTCAAGCAGCGGCGCCGTCATCGCTCCTCCCATCGTGGATCGAGCAAATGACAGGCGGCCAGATGTTCGGGGTCGCTGCCCGGCACGCTCCAGAACGCCGGGACCTCGCTCCGGCATGGCTCAAAGACCTTGTGGCAGCGCGGGGCGAACCGGCAGCCCGGCGTCAGCGCGTTCAACCGGGGCGGCGCGCCCGGGATCGACACCAGCCGCTCGCTCGAGAGCGCCACGTCGGGGAAGGCCTCGAGCAGACGCTGCGTGTAAGGATGTTGGGCGCGGTTGAAGACCGAGTCGGTCGTGCCCGCCTCGGCGATCCGACCGCCATAGAGCACGATCACGCGATCGCAGGTCTCGGCGACCACGCCCAGGTCGTGCGTCACAAGGACAACGCCCAGACCGAGCTCGCGCTGAACGCGCTTGAGCAGGTCGAGCACCTGCGCCTGNNTGGCGCATCCCGCCCGAGAACTGATGGGGATAGTCGTTGATGCGGCTGCGCGCGATGCCCACGAGGTCGAACAACGCGGCCACGCGCTTGTCGGAGGTCGCGCGGTCGACTGCCTCATGCAGCTGGATCGCCTCTCGGATCTGATCGCCCACCGTCTCGACCGGGTTGAGCGCGTTCATGGCGCTCTGAAACGCGATCGCGATCTCGCGCCAGCGCACGCGGCGCATCTCGGCATCGCTGAGCGCAAAGAGATCGTGCAGGCCGGCTTCACCTTCGAACCAGGCCTGACCTGTGGCGATCCTGCCGGCGACCGGCAGGAGGCGCATCAGCGCCATGAGCGTCGTGCTCTTGCCGCAGCCCGACTCGCCCACCAGCCCGAGCGTCTCGCCGGGATACACGTCGAACGAGACCGACTCGAGCGCACGCGCGGGCGGCCCGCTCTCGAGCTTGAACTCGACGGTCAGGTCGCGTACCCGCAGGAGCGGCGTCCGCAGGCTCATCGCGTGTCTCCCGAATCCTCACCGTTGCGCGACCTGCCGGTCAGCGCCGCGAGCAGCTCGGTCGGCGCCGTGCCGCGCCCCGCCTGACGCGGCAACTCCGCCTCGCCCTCGAGATGGTGTCGGGTCAGCCGCGGGTTGAGCATCTCCTCGAGCACGTTGCCCACAAGCGTACAGCCGAGCGTCACCCACACGATCGCCAGGCCCGGCGGCAAGTAATACCACCAGGCGCCGTTGCTGACCGCGTTGCGGCTGAACGCGAAGTTGATCATCGTGCCCCACGAGGGCTGCGTGGTGTCGCCCAGGCCCAGGAACGAGAGACCCGACTCGACCAGGATCGCGGTCGACATGACCAACACGGTGTTGGCCACGATCAGGGGCATGACCTGCGGCAGGATGTGACGATTGATGATGTGCCAGTGCCCGGCGCCTACCGCGAGCGCGCGCTGGACGAACTGGCGCTCCTTGAGCGACAGCACCTGCGCGCGGATCAGGCGCGCCGTGCTCGACCAGTACAGCAGACCGATGACCATCACCAGCAGCACGAGTGGCGAGACGCCGAGGTCGAGCTGTCGGAAGGCCGCGATCAAGATCAAGATCAGGGGGATGTCGGGGATGACCAGCAAGACGTCGGTGACGCGCATCAGGGCGTTGTCGACCCAGCCACCGAAATACCCGGCCACGATCCCGACCGTGCTCCCGACCGCGATCGACAACACGCCGGCCAGGAACCCGATCGAGAGCGAGATGCGCGCGCCATAGGTCAACAGGGTCCAGATATCGCGCCCGGCGTCGTCGGTCCCGAGTGGGCCATGCACCGTGGGGGGCGCGAAGAGCAGCACCCGGTTGGTGACCGGGTCGCGCATGGTGTCGGTCGGGCCATGCGGCGAGAGCCACGGCGCCCCGACCGCGAGCACGACCGAGACGACCAGCAGAAACAGGCCGAGCATACCTGTGCCGTTGCGGCGGAAGGCGCGCCAGAAGGTTCCGAGCTGTCTCACGCGGTTCGCCTCATGTCGTCTTTACTCGTGGGTCGAGATAGGCGTAGATCAGATCGGCCAGCAGGTTCGAGCCGACCACGGCCACGGCCAGGAGCAGGAAGGCCCCCTGCAGCAGCGGATAATCCTGCCGGTTGAGCGCCTCCTGAAACAACCGGCCCAGGCCGTCGTAAGAGAACACGGTCTCGATGTAGATCGCGCCCGCGACCGTGAACCCGAGGTTGAGTGCGATCAGGGTGACCACGGGCAGAAGCGCGTTCTTCAGCGCGTGTCGCGTCAACGTCTGCCAGACGGTGAGCCCCTTGGCCTTGGCGGTGAGGATGTAGTCCTCGCTGAGCACCTCGAGCACCGAGGAGCGCATGATCAGCATGTACTGCCCGAGATAGACGAGCGTGAAGGTCAACGTCGGCAGGATCAGGTGTTCGGCGATGTCGGGGAGCACTTCGAGCATGGGCTTGCCGACGTTGCCCGGGTCGCGCGAGCCCGCGGTCGGCAGGCCGAGCCAGGCCGAGCCCGCGACGAGCAGGATGATGCCCAGCCAGAAGGTCGGCGTAGCCCACGTGATCAGCGAAAAGGTCAGGGCTCCGACGTCGAGCGCGGTCTTGCGTCGCCAGCCGGCCAGCAGGCCGAGGCCGACGCCCAGGATGATCGACAGCAGCTGGCCGGCCGTGATGAGCAGCAGCGTGTTGCCCAGCTTGGCCACGAGCACCTCGGCCACCGGCCGGCGCTGGCTCCACGAGACGCCCAGGTTGCCCTGGGCCCACTGGCCGAGGGTGTCGATGAACTGATCGGGGAAGACCGGCTTGTCGAGCCCAAACTGCACGCGTAACGCGGCCTGGGTCTCGGCCGAGATGCGCACGCCGCGCCCGATGACGGCGCGCACCGGATCGCCCGGGAGCACCCGAAAGAGGATGAAGTTCAACAGCACCACCACGGCGATGGTCACCGCAGCGAGTGCGAACTTGCGCAGGATGACGTCGGTGCGGGTCATGGCGTTGGACGGGGCTGCGGCCAGCGTTTCACCGGACCGGCCGCAGCCCGTTCCACCGTGCTAGGGTACGGGCTGCGCCTGGCGCAACACGTACGCGTCGGTCAGGCCGAGCCCATAGGTCGAATCGGCCGTGTAATCCGGGAAACCCGTGAACAGGTCGCTGCGATAGGCCTGGACCGAATCCTCGTTGGTGAGAACGATGTAAGGCAGATCGCGGAAGAGCAGCGCCTGCATCTCGTGAATGATCCGCTGGCGCTCGGCCGGGTCGAGCGCGGCCTGCTGCTCGGCGTACAGCATGTCGTACTCCTCGTTGCAGTAGCCGCTGTCGCTCCAGCCACCCGAGACGAATTGCCCGCAGGTCATGATGCTGAGCATGAAATCGGGATCCGGATCGCTGCCGCCCCAGCCCCAGATCACCAGGTCGAAGTCACCGACGCCGGTCGTGCGCGCGATGAGCGTATCGGAGTCGACGGCTGCCGGTGTGGCCTCCATGCCGACTTCGCGGAAATTCGTGGCGATCAGGTCGGCGATGCGTGGATAGCTGTCGGAGTCGGCGTCGAACTCGAGCCGGAACTCCAGCCGCATGCCGTCCTTCTCGCGGACGCCGTCGGAACTCGGGACCCAGCCGGCCGCGTCGAGCACCTCACGGGCGCTGTCGAGGCTGAAGGCATGGTCCGTGATCGAGTCGTTGTGGTAGAAGCCGCCCGAGAACGCCGGAGCGATGATCGACCACTCCGGCCGGGCGAGGCCCTGCCAGACGATGTCGACGATATCCTGCTTGTTGATGGCATGCGACATCGCCTGCCGGACGGCCAGATCGGCCAGGGCCGGGTTGCCCGTCGGCGCCGGGTCGTTGTCTGGCAGGGTGGCGTTGACGATCAGTTCGGTAAAGCCGCGCGTCGGGCGCTGCACCACAGTCGTGCCCGCGATACCGCGCACCGTCTCGACGGCCGTGCTCGGGACGTCGTAGAGCAGGTCGACGTCGCCCGCGCGGAAGGCCTGCACCTGGGCGTCGCCGCTGTCGAAGGTCTGGAAGATCAGGCGGTCGATGGCCGGCGCGCCCGCGTAGAAATCAGCGTTCGCCTCCATGATCACGACGCCTTGATCGGTGTCGTAGGTCACCAGCTTATACGCGCCTGTGCCGATGCCCTCGGCGTTCGTGAAGTTCTGCAGCTCCTCGGCGCTGGCGAAGCCCTCGAAATCCGCGCGCTTGACCGCGTACAGCACCGAGACCCGGTAGTTCATGTTCGAGATCGGGTAATCGGTCGTGATGACGACGGTTCCGGCATCGGGCGCCGTGGCTTCGACAAAGCCGGCTGTGTAGCTGTTGAGCGCCGCCCAGCCCTCCGGGTCGTCCTTGATGGTGTTGATGATCCAGGCGACGTCCTCGGCGACAAGCGGCGTGCCGTCGTGGAAGACGATGTTCGGCCTGAGGGTATACGTCCAGGTCAGACCGTCGTCGGAGACCTCCCAGGTCTCGGCGAGATCGCCGTAGTACTCGCCGTTGGGCCCCTCCTTGACGAGCGAGCTGTACATCAGGTCGAAGACCGTGTAGGAGACGGCCAGGAACGAGTATGCGGGGTTGAGCGTGTCAGGATCCTGCCCCCAGGCGATGCGCAGCTCCGAGGGTTCGGTGTCACCGCCTGTGGCGGGCGCGGTCGTGGGCTCCGTCGCGGGAGCAGTGGTGCCTTCACTCGGGGCAGCGGTCGGCGCCGCAGGCCCTGCGCAGGCTGTGAGGATCAGGCTGGCCAGCACGCTGGCCTGGAGTAGTGCCCGGACCTTCTTCATCGGTTCCTCCTCGACGGCAAGTTGGTGCCGCGAGTATAAACCAATTTCACCGCTTCAAGCCGATTTGCCAAGACGGCGTGTCCACGGCGAGTTGTCCGCCTGGTTCGAGCGCGGCTCCGAACAAGCCGGATCTTCCAAACTGGATGGGCGCTCAGGGTGGGTCAACGACGGTCGGCTCGCGCTCGGTCTCGATCCATAGCAACTCGCCGTCGGTGGTAAGCGTGACGGCGCCGCGCAATTCGAGCGACAGAAACACACGCCCGGACAGCGCCGCCTCGAGCTCGGGCGGCGGCGAGACGGGCGGCGACAGTACGATCACGGCGCTCGGGTTAGCCGACAGGATCGCGTCCGCAAGCGCGAGCGGTTCAAGCGTTGCTGCGACGACGAGCACGTGAGCCGCGCCGGTGTGAGCCGCGTCTATCTCACTTGTCACCCACTGGATGCGCGCCTGGCGCCAATCAAAGACCGGCCCCTGAGGTGTCAGGGCCAGGGTCGCCGTCTCGGCCAACATGATCGATCCGGCATCGCCGGCCAGCCGGGCGCCGGACTCAGCCAGGGCCGGTCGGGCCTCGATCCACGGGTCCGCGGCCTGTGCTTCAGGCGGAGCCCAGGCTGCAGCGATGTGATAGCGCCCCACCAGGTCGACCAGCCCACCGATTCGTTCTTCCTCGCCCGCGGTGAGCAGCAGGCCGTGCAGGCGACGGTCGAAGGGCGGCAGCCTTGCATCGAGCGCGCGCGCCGACGCCAGCCCGGGCGGGCCGGCATCGATCAGGATCCGCGCGCCATCGGTCGTCTCGATCAGGCTCGCCAGGCCTGTGCCCAACGCCAGGATCGTGACGCGGGTTGTGCCAGGCTGTGGCGCTCTCCAGAAGGCCGACCAGCCCCAAAGTCCCAGCGCTCCCGCGCCGACAAGGGTCATCCAGCGGGCCGGCTGACCCAGCCCCGGCAGCCAGGACGGGCGCGCCTCGGCCGGCTGGCGCGTCCACCAGGTCAGCGCCCCAAGGCCCACGTAATACACGACAAGCCCTGCGATCCCGGGCATGTCGACACTGATCAAGGCCAACGGCAACTGCGCAAACAGGTTCGACAGGCCGATCGTGTAGGCCGTGAACGGCCAGGCCAGCCAGGCCACGGCCTGCCCGGCCGGTTGCCAGATCAGGCTGACGAGCAGCGCCGCGCCGCCCACGACCATGACCGCGGGCTGCGCCGGCAGGATGAAGGCGTTGGCCGGCAGCGAGGCCAGCGAGAGGTTCTGAAAGTAGAACAGGATCAGGGGCAGCGTGGTGAGTTGGGCCGCCAGCGAGCCGAAGATCCCCTCGCCCACCACGCCGGCCACGCGCTCGGCCCACGCCGCCGGCATGATCCGCGCCAGCGCCGCCGTACCACGTTTCTGGAAGGGTTCGGTGTACAGGATCAGGCCGACCGTCGCGCCAGCGCTCAGTTGATAGCCCACGTCCCACACCACGGCCGGATCCCAGGCCGCCATCGCCAGGCTGGCGACCGCCAGGCCTCGAAAGCCGTCGTTGCGCCGACCGAGTCGTTCGGCCGTGAGCCCAAGCACCGCCGTGAGCGTCGAACGCACGACCGAGGCGCTCCCACCCACCAGCCAGGCGTAAGCGCCCAGCAGCAGCGCGACGACCACGGCGGCCGGCCCGGGCTTGAGCACACGCTTCACCAACGCAAGGAGCAGCCCCGCGATCACGGCGATGTTGAAACCGCTGATCGCCAGGATATGGGTGATGCCTGTGGTGCGGAAGCTATGCGCCAGTTCCGGCGGGATGCCGTTATCGTCGCCGAGGAGGACACCCTGTAACAGGGCGGCGTGCGGTTCGGGGAAGAGCGTGGCGAGACGTTGGCGCGCCGCCTGCTTGACCTCGAGCGCCGTCCGCGCCCAGCCCAAGCCACCGCCACTTGCCAGCCAGACGACCTCTGCCGGCTGGACGACAGCTAACACACCCTGACGTTCGAGGAACGCTCGATAATCGAAATCCGCGAACCGCGGGGGCGACTGCAGCGTGCCAGTGATCACGACGGAATCGCCGTACGCCCAGGCTCCGGCGTTGAGGAAGGCAAGGCGCTCGGGCGACAACGGCTGAGCCGTGACCTGTACCCAACCCGACACCCGACGTTCGGCGCCCTCGGACGTGGTCAGCGTCTCGACCCAGACCCTTAGCCGCGTGCGATCACCCTTCGCATCGGGCTCAGCCAGCACCCGCCCGGTGAGGGTCACGGGCGTCGAGTCGATGTGGTACGCCACCTGATCGGCGGTCGGCACGCCGGGCTGCACCCAGGCCGTCCGCGCGCCGCCGAGCGCCAGCCCGAGCGCAGCAAGCGCAACCCGCCCGCCCCGGGTCACCATCACGGCAAGCAATGCCAGGCCGGCCGCAGCGAGCCACGCCCAGACCGAGACCGGCAAGAACGGCGCGACGATACATCCGGCCAGGCCCGCCAGCGTCAGCCCGACGATCCGATTGGGTCCCGTAAACATGCGGCCACTGTACGGCCCTGGGTGCGGCCCGGATCCTTGAAGAGTCCTTTGATAGTGAGGATGGGCGACTGAAGATGAATGACGAAGGCGCCAGGGCTGTGCTACCGTCTACCGTCGCCTGTTCGTCAGCGCAGAAACGCCTGGCGGATCCAATCCAGCGCAGGCCCGAGCTCGATCGATTCGGCCAGGGTCACAAGCGCGGGCACGGCCTCGACGGCGTCGAGCGGGATGTTGCTGTCGAGGCGCGGGTTGAGGCGCAGGTAGCGGCCGCCCAACAGGTGCGCAGCCTGATAGTCGACGACGTCAACACCGCCGTTGATCATGATGTCGATCACGGGCCTGGCCCATTGGGAAAGGCCCCAATCGGCGCTTTGCCCGGCGATATGCTGCGGCGCGCGACCTGTGCCGATCGAGAGCACGGCCAGATCCTCGAGGCGAACGGTTCGGCTCGCTGCGGCACCGCCTGTGGGTCGCGCGGTCAGCCGAGCCGTGCTCAGCGCCTGAGCCACAGCGCACATCGCCGGGTTATTGGCGACCACGCCGCCATCGATGTAGCCCTGATAGACAGGGAAGTACGTGGGCGCCGCCGTCGAACGCAGCGCGACATCCACGACGCGCTCGGCGCCATCGGAGTCGGCGCCCGGGAAGTTGTGAAAGAACTTGGGCTTCCAGGTGCGAAAGGACTGCGGATCGAAAGCTTCGTTGTCCAGATCGAACGTCGCCACAAGCACGCGCGGCGCGATGTCGCGCAGACGCTTGTCGCCAAAATGCCTGATCAACAGGCGTTTGAAGTTCGCGGCGCTGTATTGAGCTCCGACGAAGTTGCCGAGGTCACGGAAGTTGTCGATCGCGGTGTCCGCGAACACGTCTCGCCCGTGTTCGCGATACAGAGCGACGAGCTGTTCGGGGTCGAGCCCGGCGGCCAGACCAAGCGCCAGCACGGCCCCGGTCGACGTCCCGGCGTACAGATCGACCTGGCGCAGCAATCGCGGCTCGGCCTGCGCCAGGCGCGAGAGCAGGACGGCGCTCAACACGCCCCGGATCCCGCCGCCGTCCAGTGAGAGGATTTGATAGCGAGCCATGCGCACCATCTGTCGTCACGGCGCCAACGCGGGCACGAAGATGTGCTCGCCAGCAGCTGTCCGCCGGATGTCTGCCGAGAACAGCTATTGTAGCAAGCCGATCGATTCACGGAAGCGCGGCTCGATGAAGATGCGTTGGCTAACAAAGGCCGGCGACATCCGGCCCTATCCGACCAATCCCGGGATCGACCGCCCGGGCGCAGCGTTATCAGCTCTGGCGGCGAAGATGCTCGCTCTTGGCCGCCAGCCAGAACGGCGCCTTCAATGATTCGGTGTGCGCGCGGCCCGATGCCTGGAGCTCGAGCAGCCGCTGCCGGATCGGCTCGGGGACCATGTAGCTCTTGGCGAAACGCAGATGATCGGACTGGAGATCAAAGAAGGCGATCTCGACGGTCTCCTGGGCCGCCAGAAGTGTAAGGACCAGGCGATCGTCCGGGCTGTGAGGATCCAACCAGGCCTGGTAGACCACCGGCTGCACCAGCGCGCCGGCCAACCAGAGTTGCAGATCGAGCACGGCGCCCGTGTCGTAGCACGCCAGCTCGCTGCGCAGGTCGATCGGCTGTGCGCCGAAATACTCGGAGGCATCCGAGCGGATCACGAGCCAGATCTGTGCGTCAACGCTCACCAAACCGAGCGCACCGATGGTGAGCTCAGGCAAACAGGCTCGAACAGGTGGGGGTACGAGTGGACGTGTCATAGCTATTCCAGCCGATCGGCCCTGAAACGGCCGTCTCATATATCGTGTGTTCACCCGAACGGCATGACCCCACTATCGGGTCACACACGCAACGGTCCGGGCACTGCCGCCGATCATACCCGCAGTGCCCGGACCATGCCAGAGGTGATCACGCCTGGCCTGGGCGCGGAATGGTTTGGGCCGGGCGCAAGGCGGGCACGGGCGCTGCGTCGAAGATCGACTATCATTTCTGACCAGCGGCGCCGAACGCGGCACAGCCAAAACCGGGCGGGCCCTTCGTTAAGCCCTCGAGGACCATCATCATGTCAGGCCAAGTGTCAGGTCAATCCTTTCAGTGTCCATCCTGTGGCGCGCCCGTCCTGCCGAAGGGGAGCCAGGCCGTCGTCAGTTGTCCGTACTGTCACACGACCGTCATCGTGCCCGAGACGCTGCGGCAATCTGCGGAGCCTGTGGCGCGGACCACGACCGTGCTCGAAACCTTCGCCAACAATGACAACGGCTGGCAACTCGGCGTCGAGAAGAGCCGGTTCTTCACCTCGCTGGAGCGCGCCGTCCGAGAGGGTCGTTATCGCTGGGACGCACAACGCGGGCCGGACTCGAGCACGACCACGGCCTTCCTCCCGGCCTATCAAGTCGCCGACTTCGATGTCCAGGTCAATGCCAAGCACATCGTCGGGAGCAAAACGGGCAGCAGTTGGGGCGTCGTGTTCCGCGGCCAGGACTATCTGAACTACTACGTTTGTCGGGTCACCGATAACCAGCTTTTCACCCTGGCGTGCGTGGAACAAGGCAAGTGGCGGGTCCTTGTCGACTGGACTTCCGCGCGCGCGATCAAACCCTACGGCGTCAACCAGCTCGGCGTCCTGGGTCGCGGCGCGCACTTCGTGTGTTCGATCAATGGCGAGGTCGCGGCCGAGGTCGACGACGATCGCTTCGGACGTGGCTACGTCGGCCTGGCGCTCGAGACGTACATCCCGGGCGAAAGGACGATCGTCGACTTCCTGGACGTCGAACTACGCCCGCTGTGATTTGCCCAGAACCGCATGCGGTTTGACAGGACGTCCCGCATTCGGTATACTTAATCTTCGTTCGGGCCTGTAGCGCAGTTGGGAGCGCGCCTCAATCGCACTGAGGAGGTCAAGGGTTCAACTCCCTTCAGGTCCATGTCTGGGCCCATAGCGCAGTTGGGAGCGCGTCTCAATGGCATTGAGAAGGTCGAGGGTTCAACTCCCTCTGGGTCCACAGTCGCAGGGGCGCACGTGCGTGCGCCCCTGACCATATCTACAGGCGACGAACGGGAGCAGTAGCTCAGCCTGCAGCGAGCCGGGAGTGGTGAAAGCCCGGCACCGACGGCTCAGGCCCGTCTGGCGATCCAGGTCGCCCATGAGCGAACTCGCCCGGGAGCCTGTCCGGTCAGCGGCGCCGCCGCAGCCGGCCACGGGTAGGCCCGTTACAGCCCAGAGAGGTGAAGCCGTGTATCGACTTCACAATTAGGGTGGTACCGCGAAGGCCGCTTCGTCCCTTACTGGATGAGGCGGCCTTTTCTTGTATAGGTGAAAGCGATGGGCCGTCCTGTGCGGCGCGTTGCTTTCACCGTTTGAGAGGACGAATGGCAAAGTACGAGCACGGCGCGATCGAGCAGAAGTGGCAGGCGAAGTGGGATGCGGATGGGCTGTACCGGTCGAAGGTGGATTGGAGCCGGCCCAAATACTACGCGCTCACCATGCTGCCCTACCCCAGCGGCGATCTGCACATCGGCCATTGGTTCGCGATGACGCCGTCAGATGCGCGCGCCCGCTACATGCGCATGAAGGGCTTCAACGTGCTCTTCCCGATGGGCTTCGACGCCTTTGGCCTGCCGGCCGAGAACGCCGCGGTCCAGCGCAACATCCACCCCGCAAAGTGGACGCTGGCCAACATCGAGCGGATGCGCAAGCAACTGCGCTCGATGGGCGCCATGTTCGACTGGGAACGCGAGGCGGTCAGCTGCGACCCCGGGTACTATAAGTGGACCGAGTGGTTCTTCAAGCAGTTCTTCGAGGCCGACCTGGCCTACCGCGGCGAGGCGCTTGTCAACTGGTCACCGACGCTGCAGACCGTGCTCGCCAACGAGCAGGTTATCGACGGCAAGGACGAGCGGACCGGTCAGCCCGTCATCCAGAAGCTGATGACGCAGTGGTTCTTCCGCTACACGCACTACGCCGACGAACTGCTGAACTTCGACAAGATCGATTGGCCAGAGCCCGTGCGCATCATGCAGACCAACTGGATCGGCCGGAGCGAGGGCGCGCGCGTGATCTTCAGCGCCCGGCCCGATGGCCAGCCGGTCGAGGTCTACACCACCCGGCCCGACACGCTTTGGGGCGCGACCTTCATGGTGCTGGCGCCAGAGCATCCGCTCGTCGATACACTGACCACGCCTGCGCAACGCGCGGCCGTCGAGGAATATCGCGCCGCCGCCGCGCGCGAGACTGAAATCGAGCGGACCTCGGAGACCAAAGAGAAGACAGGCGTGTTCACCGGCGGCTACGCGACCAACCCGGTCACGGGCAAGCCGATCCCGGTGTGGATCGCCGACTACGTATTGATCTCGTATGGCACGGGCGCGATCATGGCCGTGCCCTCGGGCGACCAGCGCGACTTCGACTTCGCACGCAAGTACGGGCTGGCGATCGTGCCCGTCGTCAAGCCGGCCGATTGGCCGGCCGAGACGCCGCTGACCGGCGATACGATGACCGAGGCCTGGGACGGCGCGGGCGTGATGATCAACTCGGGCCCGCTCGATGGCCTCACCTGTAACGGCCAGAAGGGCCGCAAGAATCCGTCGGTCGACGCCGCGATCAAGATCCTTGAGGAGAAGGGCGTCGGCCGCGAGGCCGTCAATTACCGACTGCGCGATTGGCTGATCTCGCGCCAGCGGTACTGGGGCGCGCCGATCCCGGTCGTCCGCACGCAGGACGGCGGTTATGAGACAGTTCCTGATGATCAACTGCCGGTGCGCCTGCCCGACGACGTCGACTTCCTGCCGACCGGCCAGAGCCCGCTGCAGCTGCACCAGGGATTCTTGAACACGGTCGACTCACAGGGCCGTCCTGCTACGCGCGAGACCGATACGATGGACACGTTCCTGTGCTCGTCGTGGTACTGGTTCCGCTATCTGAGCCCGACGCTGAGCGGCAAGCCGTTCGACCCCGAGGAGGCCGCGTACTGGCTGCCGGTCGACACCTATACCGGTGGCGCCGAGCACGCGACCATGCACCTGTTGTACGCGCGCTGGTTCGTCAAGGCCATGCGCGACCTGGGCATGTTCGAGGAGACCATGGACGTCATGCAGGCCCATGGTCGGGATCCCGAGACGCTGGGTTGGGGCGAGCCCTTCCTGAAACTGCGGAACCAGGGCCAGGTGCTGGGTGAGGAGCGCCCCGGGCACGTGATCGTGGCGCACGGGCGCTGGGAGGGCCGCAAGCTGTTCGCCAGCACCGTCAAGGCCGGCACAGCGGCGTTCATCGGCGATGAAACCGGTGACGCGCGCGGCGAGATCATGAAGCGCACCGAGAACCTGCTGCAGGTGGCCGCGGGCGGCGACGAGTTGACGACGATCGAGGTGCTGCCCGACGCCGTGATCACGATCGAGGGCATCGAGGGCGTGGCCCGCGTCGACCAGCTAAAGCACCACCTTGAAGTGCAGCGCATGTCGAAGAGCAAGGGCAACGTCGTCAACCCCGACGAGTGGGTCGGTAAGCACGGCGCCGACACCGTGCGTGCCTACCTGATGTTCGGCTTCGATTGGCAGAAGGGCGGCCCGTGGGATAGCAAGGGCATCCAGGGCGTGGTGCGCTGGATGTACGACGTGTGGGACATCGTCACGCTCCATCAACCGCCGGCCGAGGGCGATGCCGCAGCCGAGCGCAACCTGGAGCGGCGCGTCCATCAGACCATCAAGCAGGTTCAGGACGGCCTCGAGAATTTCAGCTTTAACGGCGCGATCGCGGGCCTGATGAAACTGCGCACCGACCTGAAGGACGTGATCAAAGCGAACAAGGTCGGCGCCGCCGCGTGGGGCGAGGCGATCCGGTCGATGCTGCTCCTGATGGCGCCGTTCACGCCGCATGTGGCCGAGGAACTGTGGGCCCAGCAGGGGCACGGCTACAGCATCCACCAGCAGAGCTGGCCGATCTTCGATGCCGCCAAGGCGGCCGAGGCCATGCTGGAGCTGGCTGTGCAGATCAACGGCAAGGTCCGAGACAAGATCGTGGTCGCGCCAGACGCCAGCGACGAGACAATCCAGGCCGCGGCCCTGGCGACCGAGGGGGCCGTCCGGTACATGGATGGCAAGCCGGCCAAGAAAGTCATGTACGTCAAGGGCCGGCTGGTTAACATCGTGGTGTGACGAGCATGTCAAGTATCCCGACCCACTTCGGCCTGCACCTGCCCCGCTGGTCGCTGCAATGGCTGGCGCGCCAGCCCGCGACGTTCGCGAACGCCGAGACGCGCATGCGCGTGGCGATCGCGCTGGCGCGTGAGAACGTCAACCAGGGCACCGGCGGCCCGTTCGGCGCCGCGGTTTTCGACGCGCAAACCGGGCGCCTGATCGCCGCCGGTGTCAACCTGGTGGTCAGCCACCAATCGGCTGTGCTGCATGCCGAGGTGGTCGCGATCGCGCTGGCCGGTCAGGCGCTTGGCACGCACGACCTGGCTGCGCTCGGGCAGTACGAGCTGTACGCGAGCACCGAGCCGTGCGTGATGTGTCTCGGGGCCACGCTCTGGTCGGGCGTGNNCTGCGGTGCGCGCGACGAGGATGCACGCGCGATCGGCTTCGACGAAGGGCCCAAGCCGACCGACTGGCCCGGCGAGCTCGAGCGCCGCGGCGTCACAGTGGTTCGCGATGTGCTGCGCGACGAGGCCGCTGCCGTGCTGCAGGCCTATGCTACTGGCGGCGGGCGGATCTACAACGGCCGGGCCGGGGACTCATCCCAGTCCGGTTGAGGCGTTGAACAGGTTGAGAGACGGAAGCGGG
>DKKP01000152.1 GCA_002455335.1 Anaerolineales bacterium UBA6663 | reverse complement strand
AGATCGCGCAGCGCCCGTACGGCCCTGTCGCGCGCCTGGCCCAGGTCACGGCCCGGCGCCGGTCGGGCCGGCGCTGCTGCACGCAGCGGCCACGCGATCCAGACGATCACGGCGCCGAAGAGGATGACGCAAAGGGTCAGGGTGGTCAGGGTCATGGTCGGTTCTCGGGCCGCTGGTTCATAACTGATCGCGCACTTCGCGTTCGATCGCGGCCTGGGCTTCGCGATCGATCGCGTCGATGCTGATCGACCCCATCGTTGCGGTGGGTTGCGATCGGCGCAGATAGGCCCACAGCCCCAGCGCGCCAAGCATAAGCGCAGCCGGCGGCACGATCCATATCCAAAGCGTGAAGCCAGAGGCGGCGGGTAACGCCAGCACGCGTTCGCCATACTGGCGCACGAACTCGGCCTTGATCTCATCGTCGCTGGCGCCAAGCTCCAACTGCGCACGGATCTCGGAGCGCCACTGCGCGCAGGCCTCCGTTGTACAGACATCCAGCGGGATGCCCTCACACACCGGGCAGACCAACTCGCTCGCCACCCGATTGACGTCGTCGTCGCTCGGCGGCTCCTGGGCGGCGGCCGGTCGGGCGAGGCTGAGGAACAGGAGGAAGACGACGATTGATCGCAGGCCTCGCACCGCACACCTCGCTGCACGCTCCACACTCCACGCTCTACACTCCACGCTCTACGCCCTCCGCTCCGGCCAGGCCGCGATCAACGTGCCGAGGATGAAGACAACGCCGCCCAGCCAGATGAAATTGACAAGCGGGTTGTGGTAGATCTTGAACGTCGCGCTCGTCGCGCTCAGGTGCTCCCAGTCGGCGAGGATGATGTAGACGTCGCCCTCCAGGCTGCTGTGTAGCCCCGGGATCGTCATCGGTTGGCCGCTGCGGTAGTACAGATCGCGCCGTGGATACAGGCGTTCGAGCACAACGCCGTCGCGCGATACCTCGATCGTGGCCGTGGTGACCGCGCGTTCGTCGGGAGCCAGCGCGTCTTCGAGGCCCAGATAGGTCAGGTCGTAGCGCCCGATCGACAGCCGCTCGCCCGGCTCGAGGTTGCCCTGCGTCTCCTGCTGGAAGAAGCTCGTGCCGACCACGCCCAATGCGATCAGCACCACCCCGAGATGGATCGTGTATCCGCCAAAGCGCCGACGGTCGCGCGCCATGAGGCGCATCAGCGCCAGCGGCCAACTCTCAGACGTGATCCGGCGTCGTGCCCGGGCGCCGCGCCAAAACTCCAGCAGCGTGCTTACACCCACAAGCGCGACAAGGCCGTAGCCAAAGAGGCCGCCGGGCGAGCGCATGCCGCCCAGCGCCAGCATGCCGACCAGGGCCGCGGCCGCCAGCAGCGCGAACCGGCTGCGCGCCCCAAGCTGGCGGGCCGACGCCTTGCCCCAGGCCAACAAGGGGGCCACGCCCATCAGCAGGATCAGGGCCGCGAACAACGGTCCGGTCACGCGGTTGTAATAGGGCGGCCCGACCGTGATCTGCACGCCGACCACCGCCTCAGAGATCATGGGGNNCCGTGCCCCAGAAGATCGCGGCGGTGAGCCCAAGAAACAGGAAGTTGTTAAGGAGGAACGCGCCCTCGCGCGAGAACCAGCGCTCACGCGGGCCCTCGTCGGCGAGCGTATCCCATCCGCGCCAGAGCAGGGCCAGCGATCCGAGCAAAGTCGCCGCGATGAAGATGAAGAACAGGGGCCCGATCGCGCTCTGCGCGAACGCGTGTACCGACGAAAGCACGCCAGAGCGCGAGAGGAAGGTGCCGAAGATCACGAGCGCATAGGTCAGGATGACAAGCACAAGGTTCCAGCGCTTGAGCAGGCCCCGCTTCTCCTGGATCAGGGCCGAGTGGAGCAGGGCGGTTCCCGTCAGCCACGGCATCAGGGCGGCGTTCTCGACCGGGTCCCAGCNNCAGCCCCAGTAGCCGCCCCAGCCCAGCACGTCGTAGGCCCAGCGCGCGCCGAGCAGCAGGCCGAGCGAGAGGAAGAGCCAGCCGGTCAGCGTCCAACGCCGTGTCGAACGGATCCAGTCGGCGTCGTCTCGACCGGTGATCAGGGCCGCCATGGCGAAGGCGTAGGGCACGATGAAGCCCACAAAGCCCAGATACAGCAGCGGTGGGTGGATGACCATCCCCGGGTGGCGCAGCAGCGGATTGAGCCCGCGCCCATCCGCGGGCCAGAATTCGGCGGCCCCGGCGGGTGCGAGCACCCCGGCCGACAGCGCCCCGGTGGTCGCATCCTGCCAGAGCCGCAGGAACGGGTTCTCGACAAAGACCACCAGCCCTAGGAAGAACGTCAGCGTCAGGGCCGTGATCGCGATCACGTAGGGCAGCGTCGCCGTTTCGCGGCGCCAGTCGCGCAGCATTGCGGCCCCGCTGAAGCCCGCGAGCAGCCACGACCAGAAGTGCAGGCTGCCCGATTGGCCGCCCCACCACGCCGTCAGCTTCAAATAGAAGGGCATGCCGCGGCTTGTGACGCTGGCCACGAATTCGACGTTGAACTGCCCGGTTGCCAGCAAGACCAGCAGACAGGCGCTGCTCACCGTTAGCACCGGCCAGACGCCGAGCAGGGCGTGTCGCGCGCTCTCCACCCAGCGCGGTTCGTTCAGCCAGGCGCCCGCCAGGCTCATCGCGATCGCGTAGACGCTGATGCCCAGGCCCAGGATCAGCGCGAAGTAACCCAGATCAACCCACATAGGCGCAGTGTACGTTGCGGAACCCGTTCCAGTGAGTGTCGGTCATCAAGGATAATGAGACGATTGTCATCGGATTTACGCCCAAGCGGTCGGAATTCGCATTCATCCGGCCCATGCTGGCTTTCGCCGGATCGTCCTGATTAAGTGGATATTTCTCCCCGAATAGCCGAATTTTGGCGCCGCCTAATTCGGACGCCAGAATTGTATTT
Source organism: Anaerolineales bacterium UBA6663 (assembly GCA_002455335.1). GTDB lineage: Bacteria > Chloroflexota > Anaerolineae > Anaerolineales > UBA6663 > UBA6663. The sequence continues at coordinate 2,022 of DKKP01000152.1, read as the reverse complement.
AGATTATCCGATTTAGAATATTTCAGTGTATATCGTCACGTGCAAGCTGTGACTTTTGGAATTCGCTGCCCCTTAGCGCCTCCTTAGAATAGACCTATCTTGACGATCGTGCGCCGGGGGGCATTCGGCGCGATCTGAAGAGGAGGGACTTCACCGCACCATGAAGCTGTCTATCATCACGGGCCTTGTCGCGCTGGCTGTGGTGCTCGGCGTGGCCGCCTACACCACGAACTTCACGACCTACCTGGGCGACGATCCCACGACGTGCAACAACTGCCATGTCATGGATAACGCCTATGAGGGGTGGTTCCACAGCAGCCACAGCCGGGTCGCGTCGTGCAACGACTGCCATGTGCCGCACGACTTCATCGGCAAGTACACAACCAAGGCGATCTCGGGCTTCAACCACGTCTATCACTTCACGACGGGCAACATCCCTGTGCCGATCCGGGCCAAAGAGTCGACCAAGGCCATCATCCAGGCGAACTGCATCCGCTGCCACACCGAGACGGTCGACGCGATCGCCGATGGTCAGATGGATTCCGAGCGTTACTGCGTCGCCTGCCACCGCGACGTCGCCCATGGCGAGCGCGGCCTGTCGCTCCTGCCGTATCAGGATACGACCACAGTCGCGATCGAACATCCGTAAGCTGTATCGGCCGGGCCACGAAGCCATCGGCCAGGAGGGTTTGCATGACGTCCAAATACGCCAAATACATCCCGACCGCCATCATCATCATCCTGGCCGCCGCGTTGGCCGCCGTGCTGTTGTTCATGTACAACCAGCCGGCGCCGCAGCGCGGGATCGCGCCGCTCGTCGAAGTCGCGGCCAATGAGCCCGATTCGTCGGTCTGGGCCCAGAACTTCCCGAACCAGGGCACGACGTTCGAGCAGACGGCCGCCAACAACGTCCGCACGACTTACGGCGGCTCGGACAACTTCGACAAGCTCGCGGTCGACCCAAACCTGACGATCCTGTTCGCCGGGATGCCGTTTAGCAAGGGCTACACCGAAGACCGCGGCCACGGCAACGCCCTGACCGACATCCTCGAGACGGCGCGCGTCAACGAGAAGACCCCGGGCACGTGCTATTCGTGCAAGAGCGCGAACAACCCCGGCTTGTGGACCGAGATGGGCATGACCGCCTACGACGCGACGCCCTTCGCCGATCTCGGCCAGCACATCGATCAGACGATCGGCTGCGCGAACTGCCATGACGCCGAGACGATGGCCCTGGTCGTGACCAACCCGGCGCTCGAGGAGGCCCTCGAGGCTCAGGGCAAAGACTGGCGCACATTCACGCGCCAGGAGATGCGCACGGTCGTGTGCGCCAACTGCCACGTCGAATACTACTTCCAGGGCGACGGCAAGTACCTGACCTTCCCGTGGGAGCAGGGCACCCAGATCCAGAACATCGTGGCCTACTACAACGAAGTCGGCTTCAAGGACTGGGAGTACCCGGAGACCGGCATCGCCATGCTCAAGGCGCAACACCCCGAGTACGAGCTGTTCTCGGCCGGCAGCACGCACTATGCAGCGGGTGTCTCGTGCGCGGACTGCCACATGCCCTACACGCGCGATGGCGCGGCCAAGTTCTCGGATCACAACGTCCGCAGCCCGCTGCTCCAGCCCGAGAAGGCTTGCGGCGCCTGCCACACCGACTTGACCTACGTCGTCGAGCGGGTCCGCACGATCCAGGATCAGACCAATAAGGCCATGCTCTCGGCCGAGGCCGCTCTTGTCGACTCGCTGACCGCGATCAAGGCCGCGGCCGCCGACCCGAACGCGAACGCGACCCTGCTCGATGAGGCCCGCGCCATGCACCGCGACGCCCAGATGTACTGGGATTTCATCGCGGCCGAGAACAGCATGGGCTTCCACAATCCAGAAGAGGCCCTGCGCATCCTCGGCGAGGCCACCGACATGGCCCGCCAGGCCCAGCTCAAGGCCATCCAGGCGCTCACACCGCCGGCTCAGAGCGGCAGCAACTGATCGCCGCCTGCCCATAGACGAAAGCGGGTG
>DKKP01000260.1 GCA_002455335.1 Anaerolineales bacterium UBA6663 | reverse complement strand
ACGTGCGCGAGCATGCGCCGACGCTGATCTCGCTCGTGCCGACGCAACTCCACCGCCTGCTCGACCTCGACGCCGACGCGCTCCGTGGCGTGCGCCTTGTGCTGCTCGGTGGTAGCGCCGCGACGCCTGAGTTGATGGCGCGCGCCCAGGCCGCCGGCATCCGCGTCGCGCCCACGTACGGCCTGACCGAGAGCGGGTCGCAGATCGCCACGCAGCGGCCCGAGGATGCCCTGCGCAAGCCCGGGAGCGTCGGCAAGGCCTTGCCGTGGTCGCGGATCCGCGTGTTGACCGAGGCCGGCGTCGAGGCCGCGCCCGGCACACCGGGCGAGATCGTGATCGACGGCCCGACGGTCTTTCGCGGCTACTGGCGCGACGCATCAGCGACAAGGTCCGCCCTACGCGACGGCGCGTTCCATACCGGCGACATCGGCTACGTCGACGACGAGGGCGACCTATGGGTGTTGCAGCGCCGCACCGACCTGATCGTCAGCGGGGGCGAGAACGTCTATCCGGCCGANNAAGGACATGTTCATTTCCGGCGGCGAGAACGTCTATCCGGCCGAGGTCGAGGCCGTGCTGGCCCGCCACCCGGCTGTGGCCCAGGCCTGTGTGGTGGGCGTGGCTGACGCCGAGTGGGGTCTGCGCGTGGCCGCGGCCGTGGTGCTGGCGCCCGGTGCAACGCCCACCGAGGCCGAGTTGATCACTTTCGCACGCCAAAGCCTGGCCGGCTACAAGGTGCCGCGCATCGTTCGTTTCGTCGAGGCGCTGCCGCTCACGGCCAGCGGCAAGGTACTCCGCCGCGCGGTGGTTGAGCTCGTTCAGCCGAGGGACGACTGACGTCGTCACTACATGACCAAAGGATCGATACCGCTCCGAAGAACAACAGCGCCGCCGCTTCGTCAGAGGTGAGGTTGACGTATGGTCGTGTAGTAACGACGTCAGTCGTCCCCGTCTCTGCCCGAGCACTTGCCCACTACCCATTGCGCCTATGCCCATCCACACCCTCAACGGCCTGAACTACCACGTCGTCGAATATGGCGCCGGCCCCGAGGCCGTGGTGCTGCTCCACGGCTTCACCGGCAGCAGCGCCAGCTGGGATGCGATCGCCGCTCAGCTCGCCGCGCGCTATCACGTGCTTGCACCTGACCTTCCGGGCCACGGCGCGACAGACGCGCCAACCGACCCCACACGCTATCGAATCGACCAGGCCACTGCCGATCTGATCGCGCTGCTTGACGCACGCGGCATCGCGTCCGCGCACTGGGTCGGCTACTCGATGGGCGCTCGACTGGCTCTGCACGTCGCGTTGACGCATCCGCAGCGTGTGGTCACGCTCACCCTCGAGAGCGGCTCGCCGGGTCTGGCGACTCAGGCCGAGCGCGAGGCGCGCGTCGCCGCGGATGCAGCGCTGGCTAACCGAATCGAAAACGACGGCGTGCAGGCCTTTGTCGCCTTCTGGGAGTCGCTGCCGCTCTTTGCATCTCAATCGGCTCTGCCCGACGCGGTCCGCCTGACTCTGCGCGAGGCCCGACTTCGCAATGGCCCGGTTGGCCTTGCGAACAGCCTGCGTGGCATGGGCACTGGCGCCCAGCCCAGCGGCTGGGATGCGCTCGCGGCCTTCGACCGCCCGACCCATCTGATCGTCGGGGCGCTCGATGCCAAGTTCGTTGATATCGCGGACCGAATGCAGAAACTGCTTCCAAAGGCGGTCACGACGATCGTGCCCGCTGCCGGCCACACCGTTCACATGGAACAACCCGAGGCGTTTCTGGCGGCCCTGTTCGCGGGTCTGGAGCGCTAAAGCCCCACGCCGCACGCTCTCCTCAGCCCATCGATGCCCATTCGCTCGGATGCCTCGCTCTCCCGATGGCACAGGCGGTTTCAAAGGCATCCGGACCGAGCGCAGCACGGGCCTGTTCGATGAGGGCGACCCGCTGCCGGGTCTCGAACGGGGTCAGTGTGGCCTGACAGTCCAGGCGGATCCGTTCAGCAGTGCAGAGCCATTGGGCAGCCGGCCCCCAGCACTCCCGCCGTCCCAATACCTGCGCCAGCCCATCGAGGACGTGGGCGGTATTGGCCTCGTCCTCGCGTGCAAGCCAGATCCCCAGGCTGTGCTCAAGAAGCGCGTCGGCGCGACCGAGTTCGCCGGCGTTCAACTCGATCATGCCCCAGTGGTAGTGAACCCAGCCAATCCCGTACTGGTGGTTCAGGCTGGTGTAGAGCGCGAGCGATTCGGCGCACAAGCGGCGCGCCTGCTCGATCTCGCCTCGCAGGCTGGCTGTCACGGCCAGGCCATACAGCGCATTGGCGGTGCCCTCGACGTCACCGACAGTCCGATTGTGGCTCAGGGCCTCGGCATACGCTTTCTCAGCCTCGACCCAGTCGCCCAGTCTGAGCAACAATCCGGCGCGGATGACCAGCGCGAACTTGACCCGGTGCGGCTGATCCGGGATAGCGCGGTTGAGAGCAACAGCTTCAGCCAGGATGGCGTTGGCGCGCTCCCACTCGCCTTGCTCTTTGAGTACAAGTCCGAGATTGGTCATCGCTGCCGAGTTCAGATCGGCTGATCCCGCCTGTCGACCGGTATCGATCGCGGCCTCACTCCAGGCCACGGCTCGGGCGTAATCGCTCAGGCTCCAGGCGAGCACACTGGCCGTGCGCAACGCCCGGGATTGCACATCAAGTGGCGCGGCCTGCCGTTGCGCCAGGGCCGGTTCGAACCAGCTCAGCCCTTCTCGCATCAGACCGCGCTGCCAGAAAAACCGGAAGACCCCGGTGGCGATGCGCAAGACCGGCTCTACCCGATCCTGGTGCCGGGCCCAGGCGACGGCCGCGCGCAGATTGTCGAGTTCGGAAAAAACCCGCTGACCCCACCTGGCCTGTTCCGGGCCGATCAGCTCCACGTAGGCGCGTTCGGCCAACGCCACATAGTAGACGAGATGCCGGTCGCGGATCTCGGTCACGTCGTCACAGGCTCGCAGGCGCGCGGCACCGAACTCGCGCACGGTCTCGAGCAGGCCGAAGCGGATCTCATCCGGCCCGCCACGCGCGGTCACCAGACTCGTCTCCAGCAGTTGTTCAAGGGCCCCGGTCGACGCGTCGCCGGCAACTGCCCTGGCGGCATCGGACGTGAATCCCCCGGCGAACACACTCAAGACGTTGAGCACTCGTTGCGCCTCATCGGGCAGCCTGTCGTAACTCCAGGCGATGCTGGCGTGCAGGGTGCGTTGGCGCTCAGGCAGGTCGCGCGAGCCTGCGCCCAACGAACTCAGACCGCGCGACAGTTGTTGCCGGAGTTCGCCCAGGGCCAGCGATCTCGCCCGACTGGCGACCAGCTCGATCGCCAACGGCACATGATCCACCTGCGCACAGATTGCGGCGATGTCGGCGGCCGCCGGCCCATCCATCGCCCACTCGGGCGCAGCCGATCGAGCCCGGGCCCGGAACAGGGTCTGGGCCTCATCCGCGGCCATCGGATCGAGCGCGTAGAGGTGCTCCGCCCGGATCCGCAGGGGCGCGCGGCTAGTAACCAAAAAATGGACCCCCGCCCCGCTCGCGGCCAGCGACGCGATCGTGGGCGCGGCGTCGAGCAGGTGCTCGGCGTTGTCCAGCACAATCAACAGGTGGCGGTCACGCAAGAAGTGGCCAAGGCTCTCGGCCAACGACTGGCGCGCCTGCTCCTTGACCCCGAGCACGGCGGCGATGGCGGCCGGAACCAGGTCTGCGCTGGTCAAGGGTGCGAGTTCGACCACGAGCACCCCATGCTCGAAGGCGTGCCGCAGATCGTAGGCCACCTCGAACGCCAACCGGGTCTTGCCAAGCCCGGGCGCGCCGGTCACGGTGACGACGCGCGTCTCCGAGTTCTCGAGCAACTGCCGCACGGCCTCGCGTTCTCGTGACCGCCCGATCAGGGGCCCGAGCCCAAACGGCTGCAGACCGGGCGCCGGCCCGTGCAGGCGCAGGCCAGTCAGGTCGCGGGCGCGGACCCGCCTGTGCAGCGCGAGGCTGGCGGCTTCGGGTTCGGTCTGGAATTCAGTACTCAGCATCCGGCGCAACTGATCATACTGAGCCTCAGCCGCGGCCCACTCGCCGTTCAGCGCCAGGTGCCGCATCTGCTCACGGCGGGCGGTCTCCGACAGGGGATCAAGCGCGATCATGCGTGTCGTGCAGGCGCCGGCCAGGCCGAAGTCGCCGATCCACTCGGCCCTTTCGGCCAGGCGCTCGAGTGCGCTCAAGGCGCGCGCACGGAGACGTTCGCGCCAGAGCGCCGACCACTCTTCAAAGGGGGTGCTGTCGTTCAGAAAAAAATGATCGAGGAAGTCACCGCGGTATAACGCCAGCGCGCGCTCCAGGTCCGACGCGCAGGCGCCGCACGTTCGCCAGCTGCGATGGTTGTGCTGCTCGGCCCGGCGGATCGCGTCAAGGAAGACGGCCACGTCGAGCCGTACATCAGCCTCAGGGTTGAGTTGGATGGAGTCGGGGGTGACGAGAAGGAAGGGCCTTTCAGCACCCTTGTCGCCGAGGGCCAGGCGCAACTGGCTGACGGCCTGGCTCAAGCTGGCCCGGGCGGCGCGCTCGTCATGCTCGGGCCACAGTTGACCACAGAGCGCGGAACGGGCATGCGCGCGCTGACTCTCAAGTGCCAATAACACAAGCAGTGCCCTGACCTTCTTAGTGTCAAGCCCCGTGAGCGGCCGGGCATCCAGCGTCACGGTCAGCGATCCGAGGGCGTCTATGTTGAGGCGCGACATAAGCTGTTCGTTGAGAACGACCGTGGGCAGGCCCGAGGCCGGCAGTGCCAGCCCCGGGCCCGATCACGGTCGTTCTCCAGTTCCTTTATGTATTTTAGAGTTTTTTGAGAGGACACGCCTAAGGTTCCTGGCAAGGAATTAACGGGTGGCAAATCCCAAATACCGGGCCTATTTGCTGCGGGTGTGGTGGACCGACGAGGGCGCCTGGCGGGCGGTACTCGAAGACCCCCACACCGGCGAACGACGGCCCTTTGCGCAGCCGGAGGCGCTTCTGCACTGGATCGATCAGCGTGACCTACCCGCTGAGACTACGCGCGCGGGCGACGAATCGCCACCGCGCCCCACATAAGGAACAACAATGACGAAAGCCCACCGTCTCACCCTGAGCCTGCTCGCGTCAGCGTTTGCCCTGCTGCTGGTGCTACCCACCCCGGCCCGGGCAACCTGGCGCTCGCTGACCGGCCCGCTGCCGGCCCACGCCAGCATCCGTTATGGATGGCAAATCAGCCCCGATTCAGAGTACGTGGTGTATATCGCGGACGCCGCTGTCGAGGGGGTTAATGAACTCTACAGCGTGCCGATCGCCGGTTCGACGCCGGTCAGGCTGAACCCGACCCTGGTGGCGAACGGCAATGTCGACCGCTTCGCGATCACGCCCGACAGCCAGTACGTGATCTACACAGCCGATCAAGACGTCGACAATCGCGTGGAGTTGTATCGCGTGCCAATCGGGGGTGGATCGGCGGTCAGGTTGAGCGGGCCCATGGTCGCCGGCGGCAATGTCGATCTCTTCAAGATCGACCCGGACAATGTGCGCGTGGTCTACCTGGCTGACCAGACCACCAACGAGGTGCGCGAGCTTTATAGCGCGCCGATTGTCGGCGGCTCATGGGTCAAGCTCAACGGACAACTCGTGACCGGCGGCCGTGTCGTCGATGCCTTCGAGATCGAGCCGATCTCGAACCGGGTGGTGTACCAGGCCTATCAGGATGTGAGCAATCGGCTCGAGATCTACGGTGTGCCGATCGGCGGTGGCACCCCGGTCAAGTTGAATGAGGCCGGCGCGGCGGTCGACTATACCTTCAAGGTCAACCCGAGCCTGCAGGTGGTCGTGTTCGCGGCAGCACCCAGCGGCTCGTCNNTATCACGCGTCTGTACATGAACGCCACGGCCGGCGGTCTGCTGACCGAACTCAGCTTCAATCTGGCAAGCAACCAGGACGTTTTCGGCTACCTCATCAGCCCACAGGGCGATCGCGTCGTCTACAACGTGACCACCAACCCCGGCTCGGGTTTCATCGGCGACGGCAACCTGTACAGCGTGCTGATCGGGGGCGGCACGTCGACGCTGCTGACCACCGCCGCCGACCCCGGCTACGGCGTCTTTGGCGCGACCTTCAGCATCACGTCCGACAACCAGCGCGTGGTCTATCGGTATCGGCGCGACGCGAGCGCGCCGGTCATACTGGAGGCAGTCAATCTCGCCGGCGGCAACCGGGTGACGCTCTACAGCGAAGCGGGCGCCGAGCCCCTGGGGGTTTTTCGGGTCAGCGCCGATGGGCTGTGGGTGTTGTTCCAGCAGACTTCATCCACGGGTGCCTTGCGCACCATCCCGCCAAATGGGGGCAGCGCGACCCTCGTCGGGTCGGGATCCTTTCGTCAGTTCCTGCCTGACAGCAGCCGCGTGCTGTATACCACAAACGCGGTCACGGGCCGGTTCGATCTCTTCAGCGTGCAGGTCTTCGGCGGCGGCGAACGCAACCTGAGCCGGGTCGAAGACCAGGTCCAGGTCGGCGATGTGCTGGCCAGCCCAGACAGCGAGTGGATCGTCTACGAAGTCGAAGGCTACGGGGCCACCTCGTTCACGGAGCTGCGCGTCAGCGACGGCACCGAGGCGCAGACGCAGCTCCGGCTCTTCCTGCCCAGCCTTCGTCGCTGAGCGCCAGTGCGATCCTGGCGCTGCAGCGTAGTGTTGGGCGCGAAGGATCTGAGCCAGATCCGCGTCAGTAGACCGCGCAGATCTGCCTCAGATCTTTTGCGCCCACGCTCCCCGCGCTAAGCCCCCCAATCGCACAACGCTTCCACATGCGCGGCCGAGCCGTCGCGCAGCCAGCCGTCGAGCTGGGCCACGTCCTTGAGGTTCTGGCCCCGCCGTCGCGGGACGACCACGTAGCGCGTCTCGACATCCGAAAGCGCAGTCATGTCACCCCACAGCTTCTCGAACTGCGCGACCGGGAAGACGTCCTCCTGGCCATAGCCCCACCGCTTCTTGACGTCTTTGAGCGTGATGTAGGTCGGCATCCGGGCGCCGACCGCGCGGATCGCCTCTTCCACGCGCGTCGCATCACCCAGGTCGGCGCGCGACAGATCGAAGACCGCCAACAACCGATCGACGTCGAGCCAGAATGTATTCGAGTTGTAGTACGACAGCTTGAACTCGTCGGCCTCGTTGGGAAGCGCCAGGCCCTCGACAAGACGCAGCCGACCATCGACTCGCGCAAGACCCCCTCCGCGGTCGTCGATCTGCCGGCCGATGACCTCGACGCTCATCGTCGCGCCGGTGCGCAGATGCCAGCCAAGCAGCGCCGCATCAACGTCGACGCCGACGGCATCGACGTTGTGCAGCAGAAGCGTCTGCAGCCCGGGCCGTTGTCGCAACAAGTCGGCGAGCACGCCATTGCGCAGCAGGTTCGGGATCTCGAACCAGTGCCCGACCGGGTGCAGGCATTGGAGCGGCAGGTTGTCGACGTAGTCGCTGCCTTCGCCCGCCGTTCGCGCCCAGTTGATCAGGGCGGTGTGCAGGCTCTCGCGTACTTTCTGCTGGCGCTCGTCGAGCAGCTGCTGCGGCTGCTCCTCCCAGGCAAAACGTAGATCGCGCGCCATCGGCACAAGCCGCAGGCCGACCGAACGCCCGGACGAGAGCGTCAATTGGCCCGGATAGCGATAATCGGCGTGCTGGGTCAGGAAGTCGCGTATCGGTCGATCGGTCAGATAGGATGTGGTGATGATGTGCNNCGCCGGCTCTTGGCCAGATGGATTTCGAGGAAGGTGCGATGCGCGCCGGCAAGCCGCACGAACGGATTGATCGCCTTGACCACCCCGGCGCCCTCGGTCCAGCGGCTTCCGACGCCCGCCGCCAGCGTCACCACGGCGACCGAGCCCTCGCGAAGCGCGGCCTCGCCGATGGCGCGCAGGTCCTCGGAGCCGTCGAGGTCGTGCGCGTGGACCACGTCCCCGGGCGCGACGTCGGCGATCTCGGCGTTGGCTGGCA
>DKKP01000270.1 GCA_002455335.1 Anaerolineales bacterium UBA6663 | reverse complement strand
CGACAGGCGTCGCCGGGCGAGCGGCACGCGTCGCCGGGCGAGCGGCAAGCATCGCCCATGATCCAAATGCTCGACGCCATCCCCACTACGGACGAAGCCACCTCGGAGTTGATCCGCAGCGGACGAACGATCGGTTGTTTTCAGATCGAGTCGGGCGGGATGCGGAATACGTTGCGCGACCTGCAGGCGCGCAGCATCGACGACGTGTTGGCCGCATTGGCGCTCTTCCGCCCAGGCCCGATCCAGGGCGGGCTACGGGATGCCTATGTGCGCCGCCATCTTGGACGCGAACCGGTGGAGCACATCCACCCGGCGCTGGCGCCAGTGCTCGACGAGACCCTGGGCGTGATCCTGTATCAAGAGCAGGTGCTGCGCGTGGCGCATGAACTCGCCGGGCTGTCTCTGGCCGACGCCGATCTGCTGCGGCGCGCGATGAGCCACTTCGACCCCGGCGAAAAGATGCGAACCCTTCGCGAACGCTTTGTCGTCGGCGCCGAGCAGGTTTCGGGGATCGGGTCTGAGGTCGGTGCGCGCATCTGGGAGATGATGGCGGCCTTTGCCGGTTACGGGTTTCCCAAAGCGCATGCGGCTTCGTACGCCGTCGCCGCCTGGCGCTCGGCCTGGTGCAAGGCCCATCACCCCGCCCTGTTCATGGCGGCCGTGCTGGCCAACTGGGGCGGCTACTACTCACAGCGCGTCTATCTCACCGAGGCCCGGCGGCTTGGCCTGACCTTGCGGCCGCCGCATGTCAACCACAGCCGGCACGAGTTCTCGGTCGTCCAGCAGGCCGGAAAGCCAGTGCTGTTCATGGGTCTCGACCAGGTGCGCGATTTGACGCAGCGCACGATCGCGGCCATCGAACGTGGCCGGCCCTTCGGCTCGCTCGACGACTTCCTGACGCGCGTCGATCCGCGCCCGGGGGAGGCCGCCAACCTCGCGCAGGTGGATGCCTTCGCCGGCCTGGCGAGCCCACAGCGCGCGATGGAGCGACTGGCTGGCGGCTGGTCCGCAGGTCAGCCGGGTCTGTTCGAGGTCGAGCAGGCCGCTGAGGTCGATCCGCGCAGCCTCATGCAGCGCGTTGGCGCCGAGGAGTCGATCCTCGGCGCTGCCGTGAGCGCGCACCCGCTCGAGCTCGTCGCCGGCAACTACGGCGAGGCGCTCACCACAGTCCAGGCGACGGCCCGACTGGGGCAAACCATCCGCGTGGCTGCCATGCGCCAGACCTGGAGGCGCTCACGCAACGCACAAGGCGCGCGCGTGTATTACATGGTGGCCGAGGATCTCGAGGGTATGGTCGACTGTGTCATTTCGAACACGGTGTACGAACGGCATCGCGGGATCTTCTCGAAAGGCCCGGGCCCGTTTGTGCTCGAGGGCGGGATGGAATCGAACCCCGACACAGGCGAAGCCGAACTTCTCGTGCGCCGCGTCGAGCCGATTGCGATGCCTGACGCAAGCTGAGGCGGTGGGTGGATCCGGCCCTCGCGGGCCGTGGTGCCAATTACGCGCCGGTCTGAGCTGGAATCCATTGCAGGGCCGCCGGCGCCTGCAGCAGACGCCAATACCAGGCCGCCATCTCGCACGGCGTGTACACGCCCGGTCGCTCGACCCAAAGCGCGATCAGGCTGATCAGCCCGCCCGCCACGAAGCGACTCGCCACAGGCTGCGGCACGACGGGCGTGTGGTCGCTTCGAAACTCGCGCAGCGGTTGCTCGAGCAGATCGAGGAGTTGGGCGGCGAGCGACGCGCTGCCGCGACGATCGACAAGCCGCTGAAAGACATGGCGTTCACGATCGATCCGCGCAAAGACCTGTTCGATGGACGACGGGGCACGCGGCAGTCCGACTGTCTCGGCACAATCACCGTGAGCGACGCTGTTTGTCTGATCCCCGAGGATGATCCCACGCACGGTATCGCTCAGCAGGTCGTACTTGTCGATGAAGTGCAGATAAAACGTAGCGCGGTTGACGGCGGCGTGGTCGGCGATCTCCTGGACCGTCAACGAGTCGAAATCGCGTTGTTGGAGCAACTGGCTCAAAGCGACGCGCAACGCCTGACGGGTACGCCGGGTGCGAGGATCGGTGAGGGTGAGGTTTCGCGACATTAGCCCCAGGGGTGTCGTTTTCTCAACATCCGCGCGAATTTGTCTATTGTAACGCGGATAATGCCTCTCTAGAATGACTGTTTGAGCGCGTGTGACGGGTAAACCGGATGCCAAACATCCGACGTTGTCAGGGGATCAACCCACAGGAGGCAAAGACCATGGGCAAGCTGGATGGCAAGGTCGCATTGATCACGGGCGCCGGCTCGGGCATGGGCCGCTCGATGGCGGTCCTCTTCGCGCACGAGGGCGCAAAGGTGGTTGCCGGTGAATGGAACGCCGAGAGCCTGGCTGCGGTCGTGGACGAGATCAAGGCCGCCGGCGGCGAGGTCACGGGTGTGCAGGGCAATGTCGCCGTGCAAGCCGAGGCGGAAGGGCTTGTCGATCGGGCCATGGCAGCTTATGGGCGGCTCGACATCCTGGTCAACAATGCCGGCGTGATGGATCTCAATCAGGGCATCGGCGAGCTATCCGACGCGATCTGGGAACGCGTACTTGGGATCAACCTCAATGGCCCGATGTACATCACTCGGCGCGCCGTGCCGCACATGGTCGCGCAGGGCGGCGGCGCCATCGTCAACATCGCCTCGGTCGCCGGGTTGAGCGGGGCCACGGCCGGGGTCGCGTACACGACCTCAAAACACGGGCTGATCGGATTGACCCGCAGCACCGCCTGGATCTACGCGCAAAAGGGCATCCGGTGCAATGCGATCTGCCCTGGCGGCGTCGAGACCAATATCATGGCCAGCATCGACCCGACCAAGATGGATCCGGCGGGGTCGGCCCGGCTGCAGGTGTTCTACAACACAATGCCAGGCGCGCTCAAACCGATCGACATCGCCAACCTCGCGCTCTACCTGGTCACCGACGAGGCGCGCTACATCAACGGTCAGGCGATCGCCGCCGATGCAGGCTGGATGGCGACCTGACACGCCTGTTTCGATCTCTGCTGCGCAGCCTTTCGTATGCGAAGGGCCCAGGCGCCGGCAAGCCTGGGCCCTTCGCCATCCATTCGTCTGAATGCGACGTTCACACCCCAGGCCGAACGCTCGCCTCACGCCTCGGCGCGTAACACCTCGAGGAACAGAGTCACAACTTGCGGGTCGAAATGCCTGCCCGATTCCGCCTTCAGGTGCTCGAGCACCCGTTCGTCGGGCCAGGCTGATCGATATGGGCGATTGGAGCGTAGCGCGTCCCACACATCGACCACGGCGAACAACCGCGCGGCCACCGGGATCTGCTCTTGCCGCAAGCCACGTGGATATCCAGATCCATCCCACTTCTCGTGGTGGCAGTACGGGATATCGAGTGCCGGCCGCAGATACGGAATCGCCGCGAGCATGTCGAACGCGAGCTGCGGATGCCGACGCATCAACGCCCATTCATCCGCGTCGAGCGGACCCGGCTTGAAGAGCACCTGATCGGGGATTCCGAGCTTCCCGATGTCGTGTAGCAGCGCCCCGCGGCGAACATGCCCCAGCGCCTCGTTGTCGAGCCCTGCGGCCAGCGCCAACCTGACGACCAGATCGGTCACCCGTTTGGTGTGCCCCTCGGTCTCGTGATCGCGCAGATCCATCGCGCGTGACCAGCCTTCGATGGTCGCATCGTAGGCGATAGCCAGATCGTCATGCGAACGCTGCAGGCTGTCGAAGAGCTGCGCACCGTCGACGGCGATCGCGGCCTGCCCGGCAAGCGAGATCAGGAACTCCAGCCAGTCGGAGTCGGGTTCGAACGGCCGGCGATGATACACCTCGAGCACGCCCTTGACCTGCCCCTTGGCGATCAACGGCACGCCGAAGTAGGAAGTAAACCGCTCCTGCTCAAGCTGTAGCGCCTGCGCCAGATCACCGCCCGCTTCGCTGAGGTTGGGGATGTGCACCATCCGTCGTTCATGGGCGGCCCGACCGGCAAAGCCCTGCCCGACCGGGACTCGGGCGTTGCGGACCGCGGTCGTGTGAAAGCCGCGGCCAGCTGCGTACTCGAGCCGATGAAGGGGCTGGTTCAACAACAGCACGATCGCGCCATCGGCCTGAAGCTGGGTGAGCACCTGTTCGAGAAACACTTCGAGGGTGACGCCAAGATCGAGGCTGGCCGTGATCGCCTGATCGATGGTGCGCAAGGCACGCAGGCGTTGCACCTGGGTTGCGAGTTGTCGTTCGACCCTGACCCGATCCGTGATGTCTTCGATGAAGAGCACGATGCCGCCGACCAAGCCATCGGCTTGCTTCCACGGCCGGACGGCCCAGCGCGTCCATTGGATCCGTCCGCCCCCCATCTCGAACGGGTCTACGTCGGCGCCAAGAGACTCACCAGCCAGACCGCGTCGATGCGCTTCCCTCCAGCGCTCAGGGAGGTTCGGGAATAACTCGTAGTGGCCACGCCCGATGACCTCAGTGTCTTCGAGCCCGTAGTCGAGCAACCAGCGACGGCTGACAGCCAGGTAGCGCATCTCGCGATCGAACATCGCCAGCGCCGCCGGGGCATGTTCGATGAAAAGCTGGAGCGTCGCTTCGCTGGCGCGGAGCGCCTCCTCGATTCGGCGTCGCTCGACCAACTCCTCCTGCACCTGCTGAAGCAGGCGGGCATTCGAGATGGCCAACGCGGCCCGGCTGGCGAGGTCCTCGGCCAGGTGGAGATCGTCGGGCGTGTAGGGCCCGAGCGCGAGCGTATGCCGGCCGACCAGCATCACGCCCAGGTTCTGACCATGCGCCCGCAGCGGAACCAGAATGAGGCTCCTGAAGCGATAGTGCTCCAATTTGGACCACAGCGCCGCGCTCATTGACGCCCGGCTCTGCTCCTCGGTAACCTCCGGCAGGAAGACCGACTCGCCGGTGCGGACGACGTGGGGGAGCAGGCCAGGGCCATCGACGCGTTCAGGCGCCTGGGGCTGCACGGCCCTGACGATGTCGAGGGCTTCGGGGTAGGTACTGTGTGTAGCGGCGAGCGTCAGGGTACGGCCATCGGGGGAGACCAGTCGGATGCCGCAGCTTTCGCCGATCTGTTCGGCCACCCGGCGCACGATCTCGGCCAGCAGAGCGCTGTAGTCGCCGCCAACCGCCGTGAACGCCTGTGAGGCATCGGCCAGGATCTGAAGACGGACGGCTTGAGCACGGACCTCGCTTTGAGCCTGACGGCTCTCGGCGGCGGTCTGGAGCATGTCCAGCGCGTACGAGATGTCCAGGCCCATCTCGTCGAGCAGGCGGATCTCGTCGGCGGAGGTCAGCGAGCCGGCATCCGGGCCGACGAGCCCGACCACGCCGATGGTCTTGCCTCGCAGCCGGAAGGGGATCACGGCGACGGCCTGATGAGCCGGCTCGGCGAGCGCTGTCGGCCAGACGGGTCGAGCGCCGGTGTCATCGACATCGGCCGCCGTCATGACGCGCGACGATCGGAGCGCCACCACGACCAGGTCGTTGGCCGGGGCCGATCTCGGAACAGGCAGCGACTCAGAGATGCGTTCGAGGGGGAGTTCCTCCGTCGTCGTGCGGACAACGATCGGATGGAGCGTATCGGTGGCCTCGCTCCACAGCCCGAGCCAGGCGGCCGAGAACTCGCCAAACCGAACCGCCACGTCGCAGATCGATTGATACAGCTCAGTGCGGCTCTGGACCCGGACGATCGTCTGGTTCACCTGGCTCAGCGCGGCATACAGGCGCTTGAGCTGTCGCACCTGGTGTTCGGCCTGCACCCGAGCTGTGATGTCTTGCAGCGTGATCAGGTGCAAGGCCCGATCGTCATCCTGGAGGGGTCTCGCCGACAGCCAGACATGGCGTTGCTCGCCGTTCGGCAGGCGCAGGCTTGCCTCGTGGTTCTCGAAAGATGCGGGCTCGGCAGGCGGCGGCGCATCAGTCCACAAGAACGCGATGCGGGCGGTCAGGTCGTTGATCCGCTCACCCGCCAAATCGTCCGTGGCGAAGCCAAGCCATTTTGACAGCGCGGTGTTGGCTTGCACGACGGCCCTGGCTCGCAAGTCGACAAGGGCAGCCGGGATACCGAGATCGTCGAATATCGCAGTTCCAAGACGAGTGCTGACAACCCGACGTGACTTTGCGCACATAACAATCCGCCTCCGACAATCCGTACGTTCGGCCCACGGGGTGCGTCCGTCAATACCTTATTGCCTTGTTATAAACGCACCGCTGGCCTAACGCCAGTGACGTCCGAAAGGACCTCAACGGATTTTGTGCCGCCATGATTGCTGACAATCCGCGCCCTCACGGCCTCGTGCCCAAACCTATGGCGATGCTGTTGGCAAATCCACTTGCGCCAGTTGTACAACGCGATCATCGCTGGTCATCCCGGCCCTCGCCGAGATCCAGTGGCCAACGGCTCCTCTGACTGCACGGTCTTGGCCCCGACCTCAGCCGGGGCGACGAGCAACGGCCGACTTGCCACAAGGATCGATTCGTGCTCGCGCAGGCCATCTGGCGGCGTGGACGGCAGATCGTCTTGCCCGTCTCAGGCGCCCACGGTCTCCCAGATGACGTTTCCATGATGATCCAGCCAACACAGACGCGCGGTCGGCACGACATTCAGCAGGATCCGAACAGCATCGATATAACGCCGGAGCTGCGCGTGATAGCCGCTACGGACCTGATCCTCGGGGCTTTCACCCTCCAGGATGACATCGGTCTTGAAGTCCACGATGCCCCAACCGCCAGACACGTCCTGATACAGCAAGTCGATGGCGCCGGCGCCCAGGCCGGGAAGAAAATACGGGACCTCGTGATGCAACCGCCCGTCGCGCTGTGCGGTGTTGAGCTCCACCCAACCCGGATCGGCCCGCAGGCGCTCCAGCAGCAGCCCCGCCCGCGTGACGTGCGGCCCAGCTTGCTCGGTGTCGATCAAGCGTTCAACGCGGGCCGCGGCGACCATCAGGTTTTCGAAGCCTGCATCCCCAGGGAAACGCCAACGCCGCAGCGCCTGATGAACCAGGCGCCCGACGACGAGGCCATCGAGCTGTGCCAGACGGCGGGTGGCGCGGTGCGAGCGCAAATCGCCGTCCGATGGGTCTTCCGCTGGCGCGCCAGAAGGGGGGGTGATCGGCCCGAACAGAGACCCGGCCCCGTCCTCGAACTCGACCGGCCCGGCGATGCGCTCGGGCGCGGGGGCCGTTGCGATGCTCACCGTCGCTTCCACGACGGCCGTGATCGTTTCGCCACACGGCAACGTCGCCGTTCGAAGGATGCCGGGCTCGCCGGCTAATGCCTGCAGATTCACACCGGCCGACCCACCGAGGCGCGTCAGCCAGGTCTCGCCCCCGCGCTTGGCGACATGACCCGAGACGATCAGCATTTCCTGGGCCCGTGTCGCCGCCACGTAGAGAAGTCGCGCCTCCTCGGCCTGCTCATGGCGGGCCGTCTCGCGCAGGGCCAGCCGATACGCCAGCGACGGTGTCTCAAGACGGGGCGGCGCAAGTGCAGAACCGATTTGCGGATCCATGAGCAGAGGCCCGCCTGAGTGTCGAGCGCTATAGCCCGCATCCGCCAGGACCACGACCGGGAACTCCAGGCCCTTGGCCTTATGCACGGTCAGCAAACACACGGCGCCGCCCGCGTCGCTGGGGGCCTCGCCCTCACGTACGCCGACGTCGCGCCAGGTCTGAACCGTCTCGAGGAAGTCGCTCAGCCGCGTCCAACCGCTCCGATGCGCCTCGGCCAGGAGCTTATCGAGATTGCGTCGGAGCCGCGACCCACCGGCCACGCCCGTCAGCGTCGCCAGGTAGAAGGTCTCGTCCAGCAGGCGCTTGAGCAACTCGGCGACCGGAACCCGATCAACGGCGCCTTGCAGCCCTGAGAGCACGGTGCTGGCGCGTCTGGCCAATCCGGCCATGTTCGTCCCGAGCGCGCTCGGAACCTGTTGAAGCGCCACCCACAACGCGCGCGGCTCGCCCTCGCCCGACCAGCGCAGGGTGTACAAAGCGGCGTCACTCAGCCCAAACATCGGCGAGCGCAGCGCCCCGGCCAGCGCCAGGTCGTCCCACGGATCGGCGACGGCGGTCAGCACGTTCAACACATCCCGGATCTCGGGCCGATCGTAGAAGCCACGACCGGCCACGGTCACGAACGGGATGCCTGCGGCCTCGAATGCGCCTTCGTAGACTGGGAAACCCGTCGATGCGCGGAAGAGCAAGGCCATCTCGTCCCAGCGAATCCCCTGGGCGTTGAGCCCGATCAACTCGCGCGCCAGAGCCGAGGCCGCCACGGCCCGGCCATCGGCGCTCGTCTCGCCCTGCCCCGCCACGAAGCGGATGTAAGGGCCAGCCACCCGCGCGACCGGAGCACGCCCTGCCTGCAACGGGGCGAAGGGCACTCGCGAGTCGCCGACCGGGACGCCGTCGAGCACGGCGGCGCCGAGGTCGTTGATGCCGGCGACAAGCGCTGGATGCGCCCGGTACGTGCGATCGAGCGCCAGTGAATGCCCACCCCGCGCGCCGATGGCGCGATCCATCGCGCGGAACACGCGCACATCAGCGCCGCGGAAACGATAGATGCTCTGCTTGGCATCGCCCACCACGAACAATCGGCCTCGCCGCCCGTCGTACGTGCCCGCAAGCGATTCGACGATCTCCCGCTGACGGGCGTTCGTGTCCTGAAACTCATCGACCAGCAAGGCTTCGATTTGAGCCTGCCAGCGGGCGCGGATCACCCCGATCCGGAGCAGGGCTAGGGCTTTGTCCTCGAGATCGTCGAAATCCAGCGCCTGCCGTGCATCCTTCTCGGCGCGATAGCCGTCCGCCGCGTGGGTGAAGGCGATCGCCAGCAGCGGCAGCAAGGCACTGACGGCGTCGTCGGACCCTCGATCGGGAGGTGGATCCGCCTCCTTGGCGCCGCCCAGCCAGGGCGCCAGGCTACGATCGTAGGCCTCCTTGATCGTCCTCACTGCGGATTTAGCGCGACTGGTCTTCAGCCCGGCGCCGCCGACGCACGCACGTCGTACAGCGAAGAGGCCAATCAACGCCGGCCACAGCGTTTTCGCAGCAAGGGCTGCCTCGGCCGGGCCCAGGGCCTGGAGCAGCTGTCGAACCTGGCCCGCGAGTTTATCGCCGGCGTCGGCGACGAGGCGGCCCGATTCGGCCAGGGCGCGCAACTCGGCACAGGCATCGCTTACGGCGGGGTCAACGAGAAAATCCCGCAACTGCGCTGCGGCGTTCGTCTGCCAGGCTGTGGCGACGTCGGGCCGCGTCAGGACCGACTCGGCCGTGAGCCGATCGGCCAGCAGATCACTCAGAACATCGGCCAAACCGGAGGGCCCAAACGCATCGAAGAGCGGCGCGAGCTCGGCCCGATCGCTGGCCCACTGCGCAGCGCGGTCGGCGACCTCAAGACGGAGGCGAAGCGCATCGCCCTCTTCGAGCACGCTAAAACGCGGGTCGATCTCGGCTTCGGCCGGATGCGCGCGCAGGATTGCGGCGCACAGGCCATGGATCGTGCCGATGCGTGCAGTGTCGATCTCGGCCTCGAGGTCTGCCCAAAGAGCGCGCTCAACGGGCGGGCACGGCCCGTCGCGCCAGGCCACGATCTCGGCGCGGATGCGGTTGCGCATCTCGCGCGCCGCCTTCTCGGTGAACGTGATCGCCGCCAGCGCGCGCGGCCGACGCAGTTCGCCAAGCAAGGTGATAAAGCGGGCCGCCAGGGTACGGGTCTTGCCTGAACCGGCGCCGGCCAAGACGGCGACATCGACTCCGCGGGCCAGGGCGGCCTCGCGTTGGGCGTCCTTGAGCGAGAAGAAGTCGACCAGGGTCGTCATGCCCAGCGCTCCGGGCTGTAGCGCCAACAGAACGCTGCAGCCGGACAGTACTCGGGACAGCCGTCGCGCGGCGGCTCAGGCAGAAAGCGTCCGGCCCGAATGCCGCGAACCGAGCTGGCGATATGCTCGGCGGCCAGCGAAATCGCGCCAGACACGCCGCGCTGCGCCGGGCCACCGTCGGACGTGAACTCGAACGCTGCCAGACGCAGCCCACCGGCTGTGCCACGCCGAATCGCCCAATACAGACCATCCACCGGGCGCCCAAGGCCGAGCTCCTGCTCGGCTGCGGCGGCGTACAACGGCAATTGCAGTCGGGCCCCGCGGATCAGCGCGCCCGGATCGAGATGCGCTGCCCCCGTCTTGTAGTCGATCACGCGCACGTCGCCCGCGCCGTTGCGGTCGACCCGGTCGATCACACCCCGGATGCGCACCCGACCCGCGGGCGTATCGAGCTCGAGGCTCGAAAAGCGTTGCTCGAAGGCGATCGGAACGAAGTCATCTGCGATCTCGGCCAGGCCATGCAACGTCGCCGTCAGCCAATCCAACAACTCGGTCTGTTGGCGCGCCCAGAGGCCAGTCGGCCGAAAACCCAGCTTGCGCGGTGCGGCCGCGAAGATCGGCGCGGCGACGGCGGGCAGCGCAGCGATCAGACCTTCGACATCGTCGGGTGCAGCCGCCCGATAGACGTTCTCGAGGATGCTGTGCAAGAGCGTGCCCAACTGAGCGGCGTCGAGGCCGACCTGCGGCGGGACGCGCGGTTCGAGCCCAAGCGCCGACCCGATGAAGAACCTGAAGCCGCAAGCGCCATATGCCTCGAGTCGACTTGGGCTCCAGGTGTGCTCCGGCCCGTAGCGCGCCGCGAAGTGTGCGGCGCCCACGGTCAGGTCGCCCTCGTACGGTCCGTCGATCTGCGTGGTCAGGCGCGCCGTCAACACAGATCGCAGATGGTCGAGGGTCGGACGGAGACCGGCGGGCTCGGGATCGGCCACCGTCTCGTCGGCGAGCGCTTCATTCAGGGAGGCGGCCTCGCCCGCGGCCAGCGGATCACCCTGCCGAACGCGACGCACTGGACCGCCAACGACGATGCGTGCCGCCTGCCAGAACGGCGACGGCTGCCAGGCTTCGCCATCGTCGGCAAGGTACGGACGAGTCAGCAGCAAGAAGCGCTCAGCCCGGGTGATCGCCTCATAGAACAACGACTGCTGATCGCTGCGCAGCCGCGGCTCGAGCGGCAGGCCGCGCTCCTGGAGCGCCTGCCGCTCCTCGTCCGAAAGAAAAGGGTCCTCGTTGAGTGGGGCCGGAAAGAGCCCCTCGGCCAACCCAAGCACCGCGACAGCGGCATAGGGCACGCCGCGTGCGCGGCGCAGGTCTGCCGCCAGGATCGCGCCGGTCGGGCGCGGGCCGGCGATGAACCGGGCCGCTGCGACGGCGCCCCGCAGCTCGGTCTGGAACTCGGCATACGTCCTTTCGCCATCCTGCCCGAAGAGCGTATCGCTCAGGACGAGGGCGGCGAAGACCTCGCGCAACGCAGCCATGGCCGCCCGATCCCGCGCTTCTGTTTCGGGATGCTGCCGCAGCGCCGTTTCGATCCGGAGCGTCTCGATCACGTCCTCTACCCAGGCGACGTAACCGCGCAGGGTGAGTGGCTCGGGCGGCGTCAGGCGGGCAAACCCGGCCAGCAACCCGTCGCCCAGCGTCCGGGCGACCGCGCCGCGAGGCAAGGACGGAGGCGTCAGATCCTCATCCAGCACCTCGATTTCTACGTGGCCCGCGGGCTCGGCAGCAGCGATCTCAAAGGCCTCGCGCCACTGGTCGAGGCCGGCGATCACCTGCCCGACGCGGGCAACCGCGTCGATCCGGGCTGCGTCTTGGCGCATCAGCCCGAATCCGCTGAGATCGATGTACGGCGAGCGGATCAGATCCAGCACCGGCCGCCTCTCCCAATCGGAGAGCGGCAACCCGAGCACATTGAGGAGTGCGCCAACGACCGGGTTCGTCTCGAGCGGGGCGCCCGAGACCAGCGCCAGCGGCAGGCCAAACTCACGCGCCGTCTCGGTGAGGTACGGCACATACAATTCGAGATCGCGAGCGATCACGGCGCAGTCCGAAAGCGGCACACCGTCGCGGAGGTGTCGGGCTTTGATCCAACGCAAGGCCTCGCGTGCCTCGAGCGCCTGCGTTTGCGCCTCGAGAAAGGAGACGGGCGAGGCCAGCTCGCCGGGCGAGGCCAGCTCGCCGGGCGAGGCCAGCTCGCCGGGCGAGGCCGACACGGATCGCGCGGCGCGACTCTGGCCGCGCCCGTCGAAGATCGCGTCGGCGAGATCGCGCAGGATGACCGGTCGCGCACGGCTGCCCGGCAGGAACTGCGTCGTGAGTGCCAGGCCATCGGCACGCAACGTCTCGAGCGTCGTGCGAAAACGGCGATAGGCACTGCGTGACAGATCGCCCTCGCCCATGAGCGTCACCGCCAGCCAGCCGGTTCGGGCCTGCAGCAGGCGGAGCGTTTCGCGCTGTGTGGCCGTGAACGAGTCAAACCCGTCGACGACCACGTGCCAGCCCGAAGCGAGGTTCGGATCATGGGTCAGCGCCTCGATGGCCAACCAACCACGGCCTTCGCTGTCGGCCCAACCGGCGTGGATCAGTGCGGCCTGGTAGCGTTCGTAAGCGGCGGCGAGTTCCTGGAGCCGGGGCTCCGACTCGGCCATCGCCCCGGTCAGCGCATCTGGGGCAACCCGCGAGCGCTTGAGCTCGGCGAAGAGGTCATTGAGCGCCAGGGCCAGCCCGGGCCGGCGTCGGATCGGGGCATAGTGCCGTAGTGCGCCTTCCTCGGTAAGCCGGTCGAGCACCGACTGGATCAGGCGATGCAGCACAGGTTCGGGTGCGATTGGGAGTGGCTTGTCGGCCAGAGCCAGGAGCTCGGTGTACAGGCCATCGAAGGTGCCGACGCGCACGCCTAAGGCTCCGCCAGAAGCGAGGAGCCTACGACGGAAGGCGTTGACCTGTTGACCATCAGGGAGCAGCGCCCAG
The DNA here is from genome assembly GCA_002455335.1 of Anaerolineales bacterium UBA6663. Taxonomy (GTDB): domain Bacteria; phylum Chloroflexota; class Anaerolineae; order Anaerolineales; family UBA6663; genus UBA6663. The sequence continues at coordinate 18,063 of DKKP01000270.1, read as the reverse complement.
GTTGGCGTCAGAGGCGCGGCGCGCGCCTGCGCTCGGACCCGGTCGATGCAGGCCTGGGTCTTGCCGCTCGCGGCCGGGCCGATCCAAAGCACGGGGCCGGTCGCCTCAAGGGGGAGGCTCATAGGCCTTGATTATCGCGAGACCCGCGATCCGCGCGAGCGCGGGGGCGCCCCGTTCAGCAGGCCCATATGGTCGTGTAGTGACGACGTCAGTCGTCCCGCCTCGGCCTGCTCAGAGCACCCGCAGCGCGGGATCGTACATGGCGATGACGTTGGCGATCGGCGTGTCGGGCTGGATGTGGTGCGAACTGCACAAAATGTAACCACCTCCAGGGCCGAGCTGGCGCACCCGCTCGCGAACCTCGGCTTGCACCTGTTCGGGCTTGCCCTTTGGCAATGTGCGCATGATATCGACGCCGCCGTGAAAGGCCAACTTGCCGCCGAATTCGGCCTTGATCGCGTCGAGGTCCATGTCCTTGGCGTCGGGTTGGAGCGGGTTGAGCAGGTCGACGCCCATATCGATCAGCTCAGGCAGCATCTGCTTGATCGCGCCATCGGTGTGGTACATCACGGGCTTGCCGTACTTGTGTGCCATCTCGATCAGCCTGACGTGATGCGGACGCACATATTGTCGCCACATCTTCTTCGAGATCAGGAGCGACTGCTGGGTCGCGATATCGTCGTAGAAGTACACCATATCGAGGCGATCGCCGGCGACCTCGAGCACCCGACGCAGGTTCTCCACGAGGATCTCGGTCATCCGGTCCATGATGTACATCGGAAATTCGGGCTGGCTTGCCAGGTCGATCATGAACTCCTCGAGCCCGCGCAATTGCCAGCCGAGCTCGAAGACCGAGCCGATCCGAAAGCGAAAGTGATAAGGCGTGTGCCGGTCCGACTCCGCCATGATCGTCGGCACGGGCGAGAAATCCCACCAATCGGGCGACGGCCATGGGTGCCGCTTGAGGTCTTCCACGGACGTCGCCTGGCTGAGCGGCCAACTCTTGAAGCCCTCGTAGGCGCCGACGGCGTTCTCCATCTTGAAGCTGTGCGTGCTCCAGATGTCGTGAAAGGTGTCGTCCGGCCGCACCTGACGCCACATGCGATTGGGCGTCGAGCGGTTCATCGAGATCCACCAATCGACATGCGCGCCCGGCTGGAGCAGGCTCTCGGGCGGCGCGCAGAACTGGTCGTACGACAGCACGCGACAATCAATCTCGAAATGGTGCAACAGCGCCTCGCGCGCCGGGTCGAAGAACTCGGCCGGGCCGATGCNNTGTGGCGTCGAGCTGCAGATGCGCGAGCAACCGATCCCAGATCTCGGGTGTCGCCAGGAAGTCGACTGGGACGCGATCGGGGGTCTCATGGCGCAGTGCGGTCAGCACGCGTTGGCGGGGGGTGATTTCGGTCTGGGTCATTATGGATTCCTTGATCTCGGGGAAGCGCATTCAGCCGCTTCAGAGCCCTGGCGACTGCCTTTCACCGAGATGTCGAAGATAGCAAGGCCTCGAGCTCGGTCCGCCGCGGCAGCGCTGGCACGACCCCAAGGCGGGTACAGGCCAGGGCGCCGGCGCCGACCGCGCGTGCCACCGCAGCTTCGAGCGTGGCGCCCTCGGCCAGCGACGCCGCAAGGGTGCCGCTGAATGCATCGCCCGCGCCTGTCGTGTCGACCACATCGACGGGGTGCGAAGCGATGTGTTGTGTGCCGTCCGCGCGGACGATGAGCGCGCCTTGTTCGCCCTGGGTAAGCACCACGGTCCGCACACCGAGGCGCAGCAGCTCGGCGCACAGGTCGCGCGAGTCGACCGGATCATCCGGCCGGCGGCCGAGCATCACACGCAGCTCGGTGTGGTTGGGAGTGACGATGTCGATGTCGGCAAAGGCTTCAGCCGGTACCGGCGCGGCGGGCGCGGGGTTGAGGATCGCGATCGCCCCGGCACGATGCCCCGCTCGCAGACCGTGCACGGCCGTCGCCAGAGGGATCTCGAGTTGAGCCAGCACGACCTGGCTGGCGTTGATCCGTTCGCCGGCTGCGTCGACATGCGCGGGCGAGAAAAGCGCGTTCGCCCCGGGGTCGAGGATGATGAAGTTATCGCCCTCCGCGTTGAGCACGATGAAGCCAAGCCCAGTGTTGCGCTCGGCGGTGCGGGTCAGGTACGTCGTGCCGACGCCCTCATCCCCGTACAGCTTCGCGGCGATGTCGCCGAATCCATCGGTTCCGATCACGCCTACAAACTCGACATCACCACCGAGCCGCGCGATCTGGACGGCTTGATTGCTGCCCTTGCCGCCGGGACCCTGATCGAAGTCGCGGCCGATGAGGGTCTCGCCCCTGACCGGGAAGCGATCCGCCCGCAACGTCAGCCCGACCGCAAAGCTGCCGATGACGGTGACTTTGCCGTTTGCCATAGGGGCCTCCCGTGTCTAGCGCGCCATCTGCTTGAGGAAATAGTCGAAGAACGCGTCCTTGTCGACGGTAGCAAGCGCCTGTACGGCGCGTCCGCCGGGCCTGACAGCCGTACGGCCCTGGTCGCTGCCGGTCGCGATCACCTCGGTCTCCCAACTGGTCAGCGTGAACAAATCGGGACGGCCAACATAGGCTGTCGTAAGCACATCCCAGCAGAAATACGGCCGGAAGGCGACCAGCGAGTAGCACAAACCAGCCAGGTCCGAGATCGGGTATTGCCGCTGACGACTTAGGGCGCGGATGAAGTCGGGCGTGATCGGCACGTTGTTGGTGATGTCGAGCGGGCACAGCACAACCGGGATGTCGGTCGCCCAGATCCTGGCTGCGCTGATCGGGTCCCAATACACATTCCACTCGGCACTGACATCATGGCCGGGCTCGTGGTTGCGCGCGACATTGCCTGGCACGTTGAGGGCCCCACCCATCCATACGATCCGCGCGATCTTGGCCGCGACTCCAGGATCCAGCTTGAGCGCCTCGGCCAGCGTCGTCAGGGGGCCGACCTCGAGGAACGTCACCGGCGTTGGCGCGGTGCGCAATGTATCGACGATGAACTGCGGGGCGTCTACGGCGGCGAGCGGCGTCGTGAGCGCCTCACGCTCGTTCAGGATCGGGAACAGATCGATGGCGTACGAGCTCAACCGGAACTCGCGAGGAAAGGGGTTGACGCCACGCGCCGAGCTGCGCGCAACCGTGACATCGCTCCGCCCCATCAAATCCAGTATCTTGCGTGTCGCGCTGACCGCCGGCTCGATGTAGCAGTCGGCATCGGTCACCGCGATGCCGAGGACTTCGACATCGGGCATCGTCATCAAGAGCAGAATCGACAGATAGTCATCGACGCCGCCATCATGGCTAAAAAACACCGGGGTTTTGGGCATGGATTTCTCCGCTTGTCACAGCCGTTCGGCTGCTTGAGGTAGTCGCTACTCTAACACACCCGTGGCTCAAACACCCTAAACCACCTTCTCAGAGCAGACTTACCTTATTCACCTACAACCGTGACATCATGACTTCGACACGATCACGTTCCGGGAATGCGGGGCGACCACCGCGCCGTTATCGTCGCCTTACCCAGGAAGTGTGAACATGGGCCGCCTTATTGACAGTCCCGACAACTCCGAGATCCAATCCGCCTCGCCCGCCTCCACCTGGCGCTCCCGCGTGACACAGATACCGGCGATCAACCGCGGGCTCACGTTCGCGCGCCGCGCCGGGCCCTACGTGTTCGGCGCGCTGGCGGCCTTTGTCGGCCTCGCGCTTTACAATCAGGTCTTCCCACCCCCCGCCCCGTTGACGACCGATGAAGTCAACGACGCCGTGGCGGCTGCGATGGCCTCGGCCACGCCGCCGCCGGCGCAATCAGCGCTCGTCTATGCCGCGATTCGGCCTTCGCTTGTGCTGATCCAGACCCAGGGGTCCGGCGACGAACACACGGGAAACTCGCTCGGCAGCGGCGTGGTCGTCGACCTTACGGGCGCCATTCTGACGAGCCTGCACGTGGTCGACGACGCCCAGGCGATCACCGTGACCTTCGCCGACGGCACGCAATCGGCGGCCCAGATCGTGGTCGAGCAGCCCGAGATCGACATCGCCGTGCTCCAGGCACTCACCCCGCCGGCCCAGATCGTGCCGGCCGTGCTCGGGAACCCCAATGCGCTCAATGTCGGCGACGATGCCTACGTCGTTGGCAACCCCTTCGGTCTGTACAGCTCGATGAGCGCCGGCGTGGTCTCGGGCTTTGATCGCATTTTCGAGCCCGAGGGCAGCGTTGCGATCGAGGGCCTGATCCAGGTCGACGCAGCCATCAATCCGGGCAACTCCGGCGGGCCGCTGCTCAACCGCGCCGGCCAGGTGGTCGGCATCGTCACCGGCATCATCAACCCGACCGAGCAGGAGGTCTTCATCGGCATCGGTTTCGCCGTACCGATCACGGTCGCCGGCGGCGCCGCCGGGTTGCCGCCGTATTGACCAGAGCCGCCGCAGTGCGGCGGCGAACAGGGACGAACAACGATCGTCGTCCCGTCCAGCCAGGTGCCTTTCGGCATTCGTCATTCCGCAGTCAGCAGTCACCCAAGGGAGAACCCATGGACCGATCCCCCGAATCACGAAACCGTGCTCCGATGGAGCGTGTGCTCTATGAAGTGAAGAAAATCATCGTCGGGCAGGACCATCTGCTCGAGCGCATGGTCGTGGCCCTGCTGGCGCGCGGCCACATCCTTGTCGAGGGTGTGCCGGGCCTGGCCAAGACCATGGCGATCAAAACCCTGGCCGAGTCGATCGGCGGCGAGTTCAAGCGCATCCAGTTCACGCCCGACCTTGTGCCCGCCGACCTGGTCGGCACGCGCATCTACAACCAGAAGACCGGCGAGTTCAACACCTCGCTCGGCCCGGTCTTCACCAACCTGCTCCTCGCCGACGAGATCAACCGCGCGCCGGCCAAGGTGCAGAGCGCGCTGCTCGAGGTGATGCAGGAGCGCCAGGTGACCATCGGGCGCGAGACCTACAAGGTGCCCAACCCCTTCCTGGTGCTCGCCACGCAGAACCCGATCGAGACCGAGGGCACCTACCCACTTCCCGAGGCCCAGGTCGACCGCTTCATGCTCAAGGTGCTTGTCGGCTACCCGACCCCGACCGAGGAGTTCGTGATCGTCGAGCGCATGACCGCCGCGCTCCAGGCCGTGCAGAAGGTGCTGACCACCGACCAGCTGGTCGCGCTACAGAGCGAGGCCGACAAGGTCTACGTCGACCCGGCCCTGATCGAGTACGCGGTCAAGCTGGTCGGCGCGACACGCGACCCCGCCGCGGTCGGGCTCAAGGACAGCGCGCACTACCTGACCTTTGGCGCAAGCCCGCGCGCCAGCATCAATTTGATCCTCACGGCGCGCGCACTGGCCTTCGTCCGCGGCCGCACTTACGCGCTGCCCGAGGACGTGCTCGACATGGCCTACGACGTGCTGCGACACCGTCTGGTGCTCTCGTACGAGGCGCTCTCCGACAATGTCTCGGCCGACGACCTCCTCAAGAAACTGATCAGCCGAATCCCTGTTCCTGTGGTGCCGCTCCATGGGCATGTCAACGCCCGCGTTGCTTGAGGTCACGCCGACTGCCGAGCGCATCCTGCAGCGCCTCGACTGGCAGGTCGTGCGCAAGCTCGACGGCCTGCTCCAGGGCGATTACCGCAGCCTGTTCTACGGCTATGGCGTCGACTTCGCCGATCTGCGCGAATACCAGCCCGAGGACGACATCCGCTACATCGACTGGAACGTCACGGCGCGGATGGATACGCCTTACATCCGACAGTACACCGAGGATCGCGAGATCACGGCCTGGTTCCTGCTCGATCTCAGCCCATCGGTCGACTTCGGCACGCTGCAGACCCAGAAGCGCAACCAGCTGATCGACTTCGTCGCGGCCACGGCGCGGCTGCTGACCCGCCACGGCAACCGCGTCGGTGGGATCTTCTACTCCGGCGGGGTCGATCGCGTCCTCCCGGCGCGCGGCGGAAGGCTGCATGTGCTGAGGCTGATCCACGAGTTGCTCAACCAGCCGAAACTGGCGCGGGCGCCCTTCACCGATCTGGGCGACTTGCTCGAAGCCGGGCTGGCGACGGTCAGGCGCCGTTCGCTGATCTTCGTCATCTCGGATTTCATCAGCGCGCCAGGCTGGGAGCGCACACTTAGCCTGCTCAACCGCCGGCATGAGGTGCTGGCGATCCGGCTGTGGGACCCGCGCGAGGTCGAGCTCCCCGATGTCGGCCCGATCTTGCTCGAAGACGCCGAGACCGGCGAGCAGCTCTACGTCGACACACGTGACCGCGGGTTTCGGCAGCGGTATCGTGAGGCCGCGCGGGCGCGGGAAGCCGCCCTCAGCGAAGCCTTCAAACGCGCCGGCGTCGACGCGCTCACGCTCTCCACCGAGGAAGACCTGGTGCGGGCCATCGTGCGCTTCGCTTCGCTGCGCGAGAACCGGAGGCGCTGAGGCATGTCGTTCATCTGGCCCTTCATGCTCGCGACGCTGGCGCTGCTCCCGCTTGGGCTGCTGGTCTACGTCGTCTCGCAGCGCCGGCGGGCTCAAACCGTCGCCCGGTACGGCAGCTTCGGCCTGGTGCAGACCGCAACCGGCGCGGGTCTCGGCTGGCGGCGCCACGTGCCTGTGCTCTTCTTCTTCCTCGGGCTCTTCGCCCTGTTCTTCGCGTTGTCCCGGCCACAGGCGGTGGTCAGCCTGCCCAGGGTAGAGGGCACAGTCATGCTTGTCTTCGACGTCAGCGGCAGCATGGCCGCGACCGATTTCGAGCCAACGCGGATGGAGGCGGCCAAGGCGGCCGCGACGGCCTTTGTGCTCGAGCAGCCGACGACTGTGCGCATCGGCGTGGTGGCTTTCAGCGACAGCGGCCTCGCCGTGCAGGCCCCGACCGACGATCAGGCGTCGGTGCTGGCTGCGATCAACCGGCTGGCGCCCAACCGCGGCACGGCCGTGGGCAGCGGCCTCGCCATCGCGCTCGAGACGATCTTCGCCACAAACGCTCAGGCGGCGCTGCAATACAGCAACCTCACCCCCCAGCCGGCGGCAACGCCCACACCGGTTCCGGCCGGAACGTACGCGCCGGCCGTGGTGGTCTTGCTCAGCGACGGCGAGAACAACGCGCGACCCGACCCGCTCGAGGTCGCCGCTGCAGCGCGCGATCGCGGGGTGCGCATCTACGCCATCGGGGTCGGCAGCCCGACCGGCGTCAACCTCGAGGTCAACGGCTTCACGGTCTTCACCCAGCTCAACGAGGCTCTGCTCAGGCAGACGGCCGAACTGACCGATGGCGCGTATTTCAACGCCGCCGACGAAGAGCAGTTGCAGTCGATCTACAGCAACCTGCAGCCGCAACTCGTCATCCGCGATGAGCCGCTCGAGATCACGGCGCTGTTGGCCGGGCTGGGGATCGCCCTGCTCCTCGTCGGCGGCGGCTTCTCGCTGTGGTGGTTCGGGAGGATGCCGTGACGCCGACCGCGGACGGCGGCCTCCCAAGGAACTGACGCATGGACATGCTCTGGCCCACATCACTCCTTTTTCTGGGGCTCGTGCCGGCGCTGATCGCTGCGTACATCTGGATACTGCGCCGTCGTCGGCGCTTCGCTGTGCGCTTTTCGAGCCTGTCGATCGTGAAAGCCGCTGTCGGCAAACAGTCACGCTGGCGGCGGCATCTGCCCTTTGCACTCTTCTTGCTGGCGCTCTCGAGCCTGGTCGTCGCGGCGGGGCGGCCGGTCGCCGTGGTCAGCGTCCCGGCCGGACGGACGACGATCGTGCTGGCGATGGATCTCTCACGCAGCATGTGTTCGACCGACATCGCGCCCAACCGGCTCGAGGCGGCCAAGGATGCCGCACGGGCTTTTGTCGAGCAACAGGGCCCAACGACGCAGATCGCGATCGTGGCCTTCGCGGGCCTGGCGGAGCTCGTTCAACCGCCGACTAACGACCAGGAAATACTTGGAGACGCGATCGACAGCCTTATCCCGGGCCGTCGCACCGCCATCGGTAGCGCGATCCTGAAATCGATCGACACGGTCGCCGAGATCGACCCGGGCGTCGCGCCAAGCGTCAGTTCGAGCGCGGCCGATACGGCGCCCGCGGTGGCGGAGGGGGCCTACGCCCCAGACATCATCGTCGTATTGACCGACGGCGTCAGCAATTCGGGTCCAGAGCCGCTCGACGCCGCACAGCAGGCAGCGACGCGTGGCTTACGCGTCTACACCATCGGCTACGGTACTGCCGATAATCAGTCGCCGATGGATTGCGGTGATGGATTCTTTAACGGTGGCTTTGGTGGGCCGGGCTTTGGCGGGGGATTTGGCGGCGGCGGCGGCGGGTTCCGGCGCGGGATCGACGAAGAGACACTCAAGCAGGTCTCGTCGATGACCGGCGGCGAGTACTACTCGGCCACGAGCGCGCGGGAGCTGCAGGATGTGTTCAACAACCTGCCCACACACCTGATCACCCGGCACGAGACCACCGAACTCAGCGTCGTCTTCGTGGCGCTTGGCACGCTGATCGTCGCGCTGGCGCTGGGCCTTGCGTGGTGGTGGAACCCCTTCGGCTAAGACCTTCGCGAAGACGGAGGCCCGGTGGCTCCGTCTTCGCGCGCGATGCGTCAGACGCGGGCAGCCAGAAGCTGAACCCGCGTGTCGTGCAGTCGACGCATCGTCGCCTGGGCCACCGCATGCATCAGCGCCGCGTCGAGGCGCGGATCTGTCGCGCAGAGCTCGCGCAACGTCTGAGCATCGATCCGCAGCAGCCGACTTGGCGCCGTGATCTCACCAGTTGCCGTGTACAGACAGGGCGCGACAAGCGCCGAAACGCCCGCGACTTCGCCCGCGTCGATCTCACCCGCGTGAAACAGCTTACGTATCCCCTGTCCATGCCGATCGGCCGCCACAATCGACAACTCGAGTGTTCCCTCGAGCAACAGGTACAGATAGGTCGCGGGCTGGTCGGCCTCGAAGAGCACGTCGCCCGACGCGCACTTCACCTCCTCGGTCGCCATCGCAACCTTGTTCAGCCCCGCATCGTCGAACACGCTAAAGAATGGATAGCGACGAAGCAACTCGGGTGAAACCATAGGACCACGCCTCCCACGAGTGAACGACCGTTGTCAAACGCTTGCCGGGCGATGCCACGGGCGAACGCTTCAGAGACCGCGGCAAGGGTCAGCCAACTGGGTCGCCGGGGCAAGACCTTGCCGATCGCGCAAGAGCTCGAGCACTCGCTGCGCGGCCGCCGGCACGGCCCCAGCCACAGCCGGGCTCAGCGCCTCGCTAAACTCATCCAGGCGTTCAACCTTAACCCCGACGACCCAGACCGTCTCAGGGAGGACGGCCCCCAGGCCGCGCCCAAGCTCGAGCGCGGCTGACAAGGTCGCGTCATGGGCCGAGGCCACGTGCCCGCTCCGCGCCTCGGCGAACGCCTCGAGCGGAAGTACATCGATCGTCCCCGGTGACCCGGGGCCGCGCACCGCATCGACGATGATCGCGCGCCGGTACCCGATCAGGTGCTCCATCAGGCTCAGACCACCCAACGACAGACAGGCCGTGGCGACACCCGCGCCCGATCCGTCGCTGGGAGCAGCACACGGCCCGGCAGCAAGCAACCGGCGCTCTACCTCGGCGATCACGCGCCAACCGACGCCATCGTCGCCCAGGATCGGATTCCCCAGCCCGACCACCACGGTGTCAGGCCGATCAGTCTCATATCCCAGCTTGCCCATCGCTCTGCCCGGCATCTCCGGCCCGCCAATCAGCAATCAGAGATCGACGATCAGCAATTCCTCACCTGCCTGACCACCTCGCCTTTTGCATCGCGGATGGTGAGGACGAGCGGCATCTCACCCGGCAATGCGTGCGTGGCACAGCCAAAGCATGGGTCGTAGGGTCTGAACGCCATCTCGACTCGGTTGAGGATACCCTCCGTGACGACCACGCCCTGTTTGATAAAGGCCTGCGCGGCTTTCTTGATCGACATGCTCATCGCGGCATAGTTGTTCGTCGTCCCAACGATGAGGTTGACTTTTTTGAGCAGCCCGCGCTCGTCGGTGACGTAGTGGTGGGTTAGCAGCCCGCGCGGCGCTTCGACCACGCCGATGCCTTCGGTCGGCGTCGCGGTCGGCACGGCATGCACCTTGGGCGACGTGATCTCGGGGTCGGTGGCCAGTTCGACGATCCGCTCAGCCGCATAGAGCAACTCGACAAGCCGCGCCCAGTGCGTGGCCAACCGTTGATGCACCGGCTTGCCGCCGAGCACGCTAAAGAAGCGCTCATACGCCTCCTGCGCCAGCGGTGTCGCCATGCCGTCGCTGGCGTTCAGACGCGACAGCGGCGTCGACGTGTACACGCCCGACTCCTTGCCGTCGACGAAGCCCTTCCAGCCGATCTTCTTGAGGTACGGAAACTTCAGATACGTCCACGGCTCGACGCGCTCGCTGATCCACTCGGTGTACTCAGCCGGCGTGTAGAAGCCGAGGCGGGCGCCGTCGGGATCGACCACACTCACCCGTCCGTCGTAGAAGTTGATCTTGTTGTTCGCATCCACAAGCCCGATCGAGTAGGTCCGATGGGCATAGACGTCGCCGAGGATCAGATCGACATACGCCGGGTTACCAAGCACGATGTCGTCGAACAGCTTCAAGCTGAACTGCGCGAATTCGATCGCCCACCGCCCCATCTTCTCGATCTCGGCGCGCTCGTGTTCCTTGAGCGCCTTTGTGACCCCGCCCGGGATGGATGTGCACGGGTGCACCTTGCGCCCGCCGATCAGCTCGACGATCCGGTGGCCGTACTGCCTGGCCTGGATCACCTTGCCGCCGATCTCGAGCCCGACCTTGTGGATCACGCCCAGGATGTTGCGCTCGGCCACCGGCGCGTCCGGCCCCATGACGAAATCGGGGCCACCCAGCGCGTAGAAATGCGTGGTGTGATCGGTGAAGTAGAAGCCGCTGTACAGCAACTCGCGCAGCTTCTTGGCGGCCGGCGGAGGCTCGACCCCATAGACCGCGTCGGCGGCCTTGGCGGCAGCCATGTGGTGTGCCTCGGGGCACACGCCGCAGATCCGGTTGGTCAGCAGCGGCATCTCCTCGACCGGCCGCCCGACGCAGAACCGCTCGAATCCCCTCAGCTCCGGGATCTGGAAGTACGTGTTCGCGACGTTGCCGTCATCATCCAGGAAGATCTCGATCTTGCCATGGCCTTCCAGGCGCGTAATCGGGTCAATGGTCAATCGGGTCATTGCTTTAGTCCTTTAGTCTGGTAGTCAAGTAGTCGGGTAGTCTTCTACTTGGTCACCCCACCGCTCGACAACCTGACTACTCGACTACTTGACCGCCTGACTACCTGACTGCTCGACTGGCGTGCAACAGCGACCCCGCCAGGCTGAAGCGATAGAACTGACCGGCCGGGTCAGGGATGCCGTCGAGGATGCGTTCGATCTCGACCGGGTCGTTGCTGTCGACCACCGAGGCAAAAGCCGCGATCAACCGCGCCCCGTTGTCGACCACGCCCTCGGCCGGGCCGTAGCAGCCGATGCACTGCGCGCCAGCTCGTGGGCAGAGCGCGCCACAGCCGTTGCGGATCGCCGGCCCGTTACACGGGATGCCCTGCTCGAGCAGACACAGATCCGGGTCGACGGTCTCGAGCTCCTGGATCCGCACGAACGCCCTGATCTTCTTGACATTGCGCTGTCGTGGGCACTCGTCGCACACAGTCGAAGCGCCGGCCCCGATCGTCGCGCCCTTCGGTGGCAACTGAGCCTTGCCGTTGAGCGCCTGGATCACCAGGTCGATGACCAGCGCGATCTGGTGCGACTCCGGCGGACAGCCCGGTATGAAGTAGTCGACGTCCACGACTTGCTCGAGCGTGCGCACCGTCGAGGCGAAGACCGGGATGTGCAATACCCCTTCGGGCATCTTCACCTCGGGCTGCGGGCGCACGCCCATCGGGTTCTCGGTGCTGACTGTGCCGTAGGCGGTGTCGAACACCTCGCGCGCCGGGCTCAGGTTGGCCAGCCCCGGGATGCACCCCTCGGTCGCGCATGAGCCAAAGGCGACCAGGATCTGCGACTTGCGTCGCAGGAGTTTTGCCATCGCCACGTTCTCGTCGTTGCGAATCCCGCCGTTGAACAACGTCAGCGTGATCGCGCCATCCGGCAGAGCCTCGACGTCCTTGTATTTGGCATCCATGGCCACCGGCCAGAAGACCACGTCGAAGGCTGCGTCGACGTCCAGGATCTTGAGCCCCGTGTTGAGTACAGCGATCTCGCATCCGCCGCACGACGAGGCCCAGTACATCGCGAACTTGGGCTTGGAGCCATTGACGCTCATGCGCTGACCTCCTCGGCCGCCACGGCAAACGCGTGCGCATCATGGGCGTTGTCGGGCGTAAACCCGTTCTGGCGCCAACGCAGCGGCCCGAGCGCCCGGATCTCGGCGACCATGGTCTCAATCTCATGCGCCAGCTTGACGCCCTCGGCTGCACTGGCCCACACCAGCCGTACACGCGCCGGCTCCAGCCCCATGGCCACAAGGGTCCGCCGCAACAATAGGAACCGTCGCAGCGCCTTGTAGTTCTGCTCAAGGTAGTGGCATTCGCCGGGATGGCAGCCCGTGATCAGCACGCCATCGGCGCCGCCGGCCAGGGCCTTGAGTACGAACGTCGGATCCAGGCGCCCCGAACACATCAGTCGGATCAGCCGGACGTTCGGCGGGTATTTGACCCGCGCCGTCCCAGCCAGATCGGCTGCGCGATAACTGCACCAATTGCACGTAAACCCGATGATCACGGGCTCGAAGTGTTCTTGATCGACCATGCCGCCTCTCTCTCGATGAGCGAGTGGCGAGGAGCGATGCCCCTCCAACTCTGTTTCCTTCGCCTCTCGATCTTCGCTCTACGCTGCACGCACTACGCATACTCCATGTTCAGCATCAACAACCCTTCGATCTGGGACAGGATCTGGTCGTTGCTGAAGCCCGTGCCGCTGATCGCGCCCGCCGGACAGGCCGCCACGCAGGTGCCGCAACCCTGGCACAGCGCCGGGTTGACCTCCGAGACCCGATCAGCTTCCAGGAAGCTAATCGCCCCGAACGGGCACAACGTGTTGCAGATCCGACAACCCGAGCATTGTGTGGCGTTGATGCTGGCACGCACCGGCTCAAGCGTGATTTCGCCTTTGTCGATCGTGGACAACACACGTGCGGCGGCTGCCGAGCCCTGGGCCACGCTGGCCGGGATGTCCTTCGGTCCGCTGATGCAGCCCGCGATGAACACGCCCTCGGTCATGGTCGCCACCGGGTCGAGCTTTGGGTGCTTCTCGATGAACCAGCCATCGGCGCTGCACGACAGGCCGAAGACCTGGGCCGTTGCCTTGGCGTCGGCGCGCGGTTGGAGCCCGGCCGAGAGCACGACCATGTCGACCGGGATTCGCCGCTGCTTGCCCGCCAGCGTGTCCTCGACCTGAAGGATCAGCTTGCCCTCCTCGCCCGGCAGCCGCGCGGCATCGGTCACCTCGGCCACTCGGCCGCGAACGAAGAGCGTGCCCTCCTCCAACACGCGCTGATAGAACTCGTCGTAAGCCTTGGCCGTCGTACGGATATCGATGTAGAAGTTGTAGACCGTCGCGCCGGTGCGCTCCTTGACCAGATGCGCGAACTTCAGACTCTGCATGCAACAAATCGCCGAGCAGTAGTTGTTGAAGTTGCGATCGCGGCTCCCGACGCAGTGGATGATCCCGACCGACTTGGGCACGGTCTTGCCGTCGCGAAGCACGATCGCGCCGTTGGTCGGCCCGGCCGCGTTGGTCAGCCGTTCGAACTCGAGGCTCGTAAAGACGTTAGCCAGCCGGCCATAGCCGTACTGAGTCACCTTTTGCGGGTTGAACAGGTCGAAACCGGTCGCCAGGATGATGTTTCCGACCTGGACGGTCAACACTTCGTCCTTCTGGGCGAAATCGATGGCCCCGGTCGGGCACAGCTTCTCGCAGGCCCGGCAGGTGCCCTTGCGGAAGTACGTGCAGTTCTCGACATCGATCACCGGGTACTTGGGCACCGCCTGCGGGAATGGTGTGTACACCGCCTTGCGATAGCCCAGTCCGGCCTCGTAAACATCGTCGATCACCTTCTTCGGACACTTCTCCTGGCAGATGCCACAGCCCGTGCACAGCTCGGTCTTGACGTGCCGGGCGCGCTGCTTGATCTTGACCGTGAAGTTGCCGACATAGCCGTGGACCTCGGTCACCTCACTCCAGGTGAGCAGCGTGATGTTGGGGTGGTTGCCTGCCGAGACCATGCGCGGGGTCAGGATGCAGGCCGCGCAGTCGAGGGTCGGGAAGGTCTTGTCGAACTGGGCCATGTGCCCGCCGATCGAGGGCTCGCGCTCGACCAGGTAGACCTTCTTGCCGGCGTCGGCCAACTCGAGCGCCGCCTGGATCCCCGCGATCCCGCCTCCGACCACCAGCGTGGCCGGATGAATCGCCACCCGTAGCGGCTCGAGCGGCGTATGATGCCGGACACGCTCGACCCCGCCCGAGACCACGGCCTTGGCCTTGTCGGTCGCCGCGTGTTTGTCAGTGTGCACCCACGAGACCTGTTCGCGGATGGAGACCAACTCGCACAGGTATGGGTTGAGCCCGGCGCGGCCACATGCGGTGCGGAAGGTGCCCTCATGCAGATGCGGCGAGCAGGCCGCCACCACGACCCGGTTGAGCCCCTGCTCCTTGATATCTTTTTCGATCAACTCCTGGCCGAGGCTCGAGCACATGAATTTGTAGTCGCGGGCGACGGTCACGCCACGCCCGGCGAGCCGCTGGCCCGCCCACTCGCGGACCTCGGCCACGTCGACGATGCCGGCGATGTTGCTGCCACAGTGGCAGACATAGACGCCGATCTTCTCCTTTGGCTGCGCTGGATCCTGCGGCTGCGTCGTCATCGCTCACGCTCCTCCGGACGACGTCCGGGCATCGGCAAACCTGCGGCTTTCGCACGTGGTCCGGCGCCCGAAGGCTCCGCGGCGACTGGCGCCGTGCCGATCCGGGCCAGCGCCGGTCGGGCGTCGACGATCTCGGAGCCGAAGCCTAGCGCCCCCGGGTCCTCGCCGAAGGCCAGACCCATCACCTGGGTGAAGAACACGGTCGGCAGCCGATAGCGGGTGTGGAAGTGCCGGTTGGTCTCGTCCTGATAGGCGTCGAGGTTCATCTGGCACATCGGGCAAACCGTGACGATCAAATCTGCCTTGTACTGGTCCGCGCCCTGCAACAGCCGGCGGATCAACTCGAAGGCCGTGTTCGGGCTGATCTGCGGCATATGTCCGCCGCAGCATTCCGACTTGAGTGGGAAGTCGATCACCTCGGCCCCGAGCGCGCGCAGCACCCGGTCGAGTTCATCGGGCTGCTCGTGATCAGACCAACGATGATCGTAGTCGGGCCGTGGCACCATACAGCCGAGATAAGGGGCCACTCGCAGGCCGTGCAAGGGTCGCGTGACCTTCTCACGGATCCGGCTGATGCCGATATCGTTGATCAACACATCCAGCAGGTGCCGGATCTGAAGAGTCCCGGGTTTGTAGCCTAGCCCGCCCACAGCCAGAGCTTCGTTGACGCGGTCACCGAGCACGGGCCGCTCGGCCATGTAGTGATCGGCCTTGGCCAGGTTGAGATAGCAGGCGCTGCACGAGGCCACGAGCGTGTGCGCGCCTGAGCCGTTCTGCTGTTTGGCCTGTTGGGCGGCCAGCGCCAGGTTGCGACCGATCAGGGCGTAGGCCGGGATCAGGTTGATACCGAGGTATTCGGTCGCACCGCAGCAGTTCCAGTCTTTGACCTCGGCAAGGTCGAGGTCGAGCGTCCTGGCCACGCTCGCCAGCGACGCGGCATAGGCCCGCGCGCTGCTCTCCATCGCACACCCCGGGTAGAAGAGGTATTGCGTCATGACGTCAGCTCCAATTCCTTGGCGCGGGCCAGGATGGCCTTCAGTTGATCGATGCCGTCGATGCGATGCGGCGTCATCGACATACGCTGCTTGGTCAACAGCCCCAGGCCCATCGGCGCCATGCCGGGCAACCGCAGCGGGAAGTGCCTGAGGTAGTGCCGGGTGGCCAGGCCGAACTCGAAGCTTCGCCCGTAGTTCTCGATCGCGTCGACAAAGGTCTGCGAGAACTCGGGCGCCTTGGCGTCGCGGTAGAGTTTGGCCCGCACCGCCATGCTCTTGAGGGTGTACATTACATCGGCGATGTGTACATCCTGTGGGCATCTGACCACGCAGTGGTAGCACGACACGCAGATCCAGGGCGTGTTGCTGCGCAGCGCCTCGTCACGCATCCCGGCGCGGATCATGGCGAAGAGCATGCGCGGGGTGTGGTCCATGTCATCCGCCGATGGACAGGACCCGCCGCACGTGCCGCACTGGATGCACATCTCCAGGCGCGACACGCCGGCGGTCGCGGCGCTGACCTCTTCGAGGAATCGCAAGTTATGGTTCGGCTCGGCGGGGGAGACGTCGGTCGCAGTCAAGACACACCTCCTGCGATGACTGCCGCGAGGTGCGCCGAGGCGCCTGCGCCCGTGAGGGCGGGGGTGCCGCCGGTGCAGGCGGCCTGCACAATCCGATATCGCCCGTGACGAGATCTGCTCGCCGGCGCGCTGGACTGTGATGATTCCCGATTATCTGGATAAGTTAGTCCACATTAAAGGCCGAGGAGAAGCCCGTAGAACGTGAAGTTTGTCATCAGCGCCAGGTGAGCAAACTCACGGGTTCGGGCGCCGATAGCGTGGTAACAGCGCTCGTCAGCCAGGCATCGAGACGGTTCGGCTACTTTCGGTTCAGCACCAACTGCGTCCGCGCGTCGTGCAGTCGCCGCATGGTGGCTTCGGCCACGATATGCATCAAGGCCGAGTCAAGACGCGGATCGTGCTCGGCGAGATCCCGCAGCGTCGGCGCATCGATCTTGATCAGTCGACTGGGTTTTGTGATCTGACCGGTGGCCGTATAGACATAGGGCGGGACCAACGCGGATACACCGGCGACGTCGCCCTGACGGACCTCGCCCGCCGGCAGATAACGACGATTCCCGTTGCGGCCCGTGGCAACGATCCAGAGCTCAAGGGCTCCGTCAATCAGCAGGTAAAGCACGTCAGCCGGCTGTTCGCATTCAAACAAGACTTCGCTTGGCGCGCACACGATCTCGTCAGTCGCCTGGGAGACGATCGCCAGGGCTGTCGTGTCAAAAGCCTGGAAGAAAGCGTATTTCCGCAACAACTGTATGGGCGTCATGCCACGCACCTCCAGCGCACTTAATGCGGATCGGGTGGGTGACAAAAGGCGACCGCGATTTCGATCCTGCTCATGGGCACCCGCCGGCCAGCGGTTAGATTTTTGTTTGACCAGCATCATGCGACGCGAGGAGGCAGCGGCAGAGTGAATTATGTCACCCACCGCGGGTGAGATAAGTCGTCAATTTCGATCCATGAAGGGTAGGTGTGCCGAAGGCGAGGGGAAACAAAACGCCCCCAACACGAATGTTGGGGGCGGGCCTGAATGGTGGCGGCGAGTAGATTTGAACTACCGACCAAGGGCTTATGAGTCCNNCTGCTCTGCCACTGAGCTACACCGCCAAACGCCCAGAAATTATACAGGAGTTGGGTGCGCATTTCAATGGTCGGCCCGGAGCGGTAGGGCTCAATTACAATGCGCCTGATGACCAAGCTGCTGCAACCTTCACCTGCTGATCCGGCTACGGAGATCGAACAGGACCTCGGCTGGGTCGTGGCCGACGACACAGGCGGCGATGTGCACGTCATCATCCACAACGACGACGTCACGCCGATGGATTTCGTCACTGTGGTTCTGCGCACCATCTTCGGCATCGGGCCGATCAAAGCCGAAGGAATCATGCTCACCGCGCATTACAGGGGCCAGGCCTATGTCTGCACCCTGCCCCGCGAGGCCGCCAAAGACGCCGTCGGCCGCGCCCACGGCATCGCCCGCCAGGCAGGCTATCCATTGACATTCAGCATCGAGGAGAGCCGTTAGCGAGGCCGGGTGGGCGTGGTTCGGG
The DNA here is from genome assembly GCA_002455335.1 of Anaerolineales bacterium UBA6663. Lineage (GTDB taxonomy): Bacteria > Chloroflexota > Anaerolineae > Anaerolineales > UBA6663 > UBA6663. The sequence continues at coordinate 22 of DKKP01000270.1, read as the reverse complement.
GTAGCGCCCCGAACCACGCCCA
>DKKP01000016.1 GCA_002455335.1 Anaerolineales bacterium UBA6663 | reverse complement strand
ATCTGGTCAGCTCGCGAAAGCACGGGCACGCCAGGGCCAAGTTTGGGACCAGCGATCGCCAGTTCGTAGGCCTGTGGGCGGGGGCCGCGCGAATGCCGCTGGAGTCGGCCCGCTCTCTGCAAGAGCAGGTCAACGGGCGCCAATTCGGATACCATGACATCGAAATCGAGGTCCAGGCTTTGCTCGATGACCTGGGTGGCCACGACAATCGCCTGCTTCGGCCGTTGAGGCGCTCTCTCGGGAGGTCCGAAAAGATCGATGACGCGTGTCTCGGTTTCTTGACGCCATCGCAGGGTGGTCCGGGCATGAAACAAGATCAGGTGTTCGCCCAAGGATGCGAACTCTGTATCCAGCAATCGCTCGTACAGGGCCTGGGCGCGGCTAACCGTGTTGCAAATCACGGCTGCACAACCACCAGCGGCGATCGCCCCTCGTAGATAGTCGATGATCTCGTCAAAATCCGGCTCGATCCAGGTCAACTGCAAAGGCTCAACCCTGGTCGGCCCAGACGGAAGCGCATGCGTCGACGTGACTTCACCCGTCGTGTAGCTCAGAGAAGGGTAGAGCGCCTGCTCGACCGCAACTGGCTCGCCACCATACGCCGCCACCAAAGAGGCGCGGGTCTTGGCCGGAAGCGTCGCCGACAACACAATGACGGAAACGTCCATAGCCCTCAGCCAAACAAGCAGTCGTTCGAACAATGTCGACATGTAGGTGTCATAGGCATGCACCTCATCGAAGATCACGACCTTGTGGCTGAGGCCAAACAACCGGACGAAGAAGTGTTTGGTTTTCAGCACACTCAACAACGCCTGGTCCACGGTCCCAACGCCAAAAGGCGCCAACAAGCTTCTCTTCTTTGGTAGAAACCAACTTTGCCGGGTTGCGGCGTCGGGATCCGCTACCTGATCGGCCTGTTCGCGCAATGCGGCAGTCAGCATGCTGCGCCCATGCACAAGCAATGGCTCATGCTCCGGACCAAACCAGCGGGCGACGTGTTGGCGAAGCCGAGCGTGCATCTGGTTGCTGGTCGCCGTAGTTGGCATGGCGACGTACAACCCGGTCTGCCCGGTGCGTTGAGCCCACTGTGCGTATAAGCCCAGCGCGATCTCAGTCTTGCCGATGCCCATCGGGGCCTCGACGATCGCCAGAAACGGCCGATCCAACTTCGCGGATTGCGCGAGCGCCTCAACTTGAGTTGGACGTGGTTGTCGCTCAAAGAGAGTCTCGAAATCAACCGGGCCACTCCAAGTCGGTGGAGGCTGCCAGCCGGATTCAACTACCGACTGTGCCGCCAATTCGGCCGAGACCACGGCGTAGTCCTCAGGCTTAACCCAATCGTCGCGGAGGGGGAAGGCCTCGGCATCCGAACCGATCCAGTCAGCCGTTGACGTCAGGGCAGAGAATAGAGTCAGCAAACGATTGAGGCGCACCTGATCGTCTGGCAGGCGAACCCTTTCGGGTGGGTGAAAGATTGTGCACAGGACGGCTACTAGGTCGCGACGGGCCGTTTGCCAGGCGTCATCGCCCCGATCGCCCTCGCCGAACTGGTGCAGTAGCGTTTGGGCGCTCGTCGGCCAGATGCCGTGATGACCTCCCAGCGCCCTGGCGAAGGCGCGAACAGTATTCGGATCGAAACTAGGCGATGGCAAAAGCCCTTCATGCAGGAGTGCCAACGTCGTGATCCGCTCATGGCGCAGCGGTTCGGCGGACGGGTGAAGCGGGTCAACCAACTCGACCGTCCGTCGCTCCCCGCGGAATCGGGAGGCAAACTGTTCCGATAGGCTGCGATGATCCTGAAAAGATGGGCTTGCCTTGCCGAGGTCATGCAGCGCCGCCCAAAAGGCTACAAATCTCGCAGTCTCCCCTTCTGTGAGACCCAAGGTCTGAACAAAATCGGATTTCGAAGAAGCGGACAAAGCGTTAGTGAACAAGGCTCGAGCGACCTGGCCGACATCGATCAGGTGATAGATCAGTCGATGCACGGCGCCCGTGAACCGGTCCGCCTTGGCCCAGAGCACACTGAAGCTTGGGGGGTTGGTATCGCGCTGGTCGCCTGTCGCATACAGGTTGGCCAGACGCCGCGATTCGGCGATGACGATGGCCCGCAGACGTGCCGGCTCCAGCACCTCCACATCCGCGCCCCAGCCGCGGATCCAGGGCACCATCTCCTGGATCTCCGAGATCTCGGCGGTCCAGATCAGGCCGTCGGGCTGAAGATCGCGTTTCTCGGTGGGATGCCAGATCGTCTCCTGCACGCGACGCGAGACGGCGCCCGGCTTGAACTTGAGCACCACCCGCTCGGGTTTGTCGCGCCCAAGCCAGATCCCCCAGGCATCGGCCAGCAGCGCACCCTGATCGAGATCAGCCGGGGGGTCGAACCGCACGGTCGTCAGGCGCGCCGCTTCGACCCGGTCGAGTTTGAGCGCCGCGATCCGGCCCTTGATCAGGTCACTCGGCCCGATCAGGTACATGCCATCGCCCCACACCGCCGGCTCGATCAGGTAGATGCGCATCTCGATCTTGCGCGAGTCCTGCGCGGCCAGCCCGCGATAGGTCAACTCGACAACGACCCGCTCGATCCAGCCTCGCGTCACCGTCTCGACGACTCTGGCGCGCTCGGGGTTCGCGGCCTGTTGCAGCACGCCACGCGCCGACTCCACAAGCCGCGCCGTCATCGGCTGCGCCAACACCCGGGCCAGCTTCTCAAGCGCGCTCCCGACCGCCGGCTGGGCGCTGTACGTCTGCCGCGCCGCGCGTCGCGTCGGGAGGTACAGGGCCAGGGCCTCCTCGCGGCTCAGCCGCAGTTGAGTCTCGGTGCGCAAATGGTCCAGCCGATACCGCCCGTGATCCTCAAGCACGATGATGATGCCCGCCTCGATCAGTTGCTGTCGGTCGCGGTGGATCTGCGAGCGGTGCACGCCCAGCCTTTCGGCAAGCTCCTGATCCGTCCAGGCCCCGGCCGCATAGATGTGCTCCAGGCGCCGCAGTCGGGCATAGTGCTCAGATCCGCTTTGTTTTGGAGGCATGGGTCACCCACAACGCATCAGCCACATCACACACAGGTATGGTCCTCGTTATAGCCCGGCTTGCCGGGTTTCGCGCATAGGCATTTGTCACGTTTTCCGCTCCACGGCTTGCCTCGGCCGACGTCAAGCGCTATGCTGGATCGTGGCAACGGCGGCTGAGCCTCAGCGCCGCGCGGCCGGCGAAAGCCAGAGTCTGAGATACTTACCTGTGATGACATCGCCCCGCCGCAGCCGATGGATTGGACGTGCTCGAGATACAGGTGTAGACGCCATGCACGCCACGCTTTCAATCGGCATCCTCGACGATCACTCGATCACGATCGACGGTTATCGCCTGCGCCTTGGGCAGGATCCGGGGCTGTCGATCGCCTGGACCACACCCTACGGCGAGGAGGTGCTGGCGCTGATGGCCGCCCAGCCCGTCGACGTGCTGATCTTGGATGTCAGCGTCCCGACCGCGGCCAATAACCCGAACCCCTACCCGATCCTGGATGTCATCCCGCGCCTGCTCGAACAGCATCCGGCCCTCACGATCCTCGTGATCTCAATGCACGCCGAGGGCCGCCTGATNNGCCGTCGCCGCCGGCGACCTGCACCTCAGCCCGCTCGCCGCCCGCCGCTGGCAAGACCGCCACACCCGAGACGACGTCAGCCTCACGCCGCGCCAGCTTCAGGTGCTCTCGCTCTGCATGGCCTACCCCGACGCGACCTCGCAGGAACTGGCCAGCCGCCTCGGGATCTCGGCCGTCACGCTGCGCAACCTGATGTCGAACGCGTATCTGCGTCTCAAGGTCCGCTCGCGCACCGCCGCCGTCGCCGAGGCCCAGCGCCGCGGCCTGATCACGCCCGGTGAGCCTCCGCCCCCATGAGCAGGGCGCGCACCGGCGCCACGATCTCGTCCAGCACGCGAGTCACACCCTGTGTCTGTTGCGCGATCGACGCCAGTCGCCCGCGCGCCTCGGCATCGCGGCGCAGGATCTGGTCGAGCCCGTAACTGATCGCGCCGCACCGCACCAACATCGCCTGGGCCTCGGCCAGCACGGGCGCAATCTCTTCCGCCGATGCATCGACCTCGAGCAGCGCCGCGATCTCGGCCCGCCGTTCGCAGAACCGATCCCGCTCCGGGTGCGGCACAACCTGCGCATACAGCATCGGCAGGGTCAGTCGGCCCGCGCGCCAATCGGGCCCGGCCGGCGCCTCAAGACAGTCGCGCAGATCGTCATGGATCTGGACCATCTCGCCATACAGGGCGCCGACGGCCTCCAGCGCCAGGCCTTCGTCGAACGACGCCGGGCTCAGCAACGCCCCCAGATGAAACGCCAGGCCGAAGAAGGCGCCGCTCTTCGCCGCCGCGATCCGCCAGTACGCGGCCTCATCTTCAGCGCCGCCGACATCCAGATGCTGGCCCACCGCCACCCGCCCCACTCCTTCGGCAAGCGCCGCCTGCGCCCGCACCAGACGCTCAGGCTCGCACAAACTCGCCGAGAGCGCCTCGCCGCCCGCCGCCAGAAACGCCGTCGCCAGGTTCGCGGCCCGACCCGCGCCCAGGCGCACGTGCTCGCCC
>DKKP01000137.1 GCA_002455335.1 Anaerolineales bacterium UBA6663 | reverse complement strand
CGGCCGCGGCATCCCGGTCGGCCCGCACCCGTCGAAGCGCAACGCGGCGGGCGAGCCGATGGAAACGGTCGATGTCGTGATGACCGTGATCGGCGCCGGCGGCAAGTTCGGCGGCGGCGGCTACAAGGTCTCGGGCGGCCTGCATGGCGTCGGTGTTTCGGCCGTCAATGCGCTCTCGGAGTACACGATCACCGAGGTCAAGCGCGATTGCGTGCTCTGGCGCCAGCGCTATGAGCGCGGCATCCCGACCGGCAGGATCGCTCAGGTCGGCGACGTGCCGGCCGGCGAGACAGGCACGACCCAGACCTTCAAGTTCGATCGCACGATTTTCAAGGAGCCCGGGCTCGACTTCAAGTTCGAGGTTCTGGCCGCTCGTTTCCGTGAGATGGCTTTTGTCGCGCGCGGCGTGTGGATCGATTTCATCGATGAGCGCGATGCGCGGTCGATGAGCTTCTATTTCGAGGGCGGCATCCGTTCCTTCGTGCAGTACCTCAATCGCAACCGGACCGAGCTGCATCCGGTGATCCACATCGAACGCGAGATCGAGGATGTGGGCGTCGAGGTGGCTGTGCAGTACACCGACAGCTATAACGAGTCGGTCTACTCGTTCGCCAACACGATCAATACGATCGACGGCGGCACGCATCTCAGCGGCCTGCGCGGCGCCTTGACGCGTGTGGTCAATGAATATGGGCGCAAGGCGGGGCTGCTAAAGGATTCGGACGCCAATTTCTCGGGCGAAGATACCCGCGAAGGCCTGACCGCGATCGTCAGCGTCAAGCACCGCGAACCGCAGTTCGAGAGCCAGACCAAGGTCAAACTGATGAACCCCGAGGTGCAGACCGCGGTCCAGCAGGCCACGGTTGAGGCTTTTGGCGCGTTCATGGACGAGAACCCGCGCGAGGCCAAGGCGATCATCGACAAGTGTCTGACCTCGGCTCGCGCGCGTGAAGCGGCCAAGAAGGCGCGCGATCTGGTCATCCGCAAGTCGGCGCTCGAGTCGTTGACGCTGCCGGGCAAGCTGGCCGACTGTTCAGAGCGCGACCCCGCGAAGTGTGAGCTGTACATCGTCGAGGGCGACAGCGCCGGTGGCTCGGCCAAACAAGGCCGGGATCGGGGCTTCCAGGCGATCCTGCCGCTGCGCGGCAAGATCCTNNCTTCTGACATTCTTCTTCCGTTACATGCAGTCGCTGATTGAGGCCGGGCACCTGTTTGTGGCGCAGCCGCCGCTCTATCGCATCGAGCACCGCAAGAAGGCGCAGTATGTCTACTCCGACGAGGAGAAGGACNNATGAACGCCGAGCAGCTCTGGGACACGACCATGAACCCGGCCAACCGCACACTGCTGGTCGTCAACATCGAGGACGCGGCCGAGGCCGATCGAACCTTCGACATGCTGATGGGGGAGGCCGTCGATCCCCGTCGACGCTTCATCCAGACGCACGCCCGGAACGTGGCGAATCTGGATATTTGAGGCCGTGTAGCCTGTCACGCTCCTGTAGCCACAAGGCAGCGAATCGCTCAAAGACATCCGAGATGATCTCCAGTTCACTTGCCGAATAGCTGGAGATCAACTCGGCCTGCGCCTTGCGCGCCGACTCGAACCAGGCGGCAACAGTCTCCGCCGCCCTGGGTTGGGGCGAAACCAACGTCCCTCGACGATCATCGGGATTTGGGCGACGCGCGATCAGGTTCGACCGCTCGAGCCGATCGAGCATGGCGGTTGTCGCGCCCGATGTCAGGCCCGTCTGACGCGCGATCTCCGACGGCGTGGCAACACCTTTCGCGAAGAGCACCCTGAGGCACTCCATATCCGTGGCGTTGAGGCCGGCCCAATCGTTCATGGCGTTGCGAAACAGCGTCAGGTTGACGCCGTAATCCCTTACCGCAGCCAACGCACGCTTCTTGAGATCCGATTTCGTCGATTTTGTCACGTGAAACACCCTTGACATTATCTTGTTTGTAAAGTATCTTGATGATATAACTAAATGAGCTGCAATGCAAGGAGATCCCATGAGCCCCAAGTTGGAAACGAAGAAAACGACTGGCAAGAGCGGAGAGGGTTTTTCGGCCGAGGAGAAGGCCGCGATGAAGGCGCGCGCCCAGGAGATGAAAGCTGAGGCGCGTGTGAACAAGAACCGCGACGAGGGGGTCAAGGCCGTGTTGGCCGCCATCGCCCAGATGAAAGGGCAAGACCGGACCATGGCCGGGCGCCTCCATGATCTCATCACGACGGCCGCGCCGAAGCTAATGCCAAAGACCTGGTACGGGATGCCCGCCTATGCCGATGAAGAGGGCAAAGTGATCTGTTTCTTCCAGGCTGCGGGTAGGTTCAACGTGCGTTACGCGACCTTCGGTTTTCAACCCGACGCCAGGCTCGACGACGGCAACATGTGGGCGGCCAGCTTTGCGCTGATCGACCTGACCCCGGCGGAGGAAGCGAAAATCCTCAAGCTTGTGAAGAGGGCCGTGGCCTGAGAGGGAGAACTGATCGGCGCCGGGCAGACGTGACGAACGAGCCCTGGTTTACGGCCCGGCTTCGACGACACTGCGCAGGAACGCGCCGCTGCTCAGGTTGAGCGTCCAGGCGCCTGGCGAGGGCCAGTCCTCGTCCTGGAGCGTCAGTGGGCCGTCGATCGGCCAATCGAGGATGTGCATCACGCGATCGTCAGGTGTGGGCAAGGTGACCACGGCGTTTGTGGCTGGGTCGAGTGTGATCAGCACGCCACGCCCGGAGCGGGCGCCGGCCACGGCCAGCAGCCCGCCATCGGGGCTCCAGGTCGGTCCATCGACCGAGGACAACTTCGAATCGAGGATCACACGCTGCGTCGTGTAGCTGATGAGGTCGAGCAAGGTCAACACCTCGGGCGAATCGACAAGGAGCCAGGCCAGGCCGNNGCGTTGGCCGGCCGGGTCGACGGCGAAGACATAGGCCGGTGCGTCGTTGACGCTGACGAGCACCGGCACGATGTCGCCGCTGGTCAACGTCAGGCGATACAACGAGCCGGTCGATTCCGCGGCAGCCGAGCCGCTCGCCTTGCGCAACGTTTGGGAGAAAAACAGGTAGCGGCCATCCGGGCTCCAGAATTCGGCCCGGCGCGCCAGGTGTTGATTGGCAGAGGCGGGCTCACCACCGAGCGACCAGACGACACCGGTCCGATCCACCACATCGAAGCGCGAGATCGTCGTCTGACAATCGAAGGCTGCCCAGCCCTCGTCGGGTGAGAGGCTCATATCGCGCGGCTCGGTGCAATCATAGGTCCAGGTCGCCGTGGCCGCGGCGGTCTGCCCGGCTGTGGTGGGCGGCGGCGGGTGCGGGCT
>DKKP01000171.1 GCA_002455335.1 Anaerolineales bacterium UBA6663 | reverse complement strand
CTCGGCCGTCAGCAGCCAGAAGTTGAGGTTGATAAGGTTCGCGGGTAACTGGTCTTCGTTGACCAGCTCCATGATCTCTTTAGTGCAAGACGCGTGCCGCGCCTCGTTCACGGAAGGAAGGCTTGCGTCGGTTTGGTCGCCGAGCCGCGGGCCGCCCGCCAGACAGAGCAACGGCCGGCGCTCGCCGAGGCGCTCATCGAATTTCGCGTTGTACCAGTCGAAGACATGGAACCCGCGCTGATCTTCGACGCCGGGCGTGGTCAGGTACGGACGGGCCCCCGGCCACTTCGCAGGGCCGCCGGCGCCGTACGCCACGGGGCGATTGAAGGTCCAGGCGTTGATGGCGAAGGCCATGGCGTTGAGCAACTCGATTTGATTGCGCCGCTGCAGACCGACAACGGCCGCCTCGAGGAAGGCCGTGTCCCAATACTCGCCGCCGGCCTTGAGCGCCGGGAAGACCGGGGTCAGCCCGGCTGCCTGTTGTGCGCGCCAGATCGGGGCCATGATCTCGAGAAAGCGGTCGACGATGCCGGTCTTCGACCAATCGCTGGGCGACCACGACGAGCGCGCGTTCGGCTCGGCGAAGACGCTGACGTATTTCACGCCCCAGCGGGCGTAGCTGTTGAACAACGGCGTCAGCGCTGCGGCATCGAGCGCGCGCACCGGCCCGGCCGGGATGAGCACGATCGGTTCGATCTGGTTCTCGCGTAGGCCGCGCAGGAAGGGCTCGGGCACGGCGCGGGTCAGCGAGCCGACCACAGTCAACCAGCGTGCGCCAAGCGCTCGCAGCTCAGGCAACCAGGCCTGCAGATCGTGCGTCCGGTAGTGGAGATCGTCCGGGTAGTAGTGAAAGCCGATGGTAGCCATGGGTCATTACCTTGAGATCGCGATCTTGATCACCTTGCCCTGGCCGTCGAGCGTGGCGCGGGCGTAGTGCGGGTGCGCATAGCGTTTGCCGTGGATCACCTTGGAGAGCGTGACCACAGTCGAGCGGCCGGAGCCGATCGACTTTGCGCCGACCGGAAGCACCCGGGCGCGCGCGGCGCGCATCTCGGCTTCTTCCATACCGGGCAGGTACTGGGCAACAAGGCTCTTGACCTCGGCCAGCGTCTGCGGCGCCACGGTCTCGTGGGCCGTCGTCTCCGCCAGCGTGATCTCGGGCGTAGAGGCCGTGAATTGCAGCGCACGGCGCTTGGCTTCCTTGGCCGCCGAGGTGTCGACCTTGCCCGCGGTCACCACAAGCGGGTCGCCGTACAGCACGAACGAGATCAGGGTCTTCTGATCCTCACCATCGAGCGCCCCCTGGCGCTGGATCATGTCTTGCGCGGTCGCCAGCTTGGCCAGGCGGAGCGCTTCACCGATGGGCAGGCCGGCCGTCAGGTGTTGCCAGAAATAGCGGCCGAGCAGGTCGGCGCCGATCAGCGGCGTGCCGACCGATCCATAGGCGATCTTTGTCGAGCCGACCACGGCGCGCGTGCCGCTGTCGAGGAAGCGCAGGCTGAGCGCTTCCTCGACAGTGGGCTTGTTGAAGATGTTGGCGCCGTAGCAGGCTTCGCTGAACACGATCTGCGGGGCCCGGCCGTGATTGGTCACGTCGGCCGGGCGCAACGCCACAGGGTATTCGGGCAGCGCCTGCGAGTCGTCGGGCGCGCGTTGGCCAAACCACTCGGGCCCGTCTTCGATACCGTGCAGGTTGAAGTACGACAGCCGGGCTGGTGCGAGACCTTCGGCCGGGAGCTGCGCCGATGTGGTCGGAGGGCTCGACTGCAACTGAGCCGGATCACCGATCAGATCGTAGACCGCGGCCGACGCCCTGCGCCAGACGTTGGCCGTATAGCCGAAGCTGGCCGCCGGTCGGGTCGTGCTCCCTTGCAGCCAAAGCCTGCGCAAGGCCTGCAACAGCTGCTCCCACCAGGTCAACTGGCGCTTCGCGGTCTTGCGCGCATGCACCGAGGTCGCGCGTTTGAGACAGCGGACAAGCGGGCCCACGTCGCTGCCGCCGCCGCTTGGCATGCGGCCGACCGGCCATTCGGGCGTGAAGTAGTTGTCGTCGCTCGTGGCGTAAGGGTTATCCGAGGGGACGTCGGCGTCGGCGTCGTCGGTTGGGTTCGGCAGATGATGGAAGGGTACGATCTCGGGCCCACCGACGATCAACAACGCGCCAATCTTGCGACCCTTGGCTTTTTGGCTCGTCGCGATCTCGGCGATCTGGTGCTTGATCGCCCAGGCGTTGCGCGGGTCGACCGGTGTCAGGCCGAAGGCTTGTGTGCTCTCGGCGTCATCGACGTACAGGATCGCCGGCTTGAGTTGCTGTTGGGCCGCGGCGAGCGCGCGCATGGCCTCATCGATGGCGGTCTGCCCGGCGCCGCCGAATTGCAGCGCCAGCTGCTGACGGCTCGAGACGAGCAGGTAAAGGTCATCGCTCGTCGACTTGCGAGCCTTGAGCCCGAGCTGATCAGCGATGTGGTCGAGCTGGTTCTGGATGTCGAGCAGGTCGGCGCCCAGCAACCCGGTCTTGGGCTGTGTGCGCTTCGGCGCACCGGTCTTCAGCCGGTTGAGCCCCATACCCGCGACAAGCGCCGCAGGCAGAGGGCCGGGCACGTCGGCGCCCATCTGGCTCGGCCAGAGCGCTGTGTAGGCATGGTCAACGCCGAGATGCCGGTTGGCCACCTGGCCACCCATGTCGTGTGCGGCCGCCTCGTGGAGCAGGTCGATGGCAGGCGCATGCGCGCCTTTCGCCATGCGGCACTCCGCCAGGCAGAGTTTAAAGGCCACGGTCTTGGGCCATCGGGCGGCGTATTGTTCAGCCAGCGGCTCCGCCAGCTCCCAACTCTTGCTGCGCCACAGCCCGACCAGATGTTGCAGGGCCGGGAGCGGCTGATCGGAGTCGAGGTTATGCGGGGCGGTGCGGGGGGCGACGCCGCTCGCCCGGCTGGCGAGGTTCACGGTATAGGCCGCGCGCGCCGAGATCGCCCAGAGCGGGACGCTCAGGCCCTTCTTCCCGCCACGCCCGTCGATCACGTGCGCATTGGCCGCAGCAGCCTCTGCCGCAGCCGGGTTGGCGTCGATCAGGGCATCGGCCAACAGGCGTTGGGCGATCGAGTCCTCAGGGTCAATGGCCACCACGGCCTCCAGCAGGCGCTGGGCGCGGCTGTGGTTGCCTTCGGCGAGGTAGGCCCTGGCCAGCAGGGTCTGGGCGGCCAGATCCCCGGGCCACTCCATCAGGTAAGCCCGGATGGTTTTCAGGGCGTAATCGATCTGGTTGTGGGCCAGGGCGGCCTCGGTCAGTTGCAGTAATTCGACACGTCGCATGGGCGATCTCCTCGGTCGAGGTACATCACCTGCAAGGTCCGTGCCAGGGGCTTACGATGACAAACGGGGGCTAACGGAGTGGGATCGTGGAGTGCAATGCGTCGTGCGTCGTGCGTGGAGCGCGACCACGCACGACGCACGACGCATGACGCCCTTACAGGCGGACGCCCTGAACGATGTTCAGCGCCGTCACGGCTGCGAGTTGGCGGGCCGCCTCGAGGCTCTTGGGGTCGAGTTGCACGGCGCGCTCGAGGGCCGCAACCGAGCCCGGATAGTCCTTCATCTGTTTGAGCGCGATTCCCGCCCTCAGGTGGTTGGCCGCCGTGCGGGGCGCCAGCTCTGCGGCCTGGGTGTACATCTCGAGCGCGCGCTCCCATTGCTTGCGGGCCTCGAAGACAAGGCCGAGTTCGCGCGCGATCTCGTCGTTGTGCGGCGCGAGGTCACGGGCCTGGAGCAGGTGGCTGAGCGCCTGGTCGAGTTGGCCCTCGAGCCGGCAGCTGTGCCCCAGCCGCAGCAAGTGTTTCGGATTGCGCGGCGCGAGGGCCTGCGCGTCGCGGAAGGCCTGAACGGCCCGTCCGGCCTGGTTGCTGGCCAACAGCGCCTCGCCATAGGCGGCCTGGGTCTCGTCGGAGCGCGGGTTGGCGCCGACCGCCTGAGCCAGCACCTCGGCAGCCTCGCGCGACTTGCCCTGGGTCAGCTTCAGCTTGCCCAGCGATAGCCAGATCGGGCTCGAGTCGGCTGCCTTGGCGGCTGCGGCGCGGTAGGCCCGCTCGGCGGCTTCCGAGTCGCCGCAGGCGGCCTGGACTTCGGCCAACGCCGTGAGCGCCCGGGTGTCTTGCGGATTCTGACGCACGGCCGACTCGGCACGGGTCAGCGCTCCGGGTAGATCGCCCAGCGCCAGGCTTGTGCGCGCGGCGCCCAGCAGCGCCGTGACCTGTCCGGGCTGGAAGCTGAGGGCCTTGGCATAGCTGCGCGCTGCATCGCCGAAATCACCGAGGTTGTATTCGGCCGCGCCGAGCTCTGACCAGAGCGCCGAGTCGGTCTCGGCGTGGTGGGCGGCCCGGCCGAAATGCTCCACGGCACCGGCCCAGTCACCATCGTGGGCCAGGGCGCGGGCGAGGTCGGCGTTGTACTCGACGTTGTCGGGTTGCACCTGCGCGGCGTGCTGGAAGTGCGCGAGCGCCGCGCCAGTCTCGCCGCCCGCGCGCAGCCAACCGCCCAGGATGTGGTGCCAGGCGGCGGCTTCGGGCCGCAACGCGATCGCTTTTTGCAACATCACCTCGGCCTCGGCGTCGCGCGCCAGGTTCTTGAGCGCGCGCGCCAGATGGAAGTAAGCGTACGGGTTTGTCGCGTCTTCGCTGATGGCGCGGTTGAAGTGCGTGACGGCCGTCGCCGCATCGCCGGCAGCGGCCTCGGTCAGACCCAGTTGCAGCGAGATATTGGCCGCCTCGGCGCCCCGATCGAGCGCCAGCATGAACGCGCCACGCGCCCGGTCATGGTCGCCGGCCTTGCGCTGGGCGACGCCTAGCGCCAGATACAGGTTCGAAGGTTCCACGTTGGCATCCGCAATCTGCGCGATGCCCTCGAGGATCTGGACGGCATCGCTGACGATCACGTCCTTGGGGCCTTCGCCCTCGGCTGTCGCGACAGCGCCAGTCGACACGGTCGCCGGGGCCACGGCCTTGGCCCGGCCCATCCAGTACCTGACCTGGAGCGGGTCGGCGCCGAACGCCGCAGCTTGCTGCAGGGCGTTGTACACGCGTGGCAGATGCAGATCCGAAGCGCCGGCCTCGCGGGCCTTCAGGCCCGAGAGCTGTTCCAGCTCGGCCAGCTCCGCGACGGCAATCAGCGCGTTCGCCTGGGCAAGGTGAGCTTCAGCATCCCGCGGCGCAAGCTCGACCCACTTCGCGTAGGCGTCAGCGGCGTCGGCGGCCTGCCGGGCTTTGAGGAAAACCCGCCCGGCTCGTTTTTGAACGTCGAGCGACTCGGGGCTCAGACCCACGGCCCGGCGCATCTCGGCCGCGGCTTCGCGGACATCAGCGTGCTGCGCCAGAGCCTCGGCCAGCATCGCCAGCGGTCGGCCGTCGTTTGGCGCCAGGCGCACAGCCTGTCGATAAAGGCTGATCGACTTCTCGCCGTCGCCTCGGCGCTCATAGACATCGCCCAGCAACATCCGCACGTCGGGGTCGCCGGGGGCGGCCACGAGCGCGGTCTCCAGGTGCAGGGCGGCGCGCTCCAGGTCGCCAAAGGCCAGCGCGGCCCGGGCGGTCTCGCGGGCGAGCGTTGCGTTCTCGGGCTCGGCGCCCA
>DKKP01000242.1 GCA_002455335.1 Anaerolineales bacterium UBA6663 | reverse complement strand
ACCGGGATGGCGTTGATGTCGGTGGTGTTGCGCGTGGCCTTTTCGAACGTCCGGATGCCGCGCTCGCACAACATCACGCGGGTGTTGCCCTGCGCGAGGATGTACTCAGCGGCCATCAACAACTCCTCGATGGTCGACATCATCCCGCGTTTGAGAAGCACCGGCCGGCCGGATTTACCGACCGTGTTGAGCAGCGGATAGTTCTGCATGTTGCGCGCGCCGATCTGGATCACGTCGGCGTACCGCGCCACGATCGCGACCTGGTCTTCCGACATCGCTTCGGAAACGATCGGCAGCCCGGTCAGGTTACGGGCCTCGGCCAAGAGCTCGAGCCCCTCCTCGCCCAGCCCCTGAAACGCGTAGGGCGACGTGCGCGGCTTGTACGCCCCACCCCGCAACGCAGTTGCGCCGGCCTCCTTCACGGCCTGCGCGGTCTCGAGGATCTGAGACCGGCTCTCGACCGAGCACGGCCCGGCGATCAGCGCGAGCTTTGGGCCGCCGACCTTGAGGCCGTCGAGCGGCACAAGCGTATCTGCCGGGTGCATCTCGCGTGAGGCGAGTTTGTAAGGCTTGAGGATCGGCACGGTTCGCTCGACGCCGTCCAGCACCTCGAAAAGGCCGACCTCCACCGGGCGCTCGTCGCCGATAACGCCGATGATCGTGCGCTCCTCGCCCTGCGAGAGATGAACCCTGAACCCCTGGGCCTCGACCTGGGTGACCACCCCGGCGATCTGTTCGGCAGTGGCGTGGTCTTTCATTACGATGATCATGTCTGCTCCTCGCGCTGGCTGCGTCTCAACCCCGCCCGACCGCGGCCGCCACGGCCTGACACTCGCGCACCAAAGCCGCGAACTTCTCGGGCTTGAGCGACTGCGCGCCGTCGGACATGGCCTCCGTCGGGTTTTGGTGGACCTCGATGATCAGGCCGTCGGCGCCCGCCGCGACGCCCGCCCGCGCCACAGCCGCAACGTATTCCCACTTGCCCGTGCCATGGCTCGGATCGAGCACGACCGGAAGATGCGTCAGCTGTTTGAGCACCGGGATGGCGTTGATGTCGGTCGTGTTACGCGTGTACTTCTCGAAAGTTCGGATGCCGCGCTCGCAGAGCATCACCTGGGCGTTGCCGCCGGCGAGCACATACTCGGCCGACATCAACAACTCTTCGATCGTCGACATCATCCCACGTTTCAGGAGAACCGGTTTATTGGCCTTGCCCGCGGCTCGCAGCAGGTCGTAGTTCTGCATATTGCGTGCGCCGATCTGGATCACGTCGGCGTATTCACAGACCACCGGGATCTGCTCGACCGACATCGCCTCTGTGACGATCGGCAGCCCCGTTGCTTCGCGCGCTTCGGCCAGATACTTCAAGCCCTCCTCGCCCAGCCCCTGGAAGCTGTACGGCGAAGTCCGCGGCTTGAACGCGCCGCCGCGCAATGCGGCCGCGCCGGCCTCTTTCACCATATGCGCGACCTCGATGATCTGGCTCCGACCTTCGACCGAACAAGGGCCGGCCATGACCGCGATCTTTGGGCCACCCACCGGCGTGTGATTGAGGTTCACGTGGGTGTCCATCGGGTGCATGTCGCGCGAAGCCAGCTTGAAGGGCTTGAGCACCGGCATGGTCTTCTCGACGCCATCGAGGGTCTCGAATTGCGAACGATCGATTGGACGGTCATCGCCGACGACACCGATGATCGTCCGCTCTTCGCCCTTGATCAGGCTGGCCTTGTAGCCCAGCCCTTCGACGCGGCTGACGGCCGCCGCGATTTGGGCCGCCGAGGCCCCGTGCTGCATCACAATGATCATGTTCGTCTCTCTCCTGAATAGGTTCAGCGCATTGGCGTGATGCGACGGGCCTAAGGACGGCGCCCGTCGGGAGTGGTGATATC
This sequence comes from Anaerolineales bacterium UBA6663, assembly GCA_002455335.1. GTDB lineage: Bacteria > Chloroflexota > Anaerolineae > Anaerolineales > UBA6663 > UBA6663. Next base: position 2,055 of record DKKP01000242.1, on the reverse strand, counting down.
GGGCCGTAGGGCAACAGCCGCGCGCAGATAGGCGTGGCGCACGTCCCTCTGCGGCAACTCCGTGTTCCAATGCAACAGGACACGGATACACAACGGCATGCTCCCGGGCACGGCCATCTCCTGGCCGCAAATCAGTGGGGTCTCGACCCACCCCATATGCCGGGCCGTCAGGGCCGGGTACTCGGCCGTCAGGTCGCCGGTACAGGTGAAGAAGATGCTCGCGACGTCGTCGGGCTGCAGGTCATTCAACTCGATCAGGCGGCCCAGCAGCTCACGGGTCGCGTCGCGGATCGCCTCGGGAGTATTGGCAGCGGCTACAGTCGCGCCACGCACGCCTCGAATCGCCATCGTCACTTCTCCACAACAAAAAAGACCGCGGAGGGCTGCTCCGCGGTCCTAAGGCTCATTTCTTCGCCTCTACCTATGCGCGAGCAACCGCCTCCGGGGAGCCGGTAAACCAGTACGCATAAAAGTAGAAGCGGCTGAACGCGCTCATGTCGTTTAATGGTAACACACCTGGAAATCATCCGCAAGAAGCGGGGTCAACAGTTTCAGATGTGCACGACCCAGGTCGGCTAAGGTTCGGCGCCCCGGATCGCGTCCCAAACCGAAAGGGCGGGTTTCGCCTCGCCAGCCGTGGTCTGCAGCCCGACAGTCACAAACCAGCCAAGTGTTGCCTGGTCCTGCGCCGACATCCCGTTCTGACCCGCGGCCGGCCCCCAACTGGCGGTGTCGAGATCCGAGAGCAGGAGATAGATCCAGAACGTCAGACGCGGGCCGATCTGGTCATCCAGCGCGTTGAGGTACGCCACCTGCCCTTGCTCCGACCCCGCAAACGGCGGCTGCGCGACCGAGGGGATGCCGCCTTCGGCCACCGCCAGGGGCTTCTCAGTGCGCGTGAGGAGCGGCGCGTAGTAATCCGCAGGGATCGTCTCGCCTTCGCCGAAAGCGACAAAGGGATAGGATGAGATCACCCAGAGATCCAGATCGGGCTCGAATACTTCCACCTGTTCCCAGTTGGTGGCGTAGGGTGTGCGGCCTTCGTTGGCGCCGGCGATCAGGTTATTCAGGTCCTCCCACTGGAAGCTGACAAACACCTGGGTCTCGACCGACTCGGCCTTGATCTGGGCATAGAGCTCGCGATACAGGCTGACGTAGTTTGGAAAGTCGTCAGGGAATGCATCGGCGTACGTGTTGATCTCGGAGGCCAGGCCGAGATAACGCGGCTTGAAGGTCCGCACGATCCAGATGACGTAGTTCGAAAACGCGGCGCGCACATCCGGGTTTGCGAAGGAGGGCGTCCAGCCGGCCGGGAGGCCGCCGAATTCTCGGCGGTTGAGGCCGTTGAGCGGATCTGCGACAAAGATGACGTCGAGGCCATTCTGGCGGGCGAGCGTGACCTGATTGGCGATATCCGTCCGCTGCTGAGACTCGCCGTCGACGCCGGCCAGGAAGTTCACCCAGTTGGGGCTGTTCTGAGCCAGCACGACGTCACCGTGCCGCCCCATGTCTTCGAAATGGGCGAACACGCTCTCGAGCGTCATCTGCGGCGGGCTCGGGAAGAAGCCATACAGCGTGCGCCCTGACGGGGTGGCGGGCATCATCTCGCCGGCCGGTGTGACCGTAGGCGCGGGAGTCGTCGCCGCATTGCAGGCCAGGGTGGCGGCGAGCAAGGCTATGAGTGAGATCTTCAGCAATCGATGGGACACGTGTTTCTCCTTCGCGATAGCGGCACACTCCTGCCAGAGATACAGGCGCGCCGCTCGATCTGTTGCAGGCGAAAGAAGCCAAATGCCTTGGGCCGGCAGCCATGCTAGACTGGCACTCGCGATGGCAACGAGATATTGGTTTTCGGTGGCCACCCTGGCCCTCGGCGCTCTGCTGCATCTGGCGGCGCTCGATACGATCCCGGCCGGGCTGCATACCGACGAGGCCTTTCACCTGCTGCGCGCCCAGGACATCCTGAGCGGCGCCGATTTGCCCCGCTACATCACCGGGAACCAGGGCAACGAGCCGCTATTCGCCTATCTGGCGGCCGGCGTGATCGCAATCGTC
>DKKP01000169.1 GCA_002455335.1 Anaerolineales bacterium UBA6663 | reverse complement strand
CGCCCCACCCGACGGCTCACCCGGTTTCCCCGGTCCGTTACCTTATGCGCACCTTTGTGATCAAGCGATTGCTGACGCTGATCCCGACCCTGCTCGGGATCTCGGTCATCGTCTTCCTTGTGATGCGCCTGATCCCGGGCGACACGATCAGCGCCATGATCGGCACCCAGTTCAAGCTGACCGAGGCACAGGCCGAGGCGATGCGTCGCTACTACGGCCTCGACAAGTCGCTGCCCGAGCAATACGGGCTCTGGCTTGGCGCGGCCGTACAGGGGGACTTTGGCTACTCGGTGCGCTCGGGTCAGCCTGTGCTCTCCGAGATCCTGAAGCGTTATCCGCTGACGATGGAGTTGGCCTTCGTCGCGATGTTGATCGCGCTGACGATCGGCATCCCGATCGGTCTGGTCTCCGCCATTCAGCGTGACACGGTGTTGGATTACGCGGGGAGGTTGTTCGCCCTGGCAGGGCTGGCCGTGCCCGGGTTTTGGATGGGCACGCTGATCATCTACGGCCTCTCGACGTACTTTCACATCTTGCCGAACTCGGGCGCCTACGTGGAGTTCATCGAAGACCCGGCCGAGAACCTTAAGCAGATCATCTTCCCCGCGCTGACGCTTGGGTTGGCCTTCAGCGCAGCCGTGATGCGCACGACGCGCTCGGCCCTGCTCGAGGAACTGAACAAAGATTACGCGCGGACGGCGCGCGCCAAGGGGCGGTCGGAACGCGATGTGATCATCCGGCACTGTTTGAAGAACGCCCTGATCCCGGTGATCACGCTTGTGGGGCTCGAGGCCGGATACCTGCTCGGTGGCACGATCATCATCGAAGAGGTCTTCGCGATGCCCGGTTTGGGTCGACTGCTCCTCAACGGGATCAACCAGCGCGATTACGCGCTTGTTCAGGGTGTGATCCTGTTCATTGCCTTCGCGTTCGTGATGGTCAACCTGCTTGCCGACCTGGCCTACGGTATCGTCAACCCGCGGGTGCGCTATGAATAAGGCGGCTGGCAGCTCCTTGCTCCGCCGTCTGGGGCGTAGCCCGAGCGCGATGGCCGGGTTGTTCATCATCACGACCTACGCGGTCGTGGCCTTGTTCTCCACGTGGCTGACGCCGTACTCGCCTGTGGCGCAGAACCCAGCCGATCGTCTGCTGGCGCCTAATGGCCAGTACTGGGTCGGCACTGACGAGTTCGGGCGCGACATCTTCAGCCGATTGATGGTCGGCGCGACGAACTCATTGACCGTGGCCATGCTGTCGGTGTCGCTGGCCTTCGTGGGCGGCACGCTGCTCGGAACGGTCTCGGGCTATGCCGGCGGATGGACCGACAACGTCATCATGCGCCTGGTCGACCTGATGTTCGCCTTTCCGGCGCTGCTGCTGGCGCTGGCCATCGCGGCAGCGCTTGGGCCGGGGCTGCGCAATACCGTGATCGCTATCGCTGTCGTGTACCTGCCGATCTTCGCGCGGGTGGCGCGCGGCTCGGTGTTGCTGCTCAAGGGCCTTGAGTTCGTCGAGGCCTCACGCAGCCTGGGCGTGGGCCATGCGCGCCTGATCTTCAAGCACATCCTGCCCAACGCGATCGCGCCATCGCTGGTCCAGCTCAGCCTGGCGTTCTCGTGGGCGATCCTGACCGAGGCGGCGCTGAGCTTTCTGGGCCTGGGCACGATCCCGCCCAACCCTTCCTGGGGCAGTATGCTCAGCGACGCCCGCAAGATGATGGAGTTGGCGCCGTGGATGGCTGTCGCGCCGGGCCTGGCGATCATGTTCTGCGTGCTGGGTTTCAACCTGCTGGGTGACGGCGTCCGCGACATCCTCGATCCGCATCTGCATCTCACAAAGAAGATCACATGATCGTTCGTCAGTTCGGCGAATCCGACCTCGACCCATGCGCCGCGATCATGGCCGACAACCCGCTCTGGCAGCGCTATGGCGTGACCTACGAGTCGGCGCGCCGCACCTTTGCGGCCGGGCTGGCGCGTGGTGTTGCGCTCTTTGTGGCCGAGGCCGACGGTGGGCCGGGCGGCTTCCTCTGGCTTGAGCCGGTCGGCGCCTTTGCCCGCAGCGGCTACATCCGGCTGATCGGCATCCGGCCCGATCGGCAGGGGCGTGGGCTCGGCCAGGCACTGATGGCGCACGCCGAGAACGTGATCTTCCCATTGGCTGACGACATCTTCTTGCTTGTTTCCGACTTCAACACGGCAGCGCAGCGGTTCTATCAGCGCCTGGGATATGTTCAGGTCGGCGCGCTGCCCGACTACGTGCTCCCGGGCGTCGCCGAGTTGATCTACCGCAAGCGCAAGCCGGTTGGCGGCGTCTGACGCCGCTTGACTCGGTGATCGGTCTGTGTGTATAGTGGTCTTATATGGTCTATACCAGCATGGTCAGCGCACTGGGCCCGGCCCACGCCGCCTGATCTGGATCTGGGGCACGGCAGCGGTTTCCAGCGCACAAAACGATCGAACCCAGAGGGCAGATGCAGCCGGGCCGCGGAGGCGGTATCGGCGGTTCGTTGCATCGCCAACTGGCGTCGGACAACCAGACGCACCATGACATTGACCGGCCTGGCACGGCTCCTCCGCGAGCCCTTTGCGGAATTGCGCGGCAAGCGCATCGGCCTCGTGGCGCATCCGGCCGCGATCCTGCCGGATTGCACGCATGCCCTGGCGGCGCTGCGGTTGAGCGGGCTCAAGGTCACGACGGTCTTCGGCCCCGAGCATGGCTGGAGCGGCGCGGCCGCGGATGGGGTGCGGGTCACGCATGCGCATGACGAGCGGGCCGCGGTGACCGTCTACAGCCTGTACGGCGACGGCCATGAGCCGACAGCCGGGATGCTGGCCGAAGTGGATGCGCTCATCTTCGATATGCAAGACGTAGGCGCGCGCTTCTATACCTACGCCAGCACGCTGTTCTACGTGCTGCGCGCGGCAGGCCGGGCCGGCCTGCCCGTGTGGGTGCTCGATCGGCCGAACCCCATCAACGGCGTCAGCGTCGAGGGCCCGCTTGTCGCGCCGGGACATGAGTCGTTCGTGGGCATTGCGCCGATCCCGATTCGGCATGGGTTGACGCTGGGCGAGCTGGCGCGTTTCTTCAATGCCCACTTCGCACTGCAGACCGATCTCACGGTCGTCGCGCTCGAGCAGTGGCGTCGCGCGCAGTGGTTCGACGAAACCGGCTTGCCCTGGGCGCCGACCTCGCCCAACGTGCCGCATCTGTCGACGGCTGTCGTTTACCCGGGGATGTGCCTGCTCGAGGGCACGAACCTCTCGGTTGGGCGCGGCACGGCCCTGCCGTTCGAGATCTGTGGCGCGCCCTGGGTCGATGGCGAAGCCCTGACCGAGGCGCTGAACGCGCGTGAACTTCCGGGCGTTCGCTTCCGCCCGACGCGTTTCGCGCCGACGACCGATCGCTTTGCGGGCCAGCTCTGCGACGGGGTCCAGGTGCATGTGATCGATCGCGCTGCGCTGCGCCCGGTGCGTCTTGGGCTGCACGTGATCGCGGCAGTACGTGCGCTGCACCCGGGTCGCGTGGCGTGGAACGCACACTTCGATCGTCTGCTGGGCGGGCCGGATGCCCGTCTGGCTTTGGAGGCCGGTTGGTCGGCTGAGGCGATCGCGGCGAGTTGGGCCGAGGCCGAGACGGCATTCGCCGACGCTCGTGCCGAATATTTGCTCTATCACTGAGACGCGTTCATCGAGAAACCATCTCACTATGGCCACGATCACGACCTCTACGCCGACAGAGCCCGCCGCCCTCGGCGTCATTCGGAAGATCGCGTCGAGCTTCTTGCTCCGCCGGCTGGCCAAGGCCCTGTTCAGCATCTGGCTCGTGACCAGCATCACGTTCTTCGTGATCCGGGCGATGCCGGGCAACGCCGTCGACGTCCTGATCCAGGAACTGACGACCCAGGGCGTCTCACCCGAGGATGCCCGAAATCAGGCAGCGGCCTTGATGAACATCGACCTCGACAAGCCCCTGCCGGTTCAATACCTCGACTACCTGGGAAACGTGGTGCGCGGCGACCTGGGCTCCTCGTACAAATCAGCGGGCCTGGGGGTGAGCGACATGATCGCCCAGGTGCTGCCATGGACATTGTTCAGCGTCGGCCTGGCGCTGCTGATCACCTTCGTGTTGGGCGTCGCGTTGGGCGCGATCATGGCCTATCGCCGCGATACCTGGATCGACCATCTGTTGAGCAACATCGCAGCCACGCTTGACGCGATCTCACCCTACCTGATCGGCCTGCTGGCGATCCTGCTCTTTGGGATCACCTGGAAGTGGGTGCCGATCATGGAGATGCGCGGCGCCATGTCGCCCGGGATCAAGCCGGCGTTCACGCTCGAGTTCCTGGCCGACATCTTCATGCATGTGCGCGTCTTGCTCCTGGTCTATGTGCTCTCGTCGATCGGTTCATGGATGCTGCAGATGAAGAGCAACACGGTCGCGACGCTGGGCGAGGACTACGTCACGGTGGCTCGCGCGCGTGGCCTGACCGATGGGCGCATCCTCACGGCCTACGTGGGGCGTAATGCCACGCTGCCGCTCTTCACCCGTCTGGCGATCTCGGTGGGCTTCATCGTCGGCGGCTCGGTGCTCCTGGAGACGCTGTTCACCTATCGCGGCGTGGGCTTCCTGCTGGCCCGCTCGATCTCTGAACGCGACTACCCTGTGATGCAGGGCGTGTTCCTGATCATCACGGCTTCGGTGGTCGTCTCGAACCTCCTGGCCGACTACCTGTATGGCTGGCTCGATCCGCGCGTGCGGATCGCCGGGGGGGACAACTAACATGCAAGCCATCGGAGATTTCTTGAGTGGGCTCTGGCGCGAGAGCGTCAAAACCCTGAAGATCCTCAGCCGCAACAAGATGGGGCTGTTTGGCTTCATCCTGATCGTCCTGATCGTCCTGCTCTCGTTCGTCGGGCCGTTTATCTGGCCGCCCGAGACCTCGGCCAACGTGACCGAGATCAACCAGGGCGCCTCGGCCCAGCACTGGCTGGGCACCGACTTCCAGGGGCAGGACAACCTGCGCAAGATCATCAACGGCGGCAAGGACATCGTGCTGATCGCCGTGATCACCGGGGTGCTCTCGATGCTGATCGCGGTCGTCGTCGGCTCGTTCAGCGCCTTTGTCGGGGGCTGGGTGGATAGCCTGTTGATGGAGCTGGTCAACATCTGGCTGACCATCCCCAAGTTCCCGCTGTTGGCCGTACTGGCAACCGTGTTGGCGCTCAAAGACGTGGTCACGCTGTCGGTGTTGATGGCCGTGCTCGAATGGCCAGCCCTGGCGCGACAGGTGCGCAGCCAGGTGCTGTCGCTGAAGAACCGCGACTACGTCGAGGCCGCTGTCATGCTCGACCTCGGGACGCCGCGGATCATCTTTCGCGAGCTGCTGCCCAACATGATGTCGTTCGTCGCGATCTCGACGATCTTCGCCATGACCCACGCCATCTACCAGCAGACCGGCCTGGTCTTCCTGGGCATCGTGCCGTACTCGAGCGCCAACTGGGGCGTGATGATCAGCGCGGCCGAGCGCCGCGGCGTGTTGTTCAACCCGCAGGCGGCCTGGAGCATCCTGGCGCCGATGGCCGCGATCGTGATCTTTCAGCTGGCCCTGGTGTCTTTCGCCCGGTCGCTGGACGAGGTATTCAATCCGCGTCTGCGCACAAGCGTATAGCACGCCCGCGCTCAACGGACGAGAAAACCCTATGGCTCGACCCACGTTATCGGTCCGCGATCTCTCCATCGCCTATCGCGCCCGGCGCGGCCAGGTTCAGGCGGTGCGCGGTATCTCCTTCGACATCGAACGCGGCGAGGCGCTGGCCTTGATCGGCGAGAGCGGCTCAGGCAAGACCACGGTCGGGCTGGGCCTCATGCACCTGTTGCCGGCCACCGCCCGGATCGTCGATGGCAGCGCGACTTATCATCGCCCGGCGAACGGCTCCGACGCGACAGCACGTGAGATCGAGGTGCTTGGGCTCAAGGGCGACGCCCTGCGCCGCTTCCGGTGGGGCGAGTGCGCCATGGTCTTCCAATCGGCGCTCAACGCCCTTAACCCGGTCCTGCGTATCTCCGAGCACTTCGCGGATACGGCCCGGGCCCACGGCTATCTCTCAGCGTCGGGCCAGTCAAACGCGCTTCGCGAGCGCTCGATGGATCTGCTGTCGCGGGTGCGGCTCGACCCCGAGCGGGTCTGGCGCTCCTTCCCGCATGAGCTCTCGGGTGGGATGCGCCAACGCGTGCTGATCGCATTGGCCTTGCTCCTCGAGCCGCAGCTGCTGATCCTCGACGAGCCGACCACGGCGCTCGACATCCTCACGCAGCGCAGCATCATGGACGTCCTCAAGGAGCTCAGATCCCAGCTCGGCTTCTCGATGCTCTTCATCTCACACGACCTGGCGCTGGCGGCCGAGCTGGCCGACCGGGTGGCGACCATGTACGCGGGCCGGATCATCGAGATCGGCGATGTGCGCACCATCTTCCAGAACCCGTATCACCCGTACACGATCGGCCTGATCAAGGCCGTGCCGACGCTCGCCGGCGACAAAGAGGATCTGACCTCGGTGCCAGGATCGCCGCCGGATCTGATCGACCTGCCGACCGGCTGCAAGTTCCACCCGCGTTGTCCGCTGGCCGACGCGCGCTGCCGGAGCGACGAGATGGATCAGACCGAGGCCGCCCCCGGGCACCAGGTGGCCTGCTGGCGCTGGCCCGACGCCCGAGATGTCTTGAAATCCTTTCAGGTCAAGTAGCCGACGATGTCCGAACCCCTCATCACGCTCGAGCACGTTCAGCGGACCTTTGACGTCAAGGGCCAGACCATCACGGCCGTCAACGACGTCAATCTGGAGATCCCGGCCGGCGAGGTGTTGTGCCTGGTCGGTGAGTCGGGCTGCGGCAAGACCACCACGGGCAAGATGATCGCGGGCCTGCTGCCCGTCTCGTACGGCCGGATCCTGTTTCGCGGCCAGGATATCGCGGCGCTGGCGCCGGCCGAGCGTAAGTCGTATCGGCTCGGCGTGCAGATGGTGCATCAGGACCCGTACGCCTCGCTCAACCCCGTGCAGACCATCGCCGACATCCTGGCGGCGCCGCTGCAACACCATCGCTTCACCCGCGGCGAGGCCGAAACGCGCAAGCGTATGCGGGAGCTGCTCGAGATCGTGGACCTGACGCCGCCGGACGATTATCTCGACAAGTATCCGCATCAACTCAGCGGCGGCCAGCGTCAGCGCGTCTCTGTGGCGCGCGCGTTGACCGTCAACCCCGCCTTCATCGTGGCCGACGAAGCGGTATCGATGGTCGATGTCTCGATCCGCATCAGCCTGTTGAAGATGTTCACGCGGCTGAAGGACGAGATGGGCGTCGGGGTGTTGCTGATCACGCACGACCTCGCGCTCGCCAAGTATTTCGCCTGGGAGGGCCGCATCGGCGTGATGTATCTCGGCCGGCTGGTCGAGATCGGCCCGGCGCGACAGGTGGTCGGTCATCCCCAGCATCCCTATACCCAGGTGTTGCTGTCGGCGATCCCGGAGGCCGACCCGGACGTGACCCGGGCCAAGCCGCGAATCGCCCTGCGCAGCACCGATGTGCCCAGCCTGCTGCGTCTGCCGACCGGTTGCACCTTCCATCCGCGCTGCCCGGCCTTCGCGGGCGAGGTCTGCGCGCGCGAGGTGCCGGCGCTCAAGCGCGCCGGGTGGGGCAGCGACGTCGCCTGTCATCTGGCGCAGGCCCATGAACCCTGAGGCCGGGCAGGCCTGGTTTCGCATCGCCGTGATGCTCACATTGACCTCGGCGGTGCTTGCGTTCCTGACCAGACCCGACAGCGCCGAGCGGGTCGTGTCGGTGATCACGTTGGTCATCGGCCTGGTGTTTATCGGCGTGATCGCTGTTCTGGTGCGGCGAAGTCGTTTGTGAAGGGCGGTCGATGTTTGTTGGCAAAGCGATCGCCAGCAGACAGTTTCGTGAGGTGCGCGGACGTGCGCCCTTACCGGCCGAGCGGTAACCCACCACCGCGAAGGAGGAGAATGCCTATGGCCTGAGCGTAACCAACAAACACGCGAACCGACGTGTGACTCAACGTCTCAATCAAGCCGAGGAGCGAGAACCCTATGAT
>DKKP01000012.1 GCA_002455335.1 Anaerolineales bacterium UBA6663 | reverse complement strand
CGTCAGCGAAGGCGCCCCGGCCGGAGCGGCCGCCGGCGAGGTCGTTGTGGCCCGCTACTACAGCGCGGCGCTCCGCGAACACGTGCAGGGCGGCGGGCGTGCGATCGTGCTCGCCGACGCGCGTTCGAACGAACCCGTCGACGCCGTCCGACTGCCGGCGGGGCATATCATCGCCCGCGAACGCACGTCGTGGCAGGGCGACTGGGCGACCTCGTTCGCGTGGGTTAACAAGACTGGGCCATTGGCCGGGCTGCCGGGCGGCCCGCTGCTCGAGATGGAATACGAGTCAATCATGCCTGACGCCGTCATCGAAGACGTGCCGACCTGGTTGCTGAAGACCCACAGCTGGGCGGGCCTGGCGGTCGGGTGGGTGCACAAGGCCGTGTCGCTGCTTGTCACGGCCCGGTACGGCAAAGGCCAGCTTCTCGTGACTACCTTCCGCCTCACCGCCGAGCCCCTGGCGCAGGACGCGATCGCCCGGACGCTGTTTGCGGGCATCCTTGAGTTGGCGCAATGAGGTCAGTGGCCCCGACTGAGAAGCGCGCGTTCGTGGCCGGTGGCGCCTCTCAATCGCCGACATCCCGCAGGTTGTGCGCAGCGAAAGCCTGATCGCCCCAGTTATTCGCTTTCGACGACGGTGAACTGCTCCGGAGCGCAGGCAGCCTACGCCGCGTCCGTCGCGCGCCTCCCGACATCAATCTTCGTGAATACGCCACGCCGAACTTGACAGACAGGGCCGGTCTGGCATATCCTGTTATCGTTCCCGGTATCGATAACAATCACTCCTGACGATCGATCGTGGGCTTGAGGTCGATGGTCATGGCGGGGGGCGCGATGAATCTGCAGTCAGCGATAACCACCATACTTGAGGGTCAAACCTTCCTGGGCGTCGAGTTTGGGTCGACGCGGATCAAGGCCGTGTTGATCGCCCCTGACCATTCGCCCCTCGCCGCCGGCAGCCATGCCTGGGAAAACCAGCTCGAAAATGGCGTCTGGACGTACAGCATCGACTCCGTCTGGCAGGGTCTGCAGGAGGCCTACCGCGAACTCAGCCAGTTCGTGCTCACGGCCTATGGCACGCAGCTCACGACCGTCGGCGCGATCGGTTTCAGCGGCATGATGCACGGCTATCTGCCTTTTGGCGCCGACGATCAGCTGTTGGTGCCCTTTCGGACCTGGCGCAACACGATGACCGGGCAGGCCGCCGAGCAGCTCACCGAACTCTTCCAGTTCAACATCCCGCAGCGTTGGAGCATCGCGCACCTCGAGCAGGCGATCCTCAACCAGGAGCCGCACGTCTCGTCGATCCGGCACCTGACCACGCTGGCCGGGTATGTCCACTGGAAGCTCACGGGCNNAGCCAGAAGGTGATGGGCATCGGCGAAGCCTCGGGCATGTTCCCGGTCGACAGCACGACCAACGACTTCGATGCGGGTCGCCTGGCCCTGTACGACAAACGGCTGAACGCGCGCGGCCTCCCGTGGACGTTGGCCGACATCCTGCCGACCGTGCTCGTCGCGGGCCAGCCGGCCGGCACGCTCACCGAGGCCGGCGCGCGGCTAATCGATCCGAGCGGCCAGCTCAAGGCCGGGATCCCGCTGTGCCCGCCGGAGGGCGACGCCGGCACCGGCATGGTCGCCACCAACAGCGTGGCGCCGCGCACCGGCAACGTCTCGGCTGGGACATCGGTCTTCGCCATGATCGTGCTCGAGCGGGCGTTGTCGAAGCTGTACCCCGAGATCGATATGGTGACCACGCCGACCGGCAAGCCGGTCGCGATGGTGCACAGCAACAACTGCACGTCGGATCTGAACGATTGGGTTGCGTTGTTCGGTGAAGTCGCCGCGACTCTGGGCGTCAGGGTCAGCGAGAGCGTGCTGTTCGAGACGTTGTATCAGCAGGCGCTGTTGGGCGACGCCGATGGCGGCGGGCTGCTGGCGTACAACTACCTGTCGGGCGAACACCTGACGCATCTTGAGGCGGGGCGCCCGCTCTTCGTGCGCACGCCCGAGGGCCGCTTCACGCTGCCCAACTTCATGCGCACGCATCTCTTCGCCTCGCTTGGCGCGCTCAAGATCGGGCTCGACATCCTCTTCGAGCGCGAGCAGGTGACGATCGACCAGATCCTGGGGCATGGCGGTTTCTTCAAGACCAGAGGCGTCGGACAGCGCTTCATGGCCGCGGCCATGGGTGTGCCGGTGGCGGTGATGGAGACGGCCGGTGAGGGCGGCGCCTGGGGCATCGCGTTGCTCGCGGCGTTCCAGGTGCGCAAGGCCGAGGGCCAATCGCTCGAAGACTATCTGACCCACGCGGTGTTCGCCGGGCAGGCGGGCACGACGATCGCGCCCGACCCCGGTGACGTCGCCGGCTTTGCGGCCTTCATGGCGCGCTACAGCGCCGGACTGGCGATCGAGCGGGCCGCAGTCGCGGCGCTGGCCTGATGACCGTTCTGAAACGAGGCGTTGCCGATGCTGGAGCAGTTGAAGGAAGAGCTGGTGCAGTTGCACCTCGAGTTGCCCAAGAACGATCTCGTCCGCTGGACGGGCGGGAACGTCTCGGCGCGCGATCCCGAGAGCGGGCTGGTCGTAATCAAGGCGAGTGGGATCCGCTACGAAGACATGCGCCCGCAGCACATGGTGGTCATGGACCTCGAGGGCAACCGGGTCGAGGGTGCCTATAAGCCCTCGTCGGACGTGTACAGCCACATCTACGTTTACAACCACCGGCCCGATGTGGGCGGGGTGGTGCATACCCACTCGCGCTATGCCACGGCCTTCGCGGCCGTGGGGCGCGAGATCCCGTGTGTGCTGACGGCCATGGGCGACGAATTCGGCGGGCCGATCCCGTGTGGGGGCTTCGCGCTGATCGGCGACGAGGCCATCGGCAGGATCGTGGTCGAGAGCATTGGTAAGTCGCCGGCTGTGCTGCTCAAGAACCATGGCGTGTTCACGATCGGCAAGACCGCGGAGGCGGCCGTCAAGGCGGCCGTGATGACTGAGGACGTGGCCGCGACCGTGTGGCTGGCGCTGCAGCTTGGGACGCCGGATGTGATCCCGCAGGCCGACGTCGACAAACTGCACCTGCGCTACACGACCGTGTATGGACAGTAATCGACTCTCTTGAAGGAGATATCGCATGATCAACCTGGAACACTATGAGGTCTGGTTTGTGACGGGCAGCCAGCACCTGTATGGCCCAAAGACGCTCGAACAGGTCGCCGAGCACTCGCGCGAGATCGCGGCGGCGTTGTCGGTGGCCCGTGAGCTGCCGGTCAAAGTGACCTTCAAGCCGGTGCTCACCGGGCCCGACGCGATCCTCAGCCTATGTCTGGAGGCGAACGCCGCGCCGGCCTGCGTGGGCATGATCGCCTGGATGCACACGTTCTCGCCGGCCAAGATGTGGATCGCGGGTCTGCAGGCGCTGAAGAAACCGCTGCTCCATCTGCACACCCAGTACAACGCCGAGATCCCGTGGTCCACGATCGACATGGACTTCATGAACCTGAACCAGTCGGCGCATGGCGATCGCGAGTTCGGGTTCATCAACACGCGGCTGCGCCGCAATCGCAAGGTCGTGGTTGGCCACTGGCAAGACGTCGAGACGCGAGCCGAGATCGGGGTGTGGTCGCGCGCTGCGGTGGCCTGGGCCGATCTGCAGGGCGCGCGCATCGGGCGGCTTGGCGACAACATGCGTGAGGTCGCGGTCACCGAGGGCGACAAGGTCGAGGCCCAGATCCGTTTGGGTGTGTCGATCAACGGTTACGGCGTCGGCGATCTGGTGCAGCACGTCAACGCAGCCAGCGAGGCCGAGATCAAGAGCCTGATCGACGCTTACCACGCCGACTACGTCGTCGCGCCAGACCTTGAACCTGGGCAGGCCGGACACGCCTCGCTTCGCGAAGCCGCGCGCATCGAGGTCGGGCTGCGCAAGTTCGTGGCGGCCGGAGATTTCAAGGGCTTCACGACCACATTCGAGGATCTGCACGGCCTGCATCAGTTGCCGGGCCTGGCCGTTCAGCGGCTGATGGCCGACGGCATCGGGTTCGGGGCCGAGGGCGACTGGAAGGCCGCGCTGTGCGGGCGCGCCATGAAGGTCATGAACGCCGGGTTGCCCGGCGGGACGTCATTCATGGAGGATTACACGTACCACTTCGGGCGCGGCGGGCATCAGGTGCTGGGCGCGCATATGCTCGAGATCTGCCCGAGCATCGCGGGCGAGAAGCCGCGCCTCGAGGTGCATCCGCTGGGCATCGGCGGTAAGGCCGACCCGGCGCGGTTGGTGTTCGACACGAAGCCCGGCCCGGGTGTCAATGCCACGCTGGTCGACTTGGGCAACCGGTTCCGACTCGTTGTCAACACGGTCGAGGTCGTTCCGGCCGAGGCGCCGCTGCCCAAGCTGCCCGTGGCGCGCGCGCTGTGGGTCCCGCGGCCGAACCTCAAGGTCTCGGCCTCGGGCTGGATCTACGCCGGCGGCTCGCACCACCCGGTGTTCAGCCAGGCGGTGACGGTCGATCACCTACGCGACCTGGCCGAGATCGCGGATCTGGAGTTTGCCCTGATTGATGCGTCGACCGATCTGAACGCGTTCAAGCGCGAGTTGCAGTGGAACGACGCGTACTACCTGCTGCGGCGCGGGTTGAGCTAGCGCGAAGGCCTGCGACAGGCGGACGAACCTGACTTGACCAACGGCATCGGCCCGCCCGTGAACACGGGCGGACCGTCCGCGTTGCCGTCTTGGCGTTTTGGAGTAGGATAGCCAACGTGCCCGCCCGAAACTCACTCAAACGCCTCACGATCCGCGATGTCGCCAAGGTGGCCGGTGTGTCGACCCAGACGGTCTCGCGGGTAATCAACAACCACCCAGACGTCGCGGCCGACACGCTGACGCGGGTTCAGACCGTCATCAAAGACCTCGGCTATGCGCCCGATATCCTGGCGCGGAGTCTGATCCGTGGGCGCTCGCACACGCTGGGCATCGTGGCCTTTGGCCTTGAGTTCTATGGCCCGTCGCGGGTGTTGACGGGCATCGAGCGCCAGGCGGCCGAGCTGGGCTACTCGATCTCGCTGAACCTGGTACATCGGCCGGAGCTCGCTGACGCAAAGACATTGTTGGCGTCGTTACAGGCCCGCCGGGTCGATGGCGTGATCTGGGCCATCCCTGAGATCGGCGACAACCGGGCGCGGGCGCGCGAGATCTCGACGGCGGCGGCGCTGCCGCTGGTGTTTGTCAACGGCGACCCGACAGTCGTGGGCGCGCCGCTCATCGGGATCGACAACCTGGCTATCGGCCGTCTGGCCACCGAGCACCTCCTGGCATTGGGCGCACGTCAGGTGGGCGTCGTCGCCGGACCGAATGATTGGTGGGAGGCGCAGCAACGTCTCGCCGGTTGGCGCCAGGCCTTGACGGCCGGCGGTCTGAGCGTGGACGAGACCCTTGTGGCGGTCGGTGACTGGGGCGCCGAGAGCGGGCGTTTGGCCGGCCAGTCGTTGCTCGAGCGCCACCCGAAGCTCGATGCGATCTTCGCCGGCAATGATCAGATGGCGTTGGGCGTGATGTACGCGGCGCATGCGCTCGGTCGGCGGATCCCCGATGACCTGGCCGTGGTCGGCGTCGACAACATCCCGGAGGCTGCGCTCTTCTGGCCTCCGCTCACGTCGATGCGCCAGCGGCTGCGTGAGGCCGGCGCTCAGGCGGTGCGTCTTGTCGATTCGCTCATCGGCGAGTCCGACGACTCCCCTGGCGCACAGGTCGTTTCCCCGACATTACTCCAGCCCGAACTCATCGTTCGCACAAGCACGCGCGGCGTCTGAGGCTGACCCGGACGACGCGGCCGATTTTGCGGATCGTGCGGCGCCCGTGTCTTGCGGGTCGTTCAGCGATAGAAATACGCACGTCTGTCGCGATCGCGTCGCCACAGACGGTCAACGTTACGCTGAAGGGACCCAGATGAACACACCCCAGCTGCTCGGCTTTCACCACCTCACGGCGGTCTCGGCCCGCATCCGCGACAACAAGCGTTTCTACACCGAGGCGCTCGGGATGCGTCTTGTCAAGCGCTCGGTCAACCAGGATGACACAAGCGCCTATCACCTCTTCTACTCCGACGGCGTCGGCACGCCCGGCAACGACCTGACGTTTTTCGACTGGCCGGTCGCGCCCGAGCGGCGCGGCGGACATACAGTCACGCGCACCGGTCTGCGTGTGCGCGATATCGCCGCGCTCGAGTATTGGCATGCTCGGTTGGCCGATCTCGAAGTGCGGCAGGGCGTCATCGGCGACCGCGATGGGCGGCCCACGCTCGACTTCGAGGACCCAGAGGGTCAGCGCCTGGCCTTTGTCGTCGATGGCGGCCTGGGCGACCCCTCCGTGCCCTGGGCGGGCAGTGCTGTGCCTGCCGAACACCAGGTCCGGGGCCTGGGACCGATCGTTGTGACGATCCCGAACCTGAACAGCACCGATCGCGTCTTGCGCGAGGTCCTTGGGATGAACGAGGTCCGCGCCTATCCCGACCCGACCGACCCGACGCATTCCGTGCACGTCTACGTGATGGGCGCCGACGCGGAGGCCGGGCCGCACACCGAACTCCATGTCGCCGTGCGCCCCGATCTGCGGCCCGCGTACCCGGGCGCGGGCGGTGTACATCATGTTGCCTTGCGGACACCTGACGAGGCGAACTATCACGCCTGGACCGAGCATCTCACGCGTTTGGGCGTCCGACACAGCGGGGAAGTCGACCGCTACTACTTCCGCAGCCTGTACTTCCGCGAGCCGGCCGGGATCCTGTTCGAGATCGCGACCGACGGACCCGGCTTCGCCGTCGACGAGCCGGTCGAGACGCTGGGCGAAGCCGTCGCGCTGCCGCCGTTCCTCGAGCCGCGCCGCGCCCAGATCGTGGCCGCGCTCAAGCCGCTCGACTGAGCGCCATGCCGGCGTGGGTATTCATCACCTCACCGCCATTGCCGGGGATGCGCGGGCGAACATCGATTTGTAGGTTGGGTGCGCGGTGCTGGAGGATGTGCGGATGATGACTGAGTGGGACCCGGGATGGATCCATCGTTTCGAGCGTGGTGTTGGGCCGCGTACATTGCTGCTCCTTCACGGCACAGGGGCCGATGAGACCCAACTGCTCGACGTGGGGCGGCGGATTGCGCCGGAGGCGCATCGACTCGGTGTTCGTGGACGTTCGCTCGAAGAGGGCGCGCCGCGATTCTTTCGGCGCTTCAGTGCGACGCGATACGACCAGGATCATCTCTGGGCCGAGGCCGAGGCGCTGACGGGCTTGGTGCATGATGCGGCCGAGCGCTATGGCTTTTCGGCGCAGGCTGTCTGGGCCGTTGGCTACAGCAACGGCGCCAACATCGCGCTGGCGGCGCTCAGCCGCTGGCCGGCGGTGTTCGCGGGTGCTGTCCTGTTCCGGCCGGTGATGGTGATGGAGCAGCCGCCCGAGCACGATCTGGGCGGGATGCCCGTCCTTGTTCTCGAAGGCGAGCGCGACCCGTTCTTGCTGTCTGGCGCAGCCGTGGTCCCTTACCTCAGCCAGCGCGGCGCGCGGGTGCGCGTCGAGCGCCTCGAGGCAGGGCATGAACTGACCGCGGCCGATCTTGTGCACGCCGCGGCCTGGCTCGCCGCTGACCCGGCCCTTGGAGGCTCGTAGGGCAAGCTTGCGCCGTCGACGGATGCTGTAACGGGCGCTTTCAACGGATTCTGTAACGGATCAACGGATGAAGCGGATAGGGCGCCTCTGTTCATCCATGGCTGGCGATGTGCACCGCACTCGCAGCCAGGACTGACCTCCGACACGGCAACAGACGGCCTGGGGTGCTTAGCGTCTTCGCGGTTTGTCCTGTCGCTGTCCCGATGCGTGGCGTCGGGCCCGCTTCACCGTGGTGCGCCCGGCGCCTTCGCGGTTCGTCTCCTCAACGCCCGGAGGCGCGCTGGAGCTCGATCTGCCCGCGTGCCCCTGTCATCAAGAACGTCCGGGGGACAAGGCCCAGCGGCCGTGGGTGGGTGTGAAGGATTTGGACTGAGGCGCCTCATCCAGCGCATCTTCACGATCTGCTTGGCTCAGTTTGGGCAGAAATCCGGATTGGCGTCGTCGTCGCGGTGGGCGAGCAGGGCGCGGATGAGCGACACCTCGCGGCGGTAGAGGCGGCGTTCGCGGGCGAGCAGTTCGACGGCGCTTGGGCAGGCCAGGAGGGCCTGCTTTTCGGGCGCTGGCACCTGGGCTACGATGGCAGCCAGGTACGCAAGGGCGGTGGGCTCATCGGGCAGCGACTGCGTGTCGAGCCTGACGTTGGCGCTCTCGCCCAGGATTTTAAGATACCGCTGGACCCACGGGCGGAGGGCGTGGCCGAGGGCGACAGCGCGAGCTGTTCCGGCGGCGTCGAGCGGGTAGCGTTCGAGCGTGCCGCACAAGTAGCTCTTGTCGTGGTGGAGCGACACGATCCGGAAGCGCTCCTGGCCGACGACCTCGATGTTCATGCGGCCGTCGGCGAGGCGTTCGACGTTTTGGATCATTCCGTAGGTGCCGACGGGATGTGGCTGGGCCGGGCCGCCGACCTCGGGGCCGCTTTCGATGAGGGTCACGCCGAAGGGCAGGTGCTCGTCGAGGCAGCGGTTCACCATCTCGCGGTAGCGCGGCTCGAAGATGTGGAGCGGCAGCACCATGCCGGGGAAGAGCACGGTGTTGAGCGGGAAGAGCGGCAGGCGCAGCGCGGTCATGATTGGGGCGTGGCGGTCGTTGACCGCAGTGGGCGGTGTTCGGGCCGTGAGGTGCTTGGGCCGATCTGGGCGCCGCTTATGCCGGAATATGCGTCAAATCGAGCCACGGTCCTGATTTCCCTCCGTACCCTTGCGATGGATGCCAACAGTCGTTATAATTCTACCGCTCTGCTGAAAAGCATCCGGCTTTCTAGCAGCGCCCACGCGCTCGTGGCGGAATTGGCAGACGCGCTAGGTTGAGGGCCTAGTGGCCGAAAGGCTGTGATGGTTCAAATCCATTCGAGCGCACAGGTGTGTACACCAAACGCGCCCCAACATCAGCGATGTTGGGGCGCGTTTGGTTTGTCGGTCGATCGCCAGGCGAGGGACCCGCGGCGCGCCTGGCCTGAGCGCCTCCACGATCTCGGCGAGTTGCGCCAGCGCGGCCCCGAGGTCGACACTACCGCGGGGTATCAACTCGTCGTAAGTGAAGGCTCGCCAGCGGCCGTCGGGAGCCGCCTTGGATCAGATGATGAGCCACCGACTGTGCAGATTCTGTGCGGGATGCTCGACCACGAATTGCCACACGCCGGTGAGCTCTCGTTGTTGCTCGGCGCGGATGGCCTGCTCGGTGCTGAGATCTAGGTGGGTAAGGTCGGTCGTGTCAGGAGTGCAACGTCTGAAGGGCGTTCACACGACCATACAGAACGAGGGCGCCTGCACGGCGCCCTCGGTTCGGCTTCAGTACGATCGGTGAGCGATCTGTGCCGCGGTCTTCTACGTATGCGCGATGTCCGCAAAGACGGGCGCCAGCGCGGGATAGAGCCGTCGATAGATCTGATAGCCGCGCTCGAAGGCTGCGCGCTCGTCGGCGGGCGCCGTAACAGCGACGACCGTCACCGCCGCATCTCCGGCCGCCTCCACCGACGACCACACGCCGGCCGCCACACCGCCGAGCAAAGCC
Source organism: Anaerolineales bacterium UBA6663 (assembly GCA_002455335.1). Classification (GTDB taxonomy): domain Bacteria; phylum Chloroflexota; class Anaerolineae; order Anaerolineales; family UBA6663; genus UBA6663. Next base: position 317 of record DKKP01000012.1, on the reverse strand, counting down.
GCGCCAAAGGCCGCGCCTTCGGTCGAGGTCACAGTCGCCAGCCCGGCCCCAAAAACATCGGCGAGCAATTGCCGCCAGAACGCGCTCTTGACCCCGCCGCCCGAGGCGCGCACGGTGTCGGCCTGTAGCCCCAATCCCCGCATCAGTTCGAGCGAATCGCGCAGGCCGTAGCTCACGCCCTCGAGCACGGCGCGTGTCAGATGCGCCTGGGTGTGTCGCACCGTCAGGCCGACGAACGCGCCGCGCGCATCCGGATCGGGGTGCGGCGTGCGCTCACCGGTCAGATACGGCAGAAAGGTCAGGCCCTCGCTCCCCGC